>NZ_JBSFYQ010000005.1:0-277564 GCF_053599855.1 Micromonospora sp. NPDC005161
GACCTGCTCGGGTGTCCGGGGGATGTAACCGTGCCGGCCCGGCGGGTGTTCCCGGCGGTCGGCGGCTACGGGGGATGTAACCGTGGCGGCCTGGCCGGTGTTCCCGGCGGCCTGCGGCTACGGGGGATGTAACCGTGGTGGCCTGGCGGGTGTTCCCGGCGGCCTGTGGCTACCGGGCCCGGGGGCCGCGGTGATCTGCCAGGTATAACCACCCCGACCGGCCGCCGATTCCACCCTGCGGGTGCCCCCGACCACAGGACGCCCACGGCGAAACCGGACAGCGACGCCCAACCGTGCCGGGCCTGAACCAGACATTCTGCCTTCGGGGGTCTCAATCCGGCCGGGTCCACGATCCGCGCGATCCCCGGGACGCGGCCGCCTGCCAACCCGTCGAGGCCACATCCTTTCCGAGATCGCGGACTCGACCACCCCGGCCAGGCACACGAACCGTGCCAGGGGCAGGCGATCCGACGTGGGCGGGTGAATCAGGCGCCAAGCGAGGGGGCAGGCCCGCCGGGCGGGCCGGACAGTCGGCATCGAGCCCGATACCTGTGAGGCATAAGTATGACTCTGAGGTATCACGCTCTTTGGCCGGTGTGGCTCTCGGGCACCTCGGCGACCTCCTCCGGGGGTGCCGGTGGGTGCGGATGCCGCCCGCGCCGCCCGTCCCGGTCACCGGCAGGGTGATCGACTCGATTTCACTGACATCGGGGTATCCCCGATGCCGAGACACCGCGATATCAAGGAGACGGAGTCGATCAAATGGCCTCAACCCGCTGTGGCGGTCGGACGGCGACCAGGTCGTCGCCAGCCCCCGGTCCGGCGGCGACGCGCCCCACATCTGGGGCAGCTCGACAGGGAGCGCCGGGAGGTGCGGCCGGCCGGCTCACGAACTCGGGGTGGCCTCGGCCCCCTCGTCGGCCCTCGTGGTTCCCTTGGTGAGGGCGGCCAGGATCGACTCGGCGGTGCGCCGGCCCACCCCGGGCACCTCGGTGATCTCCTCGACGGTGGCGGCGGAGAGCCGCTTGAGCGAGCCGAAATGCCTCATCAGCGCCTTGCGCCGCACCTCGCCCAGGCCGGGCACATTGTCCAGCGCCGACTCGGTCATCCGCTTGGAGCGGCGCTGCCGGTGGAAGGTGATGGCGAACCGGTGCGCCTCGTCGCGAACCCGTTGCAGCAGGTAGAGCCCTTCCGAGGTGCGCGGCAGGATGACCGGGAACTCGTCGTCGGGGAGCCAGACCTCCTCCAGCCGCTTGGCCAGCCCGCACAGGGCCACGTCGTCAATGCCGAGTTCGGCAAGGGCCTGGGCGGCCGCGGCGACCTGCGGCGCGCCGCCGTCGACGACCACCAGCTGCGGCGGGTACGCGAACTTGCGCGGCCGGCCGGTGGTCGGGTCGACCAGGACGCCGACCTGCGGCTCGTCGATTTCACCAAGGCCACCCGGGGCGGCGGGATCGTCGGCCGGCTCGACCCCCGCCTCGCCCGTCTCCGCCCGCGCGTCAAGGTAGCGGGCAAAGCGGCGGCGCAGCACCTCGGACATCGCGGAGAGGTCGTCGGTCGCGCCCCGCACGATGAACCGCCGGTACTCACTCTTGCGGGGCAGCCCGTCCTCGAAGACCACCATGCTGGCCACCACATCGGTGCCCTGGATCTGCGAGATGTCGAAGCACTCGATGCGCAGAGGCGAGGTGCGCATGTCCAGCGCCTCGCTGATCTCGTTTAGCGCCTTGCCCCGGGTAGTCAGGTCACCGGACCGCTTGAGCTTGTGCCGGGCAAGCGCGTCCTTGGCGTTGCGCTCCACCGTCTCCATCAGTGAGCGCTTGTCGCCACGCTGCGGCACCCGCAGCGAGACGCGGCTGCCACGGTGGGTGGAGAGCCAGTCGGCCAGCGCGTCCGCGTCCGCGGGCAGCTCGGGCACCAGCAGCTCGCGGGGCACGTCGGCCTCGCCGTGCTCGCCGCCGTACACCTGGGTGCAGAAGTGGTGCACCAGGTCGCCGGTGGTCAGCTCCTCGGTCTTCTCCACCACCCAACCGCGCTGGCCCCGGACCCGGCCGTCGCGGACATGGAAGACCTGCACGGCCGCCTCGAGGGGGTCGTCGGCGAACGCGACCACGTCGGCGTCGGTGCCGTCGCCCAACACCACGGTCTGCTTCTCCATCGCCCGGCGCAGGGCGGCCACGTCGTCGCGCAGCCGGGCGGCCCGCTCGAACTCCAGCTGCTCGCTCGCCTCGGTCATCTCGCGTTCGATCTTGCGGACCATGGTGTCGGTGCGCCCGGCCATGAAGTCGCAGAAGCCGTCGACGATGGCCCGGTGCTCGTCGGCGGAGACGCTGCCGACGCAGGGCGCCGAGCACTTGCCGATGTAGCCGAGCAGGCAGGGCCGGCCGACCTGGCCGGCCCGCTTGAACACCCCGGCGGAGCACGTCCGGGCCGGGAACACCCGTAGCAGCAGGTCGAGGGTCTCCCGGATCGCCCAGGCGTGCGAGTACGGCCCGAAGTAGCGCACGCCCTTGCGCTTGGCGCCGCGCATCACCTGGAGCCGCGGGTATTCCTCATCGAGGGTGACGGCCAGATAGGGGTACGACTTGTCGTCGCGGTAGCGGACGTTGAACCGGGGGTCGTACTGCTTGATCCAGGTGAACTCCTGCTGGAGCGCCTCGACCTCGGTGCCGACGGTGATCCAGTCCACCGACTCGGCGGTGGTGACCATCTGCCGGGTGCGCTCGTGCAGGTTCCAGATGTCGCCGAAGTAGGAGTTGAGCCGGCTGCGCAGGTTCTTCGCCTTGCCGACGTAGATCACCCGACCGGTGCCGTCGCGGAAGCGGTAGACCCCCGGGGACTCCGGGATGGTGCCGGGTGCGGGACGGTAGGTCGAGGGGTCAGCCACGCCAGCAAGCCTAGTCCGCGGCACCGACACGCCGCCGAAAGCGCTAGATCGACTCGGGCTCCGCGGAAGTCGGGGCGTCGGCGGGTGCCGGACACCCCGACTTCCCGAAAGGCGAGTCGATCAAGCGTCGGTCGGGGCGCGGATGTCAGGCCAGCGAGATCTGGTCGCCGGTGACCTTGATGTCCTTCGCCGGCAACGGCCGGGTGGCCGGACCGGCCTTCACCGAGCCGTCCTCGATCGAGAACTTGCTGCCGTGGCAGGTGCAGTTGATGGTGCCGCCGTCGACGTTCGTCACCGGGCAGTTCTGGTGCGTGCAGATCGGGCTGAAGCCCTTGAACTGGCCGGCGGTGGGCTGGGTGATGACCACGCCCTCGGCGGCGAGGACCTTGCCGCCGCCGACCGGGATGTCGGCGGTGGTGGCCAGCGACTGGGCGCCCTGCCGATCGCCGCCGCCGGCGTCACCGGTGCTGGGCACCGCCGGGCCGCCGCTGGTCGGGGCGGCTCCGCCGCCGGTGTCGTCACTGCCGCAGGCAGCCAGGACGACGGCCGCGCCCACCGCCCCGACGCCGGTGAGCAGAGCCCGACGGGTCTGCGTACCCGGACCGGTCAGCGCCTGATCGTCACTCATGCCTCGCCTCTCTCTCGGCTGCTGCGCCGGTCCCGATCTCCCGGCCACACAGGTCAACACGGGCAACTGTGCCGGATGGTTCACGGTGACACGGCCTCGACCCAGGAAATGGGAACGCCGGCGATGCCCGATGGGCACCGCCGGCGTCGGGTCGACTCAGCGCGCGGCGGCGGTCGCCTTACGCGGGGCCCGGGTCTTGGCGGTGCCGTTGGCCTTGGCGGCCCGGGTGGTGGCGGCCGCCGCGCCCTTGGCCTCGCCGTCGAGCTTGAGCACCTGACGCAGGAACTGGCCGGTGTGGCTCTCGGGCACCTCGGCGACCTCCTCCGGGGTGCCGGTGGCGAGCACGCTGCCGCCCCGGTGCCCGCCCTCCGGGCCCATGTCGATCAGCCAGTCGGCCGTCTTGATCACGTCGAGGTTGTGCTCGATGGTGATCACCGTGTTGCCCTTGTCGACCAGCCCTTCCAGCACCATCAGCAGCTTGCGGATGTCCTCGAAGTGCAGGCCGGTGGTCGGCTCGTCGAGCACGTAGACCGTCCGCCCCGTGGAGCGCTTCTGCAGCTCGGAGGCGAGCTTGACCCGCTGGGCCTCGCCACCGGAGAGGGTCGGCGCGGGCTGGCCGAGGCGGACGTAACCGAGGCCGACGTCGACCAGCGTCTTGAGGTGACGGTGGATGGCCGGGATGGCGGAGAAGAACTCCGCGGCCTCCTCGATCGGCATCTCCAGCACGTCCGAGACGGTCTTGCCCTTGTAGTGCACCTCGAGGGTCTCCCGGTTGTACCGGGCGCCCTTGCAGACCTCGCAGGGGACGTACACGTCGGGCAGGAAGTTCATCTCGATCTTGATGGTGCCGTCGCCGGAGCACGCCTCGCAGCGCCCGCCCTTGACGTTGAACGAGAACCGGCCCGGACCGTACCCGCGCACCTTGGCTTCCGTGGTCTCGGCGAAGAGCTTGCGGACGTGGTCCCAGACCCCGGTGTAGGTGGCCGGGTTGGAGCGCGGCGTCCGGCCGATCGGCGACTGGTCCACGCCGACGACCTTGTCCACGTGCTCCAGGCCGCCGACCCGGGTGTGCCGGCCGGGCACCAGCCGGGCGCCGTTGATCTGGTTGGCGAGCACCGCGTACAGGATGTCGTTGACCAGCGTCGACTTGCCCGAGCCGCTGACCCCGGTGACCGCGATCAGCTGGCCCAGCGGGAAGGAGACGGTCAGGTTGCGCAGGTTGTGCTCGCGCGCGCCGTGCACCACCAGCTCCCGGTCCCGGTCCTGCGGGCGGCGCTTCGTCGGTGTCGGGATCGACCGGCGGCCGGACAGGTACGCCCCGGTGACCGAGTCCGGGTTCTCCAGCAGCGCCGGCACCGAACCGCTGTGCACGATCTTGCCGCCGTGCTCACCGGCGCCGGGCCCGATGTCGACGATCCAGTCCGCGGTGCGGATGGTGTCCTCGTCGTGCTCCACCACGATCAGCGTGTTGCCCAGGCCACGCAGCCGGATCAGGGTCTCGATCAGCCGGTGGTTGTCGCGCTGGTGCAGCCCGATCGACGGCTCGTCGAGCACGTACAGCACGCCCACGAGCCCGGAGCCGATCTGGGTGGCCAGCCGGATGCGCTGCGCCTCGCCGCCGGAGAGGGTGCCGGCCGGCCGGTCCAGGGAGAGGTAGTCCAGGCCGACGTCGAGCAGGAACCGCAGCCGGGCGTTGATCTCCTTGAGCACCCGCTCGGCGATCATCTTCTGCCGGTCGGTGAGCTCGATGCCCACGAGCAGGTCGGCGCACTCCCCCACGGACAGGTTGCACACCTCGGCGATGCTCTTGCCGGCAAGCGTGACCGCGAGCACCTCGGGCTTGAGCCGGGCGCCGCCGCACGCCGCGCACGGCACATCGCGCATGTAGCCCTCGTACTTGTCGCGGGACCACTCGGACTCGGTGTCGGAGTGCCGGCGCTCGATCCACTGCACCACGCCCTCGAAGCCGGTGTAGTACGAGCGCTCGCGGCCGTACTTGTTGCGGTAGCGCACGTGCACCTGGTCGTCGGAGCCGTGCAGGATCGTCTTCTGCGCCCGCGCCGGCAGCGCCCGCCACGGGGTGTCGACGTCGAAGTGCTGGGCCTCGCCGAGCGCCTCCAGCAGGCGCAGGAAGTATTCCAGGTTGTGGCCCGTGGACCAGGGCTGGATGGCGCCCTCGCGCAGGGTGCGCTCCGGGTCGGGCACCAGCAGCTCCGGGTCGACCTCCTTCTTGGTGCCCAGGCCGGTGCACTCCGGGCAGGCGCCGTACGGCGCGTTGAAGGAGAAGACCCGGGGCTCGAGGTCCTCGATGGCGAGCGGGTGGTCGTTGGGGCAGGCCAGGTGCTCGGAGTAGCGACGCTCCCGGTCCGGGTCGTCCTCGGGCAGGTCGACGAAGTCGAGCAGCACCAGGCCGCTGGAGAGGCCCAGGGCGGCCTCGATCGAGTCGGTCAGCCGCTGCTTGGCGCTCGGCTTGACGGTGAGCCGGTCGATCACCACCTCGATGGTGTGCTTCTCCTGCTTCTTGAGCTTCGGCGGCTCGGTCAGCGGGTGCACCACGCCGTCGACGCGGGCCCGGGCGTAGCCCTTGGCCTGCAGCTCGGCGAAGAGGTCGACGTACTCGCCCTTGCGGCCGCGGATGACCGGGGCGAGCACCATGAACTTGGTGCCCTCGGCCATGGCGAGGACCCGGTCGACGATCTGCTGCGGGCTCTGGCGGGAGATCCGCTCGCCGCAGACCGGGCAGTGCGGCTCACCGATGCGGGCGTACAGCAGCCGCAGGTAGTCGTAGACCTCGGTGATGGTGCCGACGGTCGAGCGCGGGTTGCGCGAGGTCGACTTCTGGTCGATCGAGACGGCGGGGCTCAACCCCTCGATGAAGTCGACGTCGGGCTTGTCCATCTGGCCGAGGAACTGCCGGGCGTACGACGAGAGCGACTCGACGTAGCGCCGCTGCCCCTCGGCGAAGATCGTGTCGAAGGCCAGGCTCGACTTGCCCGACCCGGACAGCCCGGTGAACACGATGAGTGCGTCCCGGGGCAGGTCGAGACTGACGTCACGCAGGTTGTGCTCGCGCGCGCCACGGATGATCAGTCGGTCGGCCACGGTCCGTGTACTCCCGGGTGAAGACGAAGCGAAGGATGTGTCCCGCTCTGGCATGTTCTGAGCGGTCGTGCGGGCGCGGAAAAGACGCCTCGGCAACTCTAGCCCCGAGGTATGACAGTTTCCCCCGCCCGCACATTCCCCCAGCTCAGCCCGGTCGGCCGGGCCGGTCAGTAGCCCCCGGGCGACGGCGGTCGGGCCGCCCGGCGCCGGCCGGAACGCCACCCGCCACGCCGCTCCGCGGCCAGCCGCGCCTCGCGCCGCCGGCTCTCCTGGGCCACCTCCCCCTGCAGCCGCCGCCAGCTCTCCCAGCGGCGGGTGGAGAGTTCCCCGGTGTGCAGCGCGTCGCGGACCGCGCAGGCGGGCTCGCCGTCGTGCCCGCAGTCGGCGTACCGGCAACCCTCGGCCAGCCCGGCGATGTCGGCGAACGCCCGGTCGAGCCCGGCCGCACCGTCCAGCAGGCCGACCGCCCGCACGCCGGGCGTGTCGATCACCGCGCCGCCGCCGGGGATCGGCACCAGTGCCCGCCAGGTGGTGGTGTGCCGGCCCTTGCCGTCGACCCGCCGGATCGCCTGGGTCGGCATCAGCACCGCGCCGGCCAGCGCGTTGACCAGGCTCGACTTGCCGGCGCCAGAGGGCCCGATCAGGCCGAGCGTGCGGCCCGGCGCCACCTCGGCGCGCAGTGGTTCCAGGCCCAGGCCACCCTCGGCGCTGACCGGCAGCACCGGCACGCCGGGGGCGACCGCGGCCAGCTGGCGGGCCAGCGCGTCCGGGTCGGCCGCGAGGTCGGCCTTGGTCAGCACGACCAGCGGCCGGGCACCGGACTCGTGGGCCAGGGAGAGCAGCCGCTCGATCCGACCGACGTCCGGCTCCGGGTGCACCGGCTCCACCACGGCGGCGGCGTCGAGGTTGGCGGCCAGCACCTGGCCGCTGGCGTCCTTGCCGGCGGTACGGCGGATCAGCGCGGCCCGCCGGGGCAGCACCGCCTCCACGGTGGTGCGGCGGTCCGGCCAGTGCGCGAGCAGCACCCAGTCGCCCGCACAGGGCAGCGCGGAGGGGTCCCGAACGGCGCCGGCCAGCACCGCCCCACCCAGACTGGCCCGCACCGGGCCGGCCTCGGTGAGCACGGTGCAGACCCCCCGGTCCACCCGGGCCACGCGGCCCGGGTGCTGATCGCCGCGTCGCCCGGCGTACGCCGCCCGCTCGGCGTCCCAGCCGAGGGCGGTCAGATCGATCGTCATGGCATCCTCATCGGTGTCGAAGCTGGTGATGGCGGAACACTCGTGCCACGTCCGGCATGGTCATCACCTCCGTCCGACGTCCCGGTGCCGCGTATGCCGCTGACGGTAGGGCGCGCGCCGACGCGCCGAAAGCGATTTCCCCGGCGACGCCGCGACGGCGGACCGCTAGGGTCGACGCGTGACCACCGATCCGCTGCTGCTGATGGGCGAGGTGGACGACGCCACGAGTCGACTCCTGCGTACCGCGGCCTCCTTCGACGGCGCGGGCCTGGCGGCCGCGTCGCTACTGCCGGGCTGGACGCGCGGCCACGTGCTGGCGCACCTGGCGCGCAACGCCGACGGCTTCGTCAACCTGCTCACCGCGGCCCGCACCGGCGAGCCGCTGCCGATGTACGCCTCGCCGGAGGCCCGCACGATGGACATCGAGGCCGGCGCGGGCCGCCCACCGGTCGAGCATCTGGACGACCTGCGGCGTACCGCGGACCGATTCACCGAGGCGGTCGCGGCCATGCCGGTCGAGGCGTGGGCGGCGACGGTGCAGACCCGCCGTGGCCCATGGCCCGCGGCGCTGCTCGTCTGGGGCCGGTTGCGCGAGATCGAGGTGCACCACCTCGACCTGGCCGCCGACTACCGGCCCGCCGACTGGTCGGAGGCGTTCGCCCACCGGCTGCTGCACGAGGTGGCCGCGCACCACGGCGACCGGCCGGCGCTGCCGTCGATGGTGCTGCGCTTCGACGGCAGCCGACACGAACTGGTGATCGGGGAACGCGCGGGCGCACCGATCATCGCCGGTCCCGCCCCCGACCTCGCCGCCTGGCTGATCGGCCGTGACGGCGGCGGCGCGCTCGCCGTCACTCCCGACGGCCCCCTGCCCACTCCACCGGAATGGATATAGACACCTCATGACCTACAGCGGAGACGTCACCCCCGGCGAGGCGCCGGCGGTGCGGGAGCTGAGCGGGCTCACCATCAGCAAGTTGTCGGTGGGCCCGATGGACAACAACGCCTACCTGCTGCGCTGCACGGCCACCGGCGAGCAGGTGCTGATCGACGCCGCCAACGAGGCGCCCCGCCTGCTGGACCTGATCGGCGACGGTGGGCTGACCGCCGTGGTGACCACCCACCAGCACATGGACCACTGGGTGGCGCTGGAGGAGGTGGTCGCCAAGACCGGCGCCCGCCCGCTGGTGCACGCCGACGACGCGGCCGGGCTGCCGATCGAGGCGGAGCGGCTCGCGGACGGCGACACCGTCCCGGTCGGCGACTGCGCGCTGGAGGTCATCCACATCAAGGGGCACACCCCGGGCTCGATCGCGCTGCTCTACCGCGACCCGGCCGGCACCCCGCACCTCTTCACCGGTGACAGCCTTTTTCCCGGCGGCGTGGGCAACACGGACAAGGACCCGGCGCGCTTCGCCGCGCTGATCGACGACGTCGAGCACAAGCTGTTCGACCGGCTCCCGGACGAGACCTGGTTCTATCCCGGTCACGGCAAGGACAGCACGCTCGGCGCGGAACGACCGGCCCTGCCGCAGTGGCGTGCCCGCGGCTGGTGACCCGCGCGGGGCCGGCCCCCCGGCCGGCCCCGCACCACCTACCCGACCGCGTGGGCGCACCCCCGCACCCACCGCCGGGCCGAACCGGTCAGGGCGTCGGAGCCCCGGTCACCGCACGCAGCCGGCGCCGGGTGCCCAGCAGCACCACGGCGGCCAGCACCAGCCCGACACCCATGGTGACCAGCAGCGGGCTGGCCTCTCCCGGAAGCAACCCGGCCAGTGAGCGGGACGCCGTGCCCAGCGCGAGGTAGAGACCGGCCCAGGCCGCCGCGCCGAGCGCCGCGCAGCCGAGGAACCGCCGGTACGACATCCGCAGCCCACCGGCGGCCAGCGGCAGCAGCGCGTTGAACACCGGCAGGAATGGCGCGACGACCACCATCCGGCCCCCACCTCGACGCAGCAGCCCCTCCGCCGCCGTCCATCGCGCCTCGCCGATCCAGTCGCCGATCCGACTGCGCCGCAGCCGCTCCCCGTACCGACGGCCGACCAGGAAGCTCAACGACCAACCGGCCAGGCAGCCGACCAGCACGGCGGTGAAGGTGGCGAGCCCGGTGGCCGGGCGGCCCACCCCGACCGCGGCCAGGATCGCCACGTCGCCGGGGACCAGAACCCCCAGCAGCGGTACGGCGTCGAAGAGCATGACCAGCCCGAGCGTGCCCATCAGCAGCAGGATGGGTAGTTCCCCGACCTGAGCCAGCCATTGCGTCATGCCCCGTACGCTATGGCCGCGGCACCACCGTGGACATCCGGTCGCATCCCCCACCGACCCCTGGTATCCGCCTCGGGGTCGCCCCTGAGACGGTCCCCGGCCTCAGGCGGGTCGCAGCACCTGCACCCGGCGCAGCGACGAGTCGACCGAGGGTTCGGTGGTGGGCACCGGATAGTCGGCCAGCACCATCAACCGGTCCGCCGGCAGGTGCCCCCGGCCGGGATCGCCCACCAGCACCTCGGCGCCGCCAGCGGCGGCCCGCTGGAGGAACGGCAGCATCCGGTCGGCCATCGCCCTGCTGTAGAACACGTCGCCGGCGAGGACCAGGTCCGCCTCCGCGTCGACGCTGTCGAGCAGATCATCGCCCGTGGCGTCGACGGCGACCCGGTTGGCTCGCGCGTTGACGGTGACGGCGGCGACGGCGTACGGGTCGATGTCGTTCGCGACCACCGTCGACGCGCCGGCCAGCGCGGCGGCGATGGCCACCAGCCCCGATCCGGCTGCGAGGTCGAGCACCCGCTGGCCGGCGACCAGCTCCGGATGGTCCAGCAGGTGACGGGCGAGAGCCTGCCCCCCGGCCCAGGCGGAGGCCCAGTACGGCGGCGGCAGGGCGTGCCCGACGGCCGCCTCCATCCGGGCCCACCAGACGATCGCGTCCTCGGCCAGGTGCAGCCGCACCTCCGGCACGAACGGGGTGGGTACGAGTCGGAGCCGGTCCAGGCCGGCGCCGGGCGCGTCGATCTCGCGCTCCAGCTCGGACAGCGCGGCGGCTGCGGCACCCCTCATCGGCGCTAGCATGCCGCAGCGGGGGGCTGCCGGGGCGGGTTTCACGTGCCGGCGCGCAGAGTTCACCCGACTTCACTCGAAGACCTACGGCACTTCGGCCGGCGGATCGGCGTTTCGCCCGTTACTGTCGGACAGGTACGGGCGATCATCGGCCACAGGTCGAGGGTCAGCCGCTTTGAACAGGGAGAGATGCATGGCAACCGGCACGGTTAAGTGGTTCAACTCGGAAAAGGGCTTCGGTTTCATCGAGCAGGACGGTGGAGGGCCGGACGTGTTCGTCCACTACTCCGCCATTGCCTCGAGCGGCTACCGGGAGCTCAACGAGGGCCAGAAGGTCGAGTTCGAGGTGACCCAGGGGCAGAAGGGTCCGCAGGCGGACAACGTCCGCCCGATGTAGCTCCGTGCCGGTGACGGCGGCCGGTCTCCGGCCGCCGTCGCAGCGCACTCAAGACGCCGCCGGGGCGGCGGGCAGGTCCCGCCGCCTCCGGAGCGGCCCGATCAACAGAATCAACGGGGTGAGCGCCAACCAGGCGGTCATCACTCCGATCGCGGTCGCGACTCCGTAGCGCGCACCGAGGGCACCGGCCAGCACGGCCGCCAGCGGGATGGTGCCGTAGTTGAGCAGTTGCATGCTCACCGTCACCCGGCCGAGCAGGTGGTGCGGGGTGTACGTCTGCCGGAAGCTGCCCTTGAGCACGTTGCCGATCGCCACTCCGAGGCCGATCAGGATCCCGCCGAGGGCCGGCCAGATCAGTCCCACACCGGGCGTGGCCAGCGGGATGAGCAGGGCGGGCGGCCCGGTGAGGGCCGCACCGAGCAGCATGGCGCGCGCGGTGCCGCAGCGCCGGGCCAGCGCGGTGGCCAGCAGCGCGCCGATGATCCCCCCGGCGCTCATCACCGCGACCAGGACGCCCACCAGGCCGGGCGCGAGCCGTAGCTCGCGGACCAGGAACACCACAAGGACGGCCTGGTAGCCGATCAGCCCGATGTTGCTGGCGGCGCCGAAGAGCGTGAGCACCCGCAGGTACGGGTCACGGACGACGAAGCGCAGTCCCTCGGCGATGTCCCGGCGCAGCGACGGGGACCGGTCGGTCCGCGGGGTACGGGGTTCGGCGGTGCGGATCCGCAGCAGGCAGGCCGCGGAGAGCAGGAACGTGGCCGCGTCCAGCACCAGCGCGGCGACCGCCCCGGTGAGCTGGGCGATGAGGCCGGCGAGGCCGGGCCCGACGACGTAGCTCACGGTCTGGGTGGCCTGCAGCTTCGCGTTGCCCTCGGGCAGTTGCTCGGGGCGGAGCAGCACCGGCAGGTACACCTGGTCGGCGGTCTCGAAGAAGACCCGCGCGGTGCCGGCCCCGAGCGCGACCAGCAGCAGGTGCCAGACGGTGAGCCGGTCCAGTGCGGCGGCCAGCGGAACGGTGAGGAAGGCCACCGCGCAGAGCAGGTCGCAGGCGACCATCACCGGCCGGCGCGGCAGCCGGTCGACCCACGCGCCGGCCGGCAGGCCGATCAGCAGCCACGGCAGCCAGGCCGCGGCGGTGAGCACCGCCACCTGGAAGGTGCCGGCGTCGAGCACGGCCACCGCGACCAGTGGCAGCGCGACAGTGGTGACGTTGCTGCCGACGCTGCTGATCGCCTGGCCGGCCCAGAGCAGCCGGAAGTCCCGGTGCCGCAGCAGCCCGCCGGTCTCCCGGACCGGGCTCGGATCGGTGTGCGTGGCCACGGTCACGGACGGGCCGGGACGCCGTGGGCGAACACGAAGACCGGCTGGCGCTCGCGCCCGTCGTCGGGCGCCTTCCGGTCGGCCCAGCGGGCCAGCAGGTCGATCACCTCGCGGTTCAACTCGGCCAGTTCGTCGGGTGTGAGATGCAGCCAGCGGTCGGTGGAGAACGGCGCGTCGTTCCATGCTGCCTGCGCCGGCTCGTCGGCGGCGTGCCACGCCCGGGCCAGGGCGACGTGCCGGTCCAGGTTGAGTGAGGTGGCGGCGTCGGCGACCGCGCGGGCGGCCGGGTCGGCGTCGAAGTCGGTGTTGGACCAGCGCACCGACCGGGTGGCCAGCCGCCACCACCGCTCGCGCCGGTCCCGGGCGAGCTCGGGCGCCTCGGCGACCAGTTCACCGGCGGCGAGCACCTTGAGGTGGTGGCTGACGTTCGCTGGCGCCTGGTCGGTGTGCTCGGCGAGCATGCCGACGGTCGAGGGGCCGTGCACCTTGAGCACGTCCATCAGTCGGCGGCGCAGCGGGTGGGCCATGGCGGCCAGCACCCGTGAGTCGGTGACCTGACGTACGTCGGGGTTCTCCATGCCGCCCAACCTGCCATCCGCAACAGTGGTTGCGCAACACCTATTACGTAACCACTGTTGTGGAACAGGGACGGTCGGCCCGGAGGCTCAGGCGACCAGCCGGCGGGCCAACTCGTCGGCGACCTGCTCGGCCACGCTGGGCGGGATGGCCGCGGCGATCTTCTCCGGGGTCAGCCCGGCCAGCACGCCCTGGATGATCGCGGGCTCGTCGGTGAAGTCCCGGCCGGCGAGCGCCTGCAACTGGGCGGGCAACCCGTTCAGCACGATGGCGTGCGCGGACGTCTTCCCGCCGTGGTCGGCGGGTAGGAACTCCCACGGCGCCCGCCGCAGGACCTCGCGGATGACCGGGTCGCTGGTGACGCCCTTCCGCAGCGCGGCGATGATTTCGGCTTCGGTCATGTCGTTCTCCTCCAGGAGTTCCGATGGAGCTGAGATAGCGGCGGAACATCGGCCGCTGGTCGCGGCCCGCCTTGATGGCGTCACGAAAGAAGCTGAAGTGGCTGTGCCAGCGGTGCGAGCTGTCGCCGCTGCTGCGCTTGCCCAGCCGGTCCCACCGCCGCACCGTGCTTCCGTCGGGGCTGTAGATGATCTCGCGGATGTCCCGGGTGTCGGCCGCGTTCGCGACGCACTGCCCGACGCACCAGAGCGAGAAGCTGGGCAACGTGTGCGTTCGGCCACCGGCACGGACCTCGAAGCCGCCGACGTCCAACGCGGCCGCGTCCAGGGTCAGGCCGGCCCGGTCCCGAGGTGACTCCACCACCGAGTAGTCGTTGGTGACCACCCGGTCCGATCCACAGTGGTAGCCGCCGCGGTGCGCCGGATCGCCAACGATGCCGACCTCCGCCGGCTCCAGATCGTCCGGCCCGGGGGCGTTTTCGAGGTGGGTCAGCAGCAGGGTGCGCACGGCCAACAGGTTCGCCGGGGCCCGGGTCATGGGGTCCCCCTTCCGATGAGCGGGGGCCGGGCACGACGTCACACCGCGTACGCGGTGCGGGGCTACGGACGAGCCCGGCCTACTGGTGCACAGCGCCGGGCGTTGACCCAACGATAGCCCGCATCAACCACAAATGCCCAGCTCAGGGGCGATCTGCTCACCTTGGAGATCGCTAGGAGCCAGAGTGGACGATCGGAAGACGCAGCGCCGAGGGGTACCCGGGGTCGTGCAGAACCTGCCGCCATCCGGCACGCAGAGTCACCGCCGTACCGAGTGGTTCGCCGGTGCCCGGGTTGCGCGCCCAGCGGGGATGGGCGCCACCGGCGACCTGCAACCGCAGCCGGTGCCCGGCGGCGAACCGGTACGCCGTCGGCCAGAGCGGCACCGCGACCCGGCGCACCCCGGACGGGTCGGCCGGGAAGCGCCCGGGTGCCACCCGGACCAGACCGTCGCACACGTTCCACGAACGACCACGACGGTCCACATCACACAGTCGGACGAAGACGTCCAGGTACGCGAGTTCACTGCGGACGTGGATCTCGGCCCGCACCGGGCCGATCACCTCGATCGGCCCGCTCAGCGCGGCGCTGGTGTACGTCAGCACGTCGGGGCGGGCCTCGACGCTCCGGTTGTCCACCGGGCCGGCCCGCTGCGCCACCAGCAGTGGCCCGCCGAGCGACGGGGTGGGGTCGGCTGGGTCGTACCGGAACTCGTCCGCCGGCGAGGGGACCGGCGGGCGCACCGCCAGCTCGCCACCGGGGTGCAGGTGCCAGGCGGTGTCGACGGCCGGCGGCGGCCAGTCCGGCAGGTCCCGCCAGCCACCGCCGGCGCCCCCCACGTACAGCCGCACCGGGCCCGGCGTGGACCGCCCGGCGCGGCGAGGCCGCTCGCCCGCCGGAGCCAGCCCGGTCAGGTGCTCGTCGAGCCAGGCCAACCCCTCCCGCAGGGCGGCCACGAACAGGCCGGGGCTGCCGTGCGTCCAGGGGCCGATCACCAGGCGCGGACGGGCACCGTCGGCGCGCAGGGTGGCGTAGTCGTCGAGCTGAGCGGGCAGGAAGATGTCGTGCCAGCCACTGACCATGATCACCGGCGCCCGCACCCTGGCCACCCGGTCGGCGAAGACCCGGGTCCGCCAGTACTCGGCGTCCGGGGTGTGGTGGCGCAGCCACTCCTGGAAGAACGGGATCGTCACACCGGTGGCCACCAGGTCCGCCCCGGCCAGTGGCAGGTGCTCCAGCGCGGCGGCCAACCGGGGCTGCCCGCGCTTGAGCTCCCGCTGCCGGGCCAGCCACGGCACGGTCTGCGCGTGCAGCAGCTCCGCCCAGGTCAGCACGGTGTCCAGGGCGAACGACTCCCCCGCGTACGTCGAGTCCCGGGTCGCCGAGGCGGTCACCACGGCGACCATCGCGCGCAGCTCGTCGCCGGCGTCGGCGGCCAGCGCCCACTGCGCGAAGCCCTGGTAGCTGACCCCGAACATGCCGAGCGCCCCGGACCACCAGGGCTGGCGCCGCAGCCAGTCCAGGGTGTCCACTCCGTCGTCCCGCTCGTGCACCAGCGGAGCGAACGTCCCGCCGGAGCCGCCGGTGCCCCGGCAGGACTGGATCACGGCGTGCCGCCCGCGGGCGGCGAGCAGCCGGCCGAGCAGCCGCAGCGGTCCACCCCGCCCGTACGGGGTGCGGATCAGGACGGTGGGCGCGTCCCGGACGCCCGGGGCGTAGTGGTCGGTGCGCAGCACCACGCCGTCGCGGACCCGGACCGGGATGTCGCGGGTGATCCGCACCGGGCCGGGGCGGGTCGTCGCGGGAAGCCGCAGCGCGGCACCGGCGAGGCGGGCGAGGAGCCGGTCCGGCACCGGTCAGCCTGTCGGGCGGCGGGTCGGCTCGGGCCGGGCGGCGCGCACGGCGTCGCGGTGCGCGCGCAGCGAGTCGCTCATCCGCGCCATGAACCGGTGCACCACCTCCAGCTCGTCCTCGTCGAACTCGGCCATCACCGAGTCGGTGCGGGCGCCCAGCGGCTGGAAGAACTCCATGGCCAGCGCGGCCCCCTGGTCGGCGTAGTGCAGCAGCACCTTGCGCCGGTCGACGGTGTCCCGGTCCCGGCGGATGTGGCCGGCTCGTTCCAGCCGGTCGATCAGGGCGGTGACCGAGCCGGAGGAGAGGTTGAGTTGCTCACCGAGGCGGCCGGGGGTGATCGGGTCGCCGAGGATCTCGGCGTCCATCACCGCGAGCAGCGCGTTCAGGTCGGTCGGGTTGAGCCCGTGCAGGTTGGCGAAGGCGTGGCCGACCTGCTGGGCGTCCGCCGCGTACCGCCGCAGGTTGTTGGTGATCTCCGCGACCAGCTGCTCCCGGCGCGTGTCGCGCCGCCGGTACATGCCGTGAGTCACCACGTCGCGCCGCTTCTTCCCGTCGTCGGTCCCTCGGGTTGCAGCATAGAACAGCCGTCGATAATCTCGTTAATCAAGATACTCTCCGATCGAGATGCTCCGAGGTCACCCTGATGTCTGCCTTCACCAGAGTCGCCCGCGGCCGGTTGGCCGCCTGGCTCACCGTGGCCGCCGCGATCGTCGTCGGCGCGGCCGTCTTCGGGCTGCCCCAGCCGGACAACCCGGCGCCGGTCTCCGCCACCGGCCTGTCCGCGCAGTGGCAGTCGACTCAGGTGCAGCGCTTGCAGGACCAGCTGCCCGCCAGCGAGGTCCAGCCGGCCATCGTAGTGGTCAGCCGCGGTGACGGCGGCGCGCTGAGCGAAGCCGACCGGGCCGCCGTCGCCGGCCGCTCCGCAGACCTGGGCCGCTTCGCGGTGGGCGGGCGGGTCAGCCCCCCGCAGCTCTCCCCGGACGGGACGGTTGCGCTGGTCGCCGTGCCGCTCAGCACCGTCGGCGGACAGGACGAGGTCACCGAGACGATCGCCCAGCTCCGCGCCGCGCTGACCAACCTGCCCGACGGGCTCGCCGTCGAGGTCACCGGCGCACCCGCCTTCACCGCCGATCTCGCCTCGGTCTTCGAGGGCGCCGACGTCACCCTGCTCGCGGTGACCGCCGCCGTGGTCGCGCTGCTGCTGCTGATCACCTACCGCAGCCCGTTCCTGTGGATCGTGCCGCTGGTCGTCGTCGCGGCGACCGAGCAGCTAACCCTGCGCGCGGTGGACACGATCGTGCCGGCCGTCGGCATCAACCTCCAGCAGGGCCAGGTCACCGGCATCGCCAGCGTGCTGGTCTTCGGCGCCGCCACCGACTACGCGCTGCTGCTCATCGCCCGCTACCGGGAGGAGCTGCGCCGCGAGGAGGACCGGTACGCGGCGATGCGCGCCGCGCTGCGCCGTACGGCCGAGCCCATCCTGGCCAGCGGCGGCACGGTGGTGCTCGGCGTCCTCACCCTGCTCCTCAGCGAGCAGGAGACCAACCGGGCACTGGCCGTGGCCTGCGCCACCGGGGTGGTCTTCGCGGTGCTCTCGGCGCTGTTCGTGCTCCCCGCCGTGCTGGTGCTCTTCGGCCGCGGCCTGTTCTGGCCGTTCGTACCCCGGGTCGGCGGCAAGATCCGCGAGGGCCGGCTCTGGGGCCGGCTCGGCGCCGCCGTGCAACGCCGTCCGGTACCGGTCGCGGTGCTGGCCACGCTGCTGCTCGCCGCCCTGGCGCTGGGCGGGCTCGGGATCCGCACCGGCCTGTCCGAGACCGAGCAGTTCCGGGCCCAGCCCGAGGCGGTGACCGGCGCGCAGACCCTGGCCCGGGCCTTCCCCGCCGGGACCACGCAGCCGGTCGCCGTGCTCACCACCCCGGCGGCGGTGCGGACGGTCACCGACGTCGCCGCCGCCGTTCCCGGGGTCGCCTCGGCCCGCCCCGGGGAGGCGGGCCAGGGCATCGCACAGGTCGACGTGGTGCTGGAGGCCGAACCGGGGACGACCGCGTCCGACCGCACGATCGAGGCGCTGCGCGACGCGGTCGCCGCGGTCCCGGACTCCGCTCCGCCAGCGGTCGACGGCGCCGACGCGCCGTCCGGGGCGATCGTCGGCGGCACGGTGGCCGGCACCTACGACTCGGAGGAGGCCAACGACCGGGATCTGTGGCTGATCCTGCCGATCATCCTGTTGCTGGTCGGCGCGGTGCTCGTCCTGCTGCTGCGGGGTCTGGTCGCGCCGGTGCTGCTGGTGCTCACCGTGATCGCGTCGTTCTTCGCCAGCCTCGGTGCGGCGTGGCTGCTCTTCGACCACGTGCTGGGTTTCCCGGCACTGGACAGCGGTGTGCTGCTGCTCGCCTTCGTGTTCCTGGTGGCGCTGGGTGTGGACTACAACATCTTCCTGGTCACCCGTGCCCGCGAGGACGCCCGCAGCGCCGGCACCCGGGAGGGGATGCTCTCCGCGCTCCGGGTCACCGGCGGCGTGATCACGAGCGCCGGCGTGCTGCTCGCCGCGGTCTTCGCCGTGCTCGGGGTGCTGCCCCTGATCACGCTGACCCAGATCGGCATCATCGTGTGCATCGGCGTCCTGCTGGACACATTGCTGGTCCGCACGGTCCTGGTGCCGGCGCTGGCGTTCATGCTCGGCGACCGCTTCTGGTGGCCCGGCCGGATAGCCCGCGAGAGCGCGGCGGACACGCCCGTGCCGCCCGAGCCGGTGGCCGCCCGCGGCTGACCGATCGGCTCGCTCAGTACCCCAGGCAGACGCATTCGGTCATCAGCGCGCGCACGTTGCGCACGTAGGACGGGTTGGGGATGGCCAGCGGCTCCCCCTCCTGCGCCACCGCCCCGTGCCCGAAGTTGTACGCGGCGATCACCGCGTTGAGCAGGCAGGAGTTCAGCTCGGAGGTGCACAGGCCGGCGTCGAGCCGGAAGTCGGACTCGAAGTACATGTCGCCGATGTACTTGGTCAGCCAGGCCAGGTAGTTGGCGCCCAGGAACGCGTTGTCCCGGTAGTCGTCGATCTTGTAGCTCTGCTCGAACCGCTGGTTCATCCAGGTCGCGGTGCCCGGCATCACCTGCATCAGCCCGACGCCGCCATCGCAGGCGTAGATGTTGGACTGCCAACCGCTCTCCTGCCAGGCGGTGGCCTTGACCAGGTCGAGTGGGATCTTGATGTCCGGTGCGGAGGTCGGCCAGTAGACGCGGGCGGCCGCGTCGGCCAGCGCCGCCTTCGTCTCGGCCCGGGTCGCCTGGGTGCCCTTGTAGCTGGGCTTACAGGAGGTCGGTGCCGGCTTCGGGGGCGCCGGCGGGACCTTGGTCTCGGTGGGCGGCTTCGCCACCGGGCGCGGCTTCGTCGCCGGGCCGGACGGTCGGGTCGGCTTCTTCGTCGGCTTCGGGGTCGGGGTCGGGGTCGCGCTGCGACTCGGCGCGGCGCCCATCGCCGCCACCCCGCTCGCCGACGGGCTCGGCTCTGCGGCGGCCTCGTCGACCGGGGCGTCCGTCGGCGCATCGGTGACCGCGACCGGCTCGGCCTGGCCCTGCGGGCGCTCACCGCGGTCGGCGCAGCCGACCATCGTGCCCGTCAGCAGAAGCCCGGCGAGCACCACGGCACCCACCCGACCGGTCCGTCCACGCATGCCGTTCCTCCCCCGTGTGACCGTCGCCGCACCCTAGCAAGGTTCGACCGGGCGGCGAGGCCCCTGCGAGCGCGGCAGGACCGGGTCCTCCGGCTGCTCCCGCTCCCCCATCGCGCGGTCCCGGGTGGCCCAGGCGACCATGAACACGACCGTCCAGAGCACCCCGAGCAGCACGGCCGCCGCGGTCCCGCTCGCCGTGTCCAACCCGAGGTAGAGCCGGGCGCCGCCGACCCCGAGCACCCCTGCCGCGGCGGCCGTCCAGGCGGCCACCGCCACCGGCCAGCGGGCGCCCCGGGACACCAGCCAGGCCAGGGTGCAGAAGCTCGCCGCGACCACCGCGTTCTGCGTCGGGAACGGGACCCCCTCGCCGCCGCCCGGCCCCGCTCCCGGCGACCCGGTCAGCTCGGCCACCACGGCTAGCACCAGCAGCGGCACGAACGCGCCCACCGTGCCGACCACGCTGAGCAGGTCCGCCCGCCACGGCCGATTCCGCCAGGCCAGCACCGCGGCCACCAGGGCCACCAGAACGATCAGCACCCACCCCCGCACCACCGACACCAGTGCCAGGGTGGCATCGGCGGCGTCCGGGGTCCGCCGGGCGGCGAACCAGCCCCCAATCGCCCCGTCCAGCGCGGACAGCCCGCTGTTGCGCACCACCACGGCGAGCAGGCCGGCGATGGCGAGCCCGGCGGCGAAGAGCAGCAACAGCCCGGCGGCGAGGTTGAGCAGCAGCGTCCACGCCGGCCCGATCCGTATCGCCACCAGGAAGAACAGCACCCCGTAGCGGGCGCTGAGCCAGCGCACCGGCGGAAGCGCGCCGGCCCGCGAGAGCAGAGCCCGGACCGGGTCGGGGTTACGGCCCAACCACCGGCCGGTGAGCACCACCCCCAGCAGGCCGGCCAGCAGCACCAGCGCCGCCCCGGTGGCCCGGCCGAGCAGCCGGGAGACCGTGTCGTACGACTCACCGGCGACGTGACCGAGCAGCACCGAACCGCCCACCCAGGTCACCACGCCGGCCAGGTTCCACGGCGCGAACCGCCGGTACGGCATGCCGGCCGCGCCGGCCAGCCGGGGCACCAGAGTGCGGGCGAAGGCCACCCAGCGCGCGGCGAACACACCCCGCCCGCCCAGCCGGGCAAGCATCGCGTCGGCCCGACCCCACCGCTCGGGCCCGACCCGGTGGCCCAGCCGGGTACGCAGCCGCGAGCCGTACCGCCGCCCGGCGCGGTACGCCAGGGCGTCACCGGCGACCGCGGCGACGATCATCGCCAGCAACGACGGGCCCAGCCGCAAGGTACCGTTGTAGGTGAGGAAGCCGACGAGCAGCAGGGTAGCCTCACCCGGCACGAGCAGGCCGAAGATCACCGCGGTCTCGCCCGCCACAATCAGCGCGGCGACCAGGTAGATCCACAGGGTGGGCAGACCCTGCACCAAGGTCAGCAGGTCATGCACTCAGGCCCCCGGGACACGGGAGCCAGCATGCCAGCCGGGAGAACCACCCGGACAGCAGTTTCACCAGAGATCAGGGGCACCTGGGGGTGACCCCGACGCGGCCTGCGCGAGCGCAGGCGGAAGGATAGAGGGTATGCAGCTTCGCACCGACCTCCGCAACGTCGCCATCATCGCTCACGTCGACCATGGCAAAACCACCCTGGTCGACGCCATGTTGCGGCAGGCCGGCGCGTACGGCGCCCGCGGTGAGACGACCGAGCGGGTGATGGACTCGGGGGACCTTGAGCGGGAGAAGGGCATCACCATCCTGGCCAAGAACACCGGCGTGCGTTACCTGCCGGCGGATGGCTCCGACCCGGTCACCATCAACATCATCGACACCCCCGGCCACGCCGACTTCGGTGGTGAGGTGGAGCGCGGCCTGACCATGGTCGACGGGGTGGTGCTGCTGGTCGACGCCAGCGAGGGCCCCCTGCCGCAGACCCGCTTCGTGCTGCGCAAGGCGCTGCGCGCCCGGATGCCGATCATCCTGGTGATCAACAAGGTGGACCGCCCCGACGCCCGGATCAAGGAGGTCGTGGACGACACCTACGAGCTCTTCCTCGACCTGGACGCCGACGAGGAGCAGATCGACTTCCCGATCGTCTACGCCTGCGCCCGCGACGGCATCGCCTCGCTGACCCAGCCCGCCGACGGCTCGGTGCCCGACGACAGCACCTCCCTGGAGCCGCTGTTCCGCGCCCTGCTGGACACCATCCCGCCGCCCGCGTACGACGAGGACGCGCCGCTGCAGGCGCACGTCACCAACCTCGACGCCTCGCCGTTCCTGGGCCGGCTGGCGCTGTGCCGGGTCCGGCAGGGCACCATCAACAAGGGTCAGACGGTGACCTGGTGCCGCACCGACGGCAGCACCCAGCGGGTCCGCATCTCCGAGATGCTGATGACCGAGGGCCTGGAGCGCAAGCCGGCCGAGTCCGCCGGCCCGGGCGACATCATCGCGGTCGCCGGCATCTCCGAGATCATGATCGGTGAGACCCTCGCGGACGCGGAGAACCCCGTGCCGCTGCCGCTGATCACCGTCGACGAGCCGGCCATCTCGATGACCATCGGCACCAACACCTCGCCGCACGTCGGCCGGGTCAAGGGTTCCAAGGTCACCGCACGGATGGTCAAGGACCGGCTCGACAAGGAGCTGGTCGGCAACGTGTCGCTGCGGGTGCTGCCCACCGAGCGGCCGGACGCCTGGGAGGTGCAGGGGCGTGGTGAGCTGGCGCTGGCCATCCTCGTCGAGCAGATGCGCCGGGAGAGCTACGAGCTGACCGTCGGCAAGCCGCAGGTCGTCACCCGCGAGATCGACGGCAAGACCTGCGAGCCGGTCGAGCGGCTGACCATCGACGCGCCCGAGGAGTACCTGGGCGCGATCACCCAGCTGCTGGCCACCCGCAAGGGCCGGATGGAGCAGCTGGTCAACCACGGCACCGGCTGGATCCGGATGGAGTGGCTGGTCCCGGCGCGCGGCCTGATCGGCTTCCGCACCGAGTTCCTCACCGACACCCGGGGCACCGGCATCCTGCACCACGTCTTCGAGTCGTACGAGCCGTGGTTCGGCGAGCTGCGGACCCGCAACAACGGCTCCCTGGTCGCCGACCGGGCCGGCGCGGTCACCGCCTTCGCGATGATCAACCTGCAGGAGCGCGGTCAGCTCTTCGTCGACCCGACCACCGAGGTGTACGAGGGCATGATCGTCGGGGAGAACTCCCGCTCCGACGACATGGACGTCAACATCACCAAGGAGAAGAAGCTCACCAACATGCGGGCGTCGACCTCCGACGAGACCGAGAAGCTGATCCCGCCGCGCAAGCTGTCGCTGGAGCAGGCGCTCGAGTTCTGCCGCGAGGACGAGTGCGTCGAGGTCACCCCGACCGCGGTGCGCATCCGCAAGGTCGTGCTCGACCAGCAGCTGCGTGGCCGGGCCGCCGCCCGCCGCAAGCACGCCGGCTGACCCCACCAGCACCCGGCACCGGGCGCGTCGACCGCTTGCGGTCGGCGCGCCCGTCCGCGTTCCGGCGGGGTACGCGGGCCCGCCCGGCCGACCCGCCGGTGATCCGCTACGGTCACCGGCATGACCTGGGATGATCTCGACGCCCACCTGGACAAGGTGCCCGGCACCGTCTCGGCGTACGTGGGCCGCCTCGACGCGCCGCCCACCTGGACCCGCCACGCTGACGCCGCCCACTACGCCGCCAGCACCATGAAGGCGGCGGTGCTCGCCGCGCTGCACCGCGCCGCCGAGGCCGGCACGCTGGAGCTGGACGCCCCGGTCCCGGTGATCAACGAGTTCGGCTCGGCCCAGCCCGGCGCACCCCGGTTCTCCTGCGCGCAGCACTACGACAACGACGACGCGGTCTGGGACCGGGTGGGCGGCACCGCGCCGCTGCGCTGGCTCGCCGACCGGATGATCGTGCGGTCCAGCAACCTGGCCACCAACCTGATCATCGGCCACGTTGGCCTGCCCGCGGTGGCCGAGGTGTGGGCGCTGGCCGGAGCCCGGCACAGCGTCACCGGCCGCGGCATCGAGGACTTCGCCGCCCGCGAGGCCGGCATCACCAACCTGGTCACCGCCCACGACCTGGCCGCCCTGCTCGGCGCGGTCGCCACCGGGGGCACCAGCCCCGGCCGGCTCGCCTCGCCGGCCGGTTGCGCGGCCATGCTGGACGTGCTGCTCGCCCAGGAGCACCGCGAGGACCTGGCCGCCGGCCTGCCCGAGGGCACCCGGATCGCGCACAAGAACGGCTGGGTACGCGGCGTCCGGCACGGCGCCGGGGTGGTCCTGCCCGACGACGCCCCGCCGTACGTGATCGCCGTCTGCACGACGACCGACCTGGCCGACGGCGGCCCCAGCGGCGACGAGGTCGAGGATGACGCCTGCCGGCTGATCGCCCACGTCTCGGCGCAGGTCTGGGCGGCCCGCCACCAGCTCTGACCCCGACACCCGCGGGCCGGCCGGCGCACCGGTCACTCCAGCAGGTTCTCCCGCAGCGCCGTCAGGACCTCGTCGGGCAGCCCGAGGCCGTCGCGGAGGTAGCCGTCGAACGAGCCGTGCACTCGGCGTACCTCCTGGTAGCCGGCGTCGAGGTACTCGGGGCGAACCTCCAGCACCGGCAGCACCGCCTCGACGTCCAGCTCGGGCTGGCGGCGCCGCATCGCCTCGACGATCACCGCGCGCAGGCTGTCGGTCAGCGCGTTGTTGCGCAGGTATTCGGCGCGGACCGTCGCCTCGTCCACCCCGAGGGCGGTCAGCAGGATGACGGTGAGCCAGCCGGTGCGGTCCTTGCCGGCCGAGCAGTGGTAGATCAGCGGCAGGTTCTCCGGCTGGGTGGCCAGCCGCACGGCCTCGGCGAAGCCGACCCGCGCCGACTCGCCGGTGACGAACCACCGGTAGATCGCGGCCATCGCCGCCGCCGTGCCCTGCCGGGCCAGCTCCGCGTACGCGTCGAGGTCGTGGCCGAGCAGCACCGCCGAGACGTACGTGAAGACCGGGTGCTCCGGGTCGTGCACGGGCAGGTGCACCACCTGCGGCTCGCCCACCAGCCGGTCCGTCGGGGCCACCGCGATCTCCGAGCCGTCACGCAGGTCGACCACGCAGGCCGGGCCGAGTTTCGCGAGCACCGGCAGGTCCTCGTCGGTGAGCCGGCCGAGCGCCGGAGTCCGGATCAGCCGCCCGGGGCGCACCCGCCGGCCGTCGGCGCCGACGATGCCGCCCAGGTCACGCGCGTTCGGTGCGCCCACCATCTCCCAGTCCCGCCCGGTCATCCGGTCTCCCCTCCCGCCGCGCGCCTGCGTATAGGGTGCCCCACATGACGATCTCGGCGGTACGCACCCACCGGGTTTCCGCCCCCTTACACACCCCGTTCGTCACCGCGCTGCGCCGTACCACCACTGTGGAAACGCTGGTCGTCGAACTGGTCGACGCCGACGGCCGCTCCGGTTTCGGCGAGGCGCCGCAGGTCTGGCAGGTCACCGGCGCGTCGGTCGCTGGCGCCGAGGCGTGCGTACGGGAGCTGCTCGGACCCCTGCTCACCGGGCGCAACCCGGACGACCTGGTGGCCCGCTGCGCCGAGGTGCAGCGCGCGGTGGTCGGCAACGAGGCGGCCAAGGCAGCGGTCGACGTCGCCCTGCACGACCTGGCCGCCCGACGGTTGGGCGTACCCCTGGTGCGGTTGCTCGGCGGCACCACGCTGCGGGTTCCCACGGACGTCACGCTGGCCGCGGGCGACGCGGCGGACCTGGCGTCGGCCGCGCGGCAGCGACGGGCCGACGGCTTCGGCGTGCTCAAGCTCAAGGTCGGCACCGACGCGGCCGGCGACCTGGACCGGGTCCGGGCGGTCCGCTCGGCGGTCGGCGCCGGGGTCCGGATCCGGCTCGACGCCAACCAGGGCTGGACGCCCCGGGAGGCGGTACGGGTCATCCGCGGGATCGAGGACGCCGGGCTCGACGTGGAGCTGGTGGAGCAGCCGGTGGCCCGCTGGGACCTGGACGGGCTGGCGTGGGTCAGCGACCGGGTGTCCGTGCCGATCCTGGCCGACGAGGCGGTCTTCGGGGTCCATGACCTGGTGGAGGTGATCCGTCGACGGGCCGCCGACCTGGTCAACGTCAAGCTGGCCAAGGCCGGCGGGCTGCAACCGGCGCGCACCCTGCTGGAGCTGGCCGCCGCGCACGGGCTCGGCACGGTGGTCGGGTCGATGATGGAGACCCAGGTCGGCATCGGGGCGGCCGCGAGCCTGGTCGGCGCGTACGGCACCACCGCCGTCGCCGACCTGGACGCCGCCTGGTGGCTGGCCTGGTCACCGGTGCATGGCGGCCTCCGCTACGAGGGCGCCACGGTGGTGCTGCCGGACGCTCCCGGCCTGGGCATCTCGGGCCTGGCTGAAGTAAAGATGCAGCCCCGCAGTTGATGATCGTTGGTTTCTTTCATAGGGTTCCAGAGACAGCGCACACGAGCTGGGGGTTGACGTGGAGCTGCAGCCGGGCCGCGAGGCCGTCGTCCGGGTCGCGGTGGCGACGCTGTGGACCTCCCCCGAGGCGGTCCGCCTGGTGGATCAGCCGGCGCTGACCGCGCGCGCCGACATCCCGACCTGGGTCTCCGGCCTGGACACCGACCAGCAGGTCGGCGACTGCGTGCTGAGCCAGCTGCTGCTGGGCGAGCGGGTGCTCATCAGCGAGCTGCGCCCGGACGGCTGGGCGCGGGTGGTCGCCGTCGAGCAACCCGCCGCCAAGTTGGATCCGCGCGGCTACCCGGGCTGGTTGCCCGTCGATCAACTGGCCCCCGTCGACCCGACCGTCACCGGCCGCCCCCTGGTGGTGGACGCCACGGTCACCGGGCTGCGCGCCGCGCCGAACGGGCCGGTGGTGCTGCCCGGCGTGGTCGTCGGCACCCGCCTCGTCCCGGCCGGCCCGGTGCGCGACGGCTGGCAGCCGGTGCACCTCCCCGGCCAGGCCGCGCCGCTCTGGCTGCCCGACGGTCAGCTCACCTCCGCGCCGGCCACGCCGCCCAGCGCCGCCGACGCGCTCGCGGTGGCGCAGCGGCTGCTGCACGTCGTCTACGTCTGGGGTGGGCTCTCCGCGTACGGCATCGACTGCTCAGGGCTGGTGCATCTGGCCTGGCGCCGCTTCGGGGTGCTGCTGCCCCGCGACGCCGACGACCAGGCCCAGGCGACCACACCACTGCCGCTGGGCGAGGAGCGCCCCGGCGACCTCTACTTCTTCGCCCGACCCGGCCGCAAGATCCATCACATCGGCATCGTCACCGCCGTCCCCGGCGACCACGAGAACCGGCGGATGCTGCACGCCTGCTACCGGCGGCGGCGAGTGGTGGAGGAGCCGCTGCCGGCCGATCGGACCGCCACCCTGGTCGGCGCGCACCGGGTCTGACCGGCCGGGCGCGTCCCCGCACCCGGCCGGCGGCGGGTCAGCGTCGAGCCTCGGCCAGTTCGCGGCGTCGGTCCCGGGCGGACTTCATCAGGCTGGCGATCGTGGCGACCAGCAGGGTGCCGAGGATGACCAGCAGGGAGAGCCAGATCGGGATGTGCGGCGCCCACCCCACGTGCTCCCCGCCGTTGATGAACGGCAGGTTGTTGTCGGCCAGCGCCTCCAGCACCAGCTTGACCCCGATGAAGCCGAGCACCACGGCCAGCCCGTAGCTCAGGTAGATCAGCCGGTCGAGCAGGCCGCCGAGCAGGAAGTAGAGCTGACGCAGGCCCATCAGCGCGAAGACGTTCGCGGTGAAGACCAGGTACGGCTCCTGGGTGATGCCGAAGATCGCCGGGATGGAGTCCAGAGCGAAGATCAGGTCGGTGGTACCGATCGCGATCATGACGATCAGCATCGGCGTGAAGAGCCGCCGGCCGTTCTCGTGGGTGGTCAGCTTCGCGTCGTCGTAGCTCTTGGAGATCGGCAGCGCCCGACGGCTCCACCGGATCAGCAGGTTCTCCGAGAACTCGTCCTCGTCCGGCTCGCCCTGCCGGGCCAGGTTGACCGCCGTGTAGATCAGGAAGGCGCCGAAGATGTAGAAGACCCAGGAGAACTGCGAGATCAGGGCGGCGCCGGCGGCGATGAACCCACCGCGCATCACCAGCGCCAGCACGATGCCGACCAGCAGCACCTTCTGCTGGTACTGCCGGGGCACCCCGAAGCGGGCCATGATGATCACGAAGACGAAGAGGTTGTCCACCGAGAGGCTGTATTCGGTGAGCCAGCCGGTGTAGAACTGCCCGGCCGCGCTCGCCCCGGAGGTCAGCCAGAGACCGGCGCCGAAGAGCAGGGCCAGGCCGACGTAGAAGGCGACCCAGAGGCTCGACTCGCGCACACTCGGCTCGTGTGGACGCCGACCGATGATCAACAGGTCGACGAGTAGAACCGCAGTCAGTGCGACGAGAGTCCCCGCCCACACCAATCCGGACACGTCCAACTTCATTCCTCCGGCAGACACGCGGCGTCGGGCACACCGTACGCCCCCGAAGGGGCCGGTGTGCCGCTGACGCTCACTCTGGTGACTGTCGGAGGTCTCTTCCGCCGCCTCCCGCGAGCGGGCGGCGACCGACGGGGCCGGGTCGGGGGCCGCCGACGTTCCGGCGATCGACCGTGCTGACGACTCCGTCGCGAGGGAATACTCCCCTCCTCGATGGCCATTCTCCCCCACCACGCCGTGTGATCGCACCCCGGGCATTCGGTGTCACCGCCCACTCGCCGAACGGGAATAGCGTCCGACACGTCCCCTCGGGCGTCCTAGGAGGCTAGTGCGTGTCGGGTGCGACAAGGGGGTCGGTGAGCGACCAGCCGGTGGCGAGCAGGGCGTCGCAGGCCGCCACCGCACGGGCCAGCCGCTCGGCGTGCGGTCCGGTCAGCTCCACCACCGGCACGCCGCACCCCGCCAGCTCGGTGCGGAACCGCTCGGTCATCCAGCCCCGCAGGTGTTCCCCGTCGCGCAGACCGTCGTCGGCGAACGGCACGTCCCGGTGGTCGGTCAGCAGATACAGCGCCGGCCGGCGCGCCGCGGCCCGGACCTGCGGGGACGCGTTGCCGAGGTAGCGCTCCTCCCAGACGGCGGTGGCCCGCGCATCCGTGTCGCAGAACAACAGCGGCCCGGACGATCGGGCCGCCGCGTCCTCGGCCGCCTGCTGCTCGCGGACCACCGTGCGGAAGTCGCCCCGGTCCCAACGGACGTCGAACACACTCGCCCCGGGCGAGCGTTCGCGGAGCCGGGCGAGCTTGCGGGCGGTCAACTCCCGGCCGTACTCCGGCACCCAGTCGGTGCGGTAGTGCGCGGCCAGCGCCGCTGCCATCGTGGTGGTGCCCGTCGACTCGGCGCCGACCACCACGACCCGCCGGACGAACCAGGCGCGCACCGGCGGGCTCAGCCATCGCCAGTGACCCGCGGGGTCCGCGCGCACCGCGGTGCCGGAGACCGGCACGGTCCGCCGGTCCAGATCCACCGACACGGGTACGGCGTCGAAGCGCCGCGCCAGCTCCACGCCGTACGCCTCGGAGGAGAAGACCGCGTCCACCGCCTCCGGTCCGACCGCCGCACGGAACACCGTGCAGTGCGCGTCCCAGACCGCCGGGTCGGCGTAGTCCACCGGGTGGTCGTCGTACCGACCCACGAACCGGACCCACGGGGTGTGGGCGTGCGCCTCCCGCAGCCATTCCAGCCGCGCCTCGAGCGGGATGGACTCGCGGCGCGACGGCGCCACCACCACGGTGACCGCGGCACAGCGGGCGGCGGCGGCCTCGATCAGCGCGTGGTGCCCGGCGTGCGGCGGATAGAACTTTCCCACCACCATCCCGTGCCCGAACTCCGGGTTCGACGCCCGTCCGGGCGACCTCGGTGTCGGTGCCGACGGGTGGCCCGGTGCCCGCCCGGTCACGCGCTGACCGGCGCCGGCCCGGACGGCACCGTGGTCGGCCCGGCGGCCCGGCGCAGGTCGGCCCGCCAGGCGCGCAGCCCGAGCACGCAGAGGGCCAGGAAGACCAGGTACAGGACGGCGGTCAGGTGCAGGCCCTTGTACGCGTAGAGCGGGATGTAGATCAGGTCGGCGGCGATCCACAGCCACCAGCTCTCCACCCGCTTGCGGGTCTGGCCGTACGTCGCCAGCAGGGACAGGGCCGTGGTCAGCGCGTCCGGCAGCGGCACGGTGGAGTCGGTGGCCCGGTCCAGCAGCGCCCAGAGCGCCCCGGTGAGCAGCACCCCGACGACGGCCAGCGCCAGCCACTCCCGCCGCCCGGTCCAGCTCACCGTGAGCCGGGTCCGCCGCTCGCCACCGAACAGCCACTGCCACCAGCCGTAGCAGCCGAGCGCGACGTAGACGACCTGGAGCCCGGCGTCGGCGTACAGGCCGGCAGTCCAGAACAGCAGCATGAGCAGCAGCACGTTGGCGATGCCGATCGGCCAGTTCGAGATCCGCTGCCGGGCCACCAACCAGACGTTCAGCACGCCGGTGGCGAACCCCAACAGCTCCGCCCAGGTGGTGCCGGTGCCGGCCACCCGGAACGCGGTGCCGGTCAGCCAGTCGATCATCACAGTGCCACCCTAGGGTCTGTGCCGACACCGGAACAGACCCCACGACACCACTCGGCCGACCCGTCGTGGGAGGCTCTCCACCATGGTGCTTGAGGTCGCGCTGATCGACGTACTGCCCGGAAACGAGGACGCGTTTGCCGCCGCGTACGCCCAGGGTCACCCGGTGCTCGCCGGGACGCCCGGCTGCCGGTCGGTGCGGATGACCCGGGGGATCGAGTCCCCGACGCGATTCGTGCTACTGGTCGAATGGGACTCGGTCGAGGCGCACGAGGAGAACTTCCGGGCCACCGAGCGGTTCGAGCGGTGGCGCGAGCTGATCGGGCCGTACTTCGCCGGGCCGGCCCTGGTCGAACACTTCATCGACGTGCCGGCCTGAGCGGAGCTGTCGTACCTCGCGGCTATCGTGCCCACCGCACGCGCCGGCCGCCGGTCCCGACGGGCTCGGGGGCGCCGGGCCCGGTGGTCGCGCCGTGCCCTCACTCGCCGACGCGGCGGGCCAGCGCGGTGACCGTCTCCTGCGGTGACAGCGCGGCGGCCAGCAGAGCCTCGGTCATCCGCTCGTACCGGTCGACGTCGAGCGGGGTGGTCAACCGGACGTCGGTGGCCAACGCCTCCAGCATCACCGTCCGCGGATCCGCCGGGTCGGGAAAGGCATAGCAGGAGTACGGGGTGAGCGGGTGCAGCCCGTCGCCGGCCACGCCGCGGGGCAGCAGCCGCACCGTCACGTGCGCCAGCCCGCTCACGGCGACCAGGTGCCGCAGCTGCTCGCGCCAGACCGGAACCGCCAGCTCAGCCGGGTCGCAGACGGCCTCGGCCAGCACCGCCGTGTAGCGCGGCGGGTCCGCTCGGCGCAGCACCTCCTGTCGCAGCGCCCGGGCGCGCACCTCGGCCTCCACGTCGATCTCCGGCGTAAGCAGGGCACCGGCGGCGACCCGCAACCGGGCGTACGCCGGCGTCTGGAGCAGCCCCGGCACGACCGCCGGCTGGTACTCGACGATCTGGGCGGCACCCGCCTCCAGCTCGGCGTAGGTGCGCTGCCGCTCGCTCATCTCGCCGAGCGTCTTCCACCAGCCGCGGCTGGTGGCCGCGTCCCGGGCGATCACGATCAGCGCGTCCCGGGCGGGCGCCGGCACCTGGTAGACGTCGAGCAGGTCCAGGACGTCGGCGAGGTCCGGGCGGCTCTGGCCCAGCTCGATGCGGGACAGTTTCGACGTCGACGCCCAGCCCAGCCGGTCGCAGACCTGCTCCAGGGTCAGCGCCTCGCGCCGGCGTAACTGGCGCAGCTCGGCGCCGAGCCGCACACGTCGAATGACAGGACTTGTTGGCACCGGCATCCCCGCCTCCCCACCGAGGGAGAGTACGCAGGACGATCACCCAGTGCAATACCACGCTCGCGCACCGCAACCGCCGGATCGCCCACGGTGGACCGGTCGGACCGGCCCGTACCTGCCGTTTCGGCCCGCTGGCGTGGTCGTCACTTCACGCCGGCGGCGTCCATGCCGCGCAGCTCCTTCTTCAGGTCGGCGACCTCGTCGCGGATCCGGGCCGCCAGCTCGAACTGCAGCTCGCGTGCGGCGGCCAGCATCTGGTCGTTGAGCTCCTGAATGAGTTGGGCGAGGTCGGCACGGGCCATCCCCTCCCGGGACGGGGTGGTGGCGGCGGCCCGACTGCGGCTGCGGGTCTCCTTGACCGGCGCCTTGCCCCGGGAGAGCTGGCGCACCGCGCCCCCGACCCGGGAGTTCTCGGTGTCCTCCGCCTCGCGGTAGATGTCGTCCAGAATGTCATGGATCTTCTTGCGCAGGGGCTCCGGGCTGATCCCGTGCGCCTCGTTGTGCGCGATCTGCTTGGCCCGACGCCGATCGGTCTCGTCGATCGCGGCCGCCATCGACGGGGTGATCTTGTCGGCGTACATGTGCACCTGGCCGGAGACGTTACGGGCGGCCCGGCCGATGGTCTGGATGAGTGACCGACCGCTGCGCAGGAAGCCCTCCTTGTCGGCGTCGAGGATCGCCACCAGCGACACCTCGGGCAGGTCCAGACCCTCGCGGAGCAGGTTGATGCCGACCAGCACGTCGTACTCGCCCTTGCGCAGCTCGCGCAGCAGCTCCACCCGGCGCAGGGTGTCGACCTCCGAGTGCAGGTAGCGCACCCGGATGCCGTTCTCCAGCAGGTAGTCCGACAGATCCTCGGCCATCTTCTTGGTCAGCGTGGTGACCAGCACCCGCTCATCCCGCTCGGTGCGCAGCTTGATCTCGTGCATCAGGTCGTCGATCTGGCCCTTGGTCGGCTTGATCACGACCTCCGGGTCGATCAGCCCGGTGGGGCGGATGACCTGTTCGACGAACTCGCCCTGGGCCTGCTCCAGCTCCCACGGGCCCGGAGTCGCCGAGAGGTAGACCGTCTGGCCGACCCGCTCCAGGAACTCGTCGAAACGCAGCGGCCGGTTGTCGGCCGCGCTGGGCAGCCGGAAACCGTGGTCGATGAGCATCCGCTTACGCGAGGCGTCGCCCTCGTACATGCTGCCGATCTGCGGGATCGTCACGTGCGACTCGTCGATGACGGTGAGGAAGTCGTCCGGGAAGTAGTCGAGCAGGCAGTGTGGCGGGCTGCCGGGCAGCCGCCCGTCCATGTGCATCGAGTAGTTCTCGATGCCGGAGCAGAAGCCCACCTGCCGCATCATCTCGATGTCGTAGGTGGTGCGCATCCGCAGTCGCTGCGCCTCCAGCAGCTTGCCCTGCCGCTCCAGCTCGGCCAGCCGCTCGGCCAGCTCCACCTCGATGTCGCGGATGGCCCGCTCCATCCGCTCCGGGCCGGCCGCGTAGTGCGTCGCCGGGAAGATCACCAGCTGGTCGACCTCCCGGACCACGTCACCGGTCAACGGGTTGAGGTAGTAGAGCTTCTCCACCTCGTCGCCGAACATCTCGACGCGGACAGCCAGCTCCTCGTACGCCGGGATGATCTCCAACGTGTCGCCGCGGACCCGGAAGGTGCCGCGGTTGAAGGCCATGTCGTTGCGGGTGTACTGGATGTCGACCAGCCGGCGCAGCAGCTTGTCGCGGTCGAGCTCCTGGCCCACCTCGACCCGGACCGCCCGGTCGAGGTATTCCTCCGGGGTGCCCAGGCCGTAGATCGCCGACACGGTCGCCACCACGATCACGTCGCGGCGGGTCAGCAGCGACATCGTCGCCGAGTGCCGCAGCCGCTCGACCTCCTCGTTGATCGAGGAGTCCTTCTCGATGTAGGTGTCGGTCTGCGGAATGTACGCCTCGGGCTGGTAGTAGTCGTAGTACGAGACGAAGTATTCGACCGCGTTGTGCGGCAGCAGCTCGCTGAACTCCTTGGCCAGCTGCGCGCAGAGCGTCTTGTTCGGGGCGAGCACCAGCGTCGGGCGCTGCAGCCGCTCGATGAGCCACGCGGTGGTGGCGCTCTTGCCGGTGCCGGTCGCGCCGAGCAGCACCGTGTTGCGGTCGCCACGCCGAACGCGACGCTCAAGGTCGTCGATGGCGGCGGGCTGGTCGCCGGCCGGCTGGAAGTCACTGACGACCTGGAAGCGGCTGTCCAGCCGGGGAATGTCGAGCGCCATGACCTCAACGGTACGCCGGAGGTCCGACAGGAACGGCCGTCACGGCGGTTACGTGATCAGCTTCAATATTCCCATTGTGTGGCACATGTCACCGGCGCTAGGCTCTCGCTGTAGGCCGCTCGCGGCGGCCGACCGGGCCGGTGGCCCAGGCCGTCATCTCGGCCGGCCACCCCCGGCACAGCGGTCGCAGCACCCGGCGCGTCCGGCGTGCGCACCGGTGTGGTCGCGCTCGAGGCGCTGACCGGCCGCCGCGAGCGCCCCTGCTCGTTCCGGCGACGCCACCCTACCGTGCTCGTCACCCCGCCGCCGCTCGGCCCGTTTCACATCCGTGGACACCTCTCCGAACCCGACGCGCGACACCGGCAGCACGCCCCGCCCCGGCGGCGCCACCGACCCGGTCGCCGACACCACCGGCCCGGCCCGAGCCGGCCGCCGCCGCCGGACGGTGCTCCTGCTGCTCGGCCTGACCGCGGTCACGTCCGCGACCGCGCTGGTGATCGGGTTGTTGAGCTGGGCGCCCGACCCACCCGAGCCCGCCCGGCCGCTGACCGTGGCCGAAGGCGAGCGACTGGCCGCGATGCGGGTCACCAACCTGCGGGACCTGCGCGCCGGGGTCCGCGTCACGGTCGGCGCCGGTGCCGCCCGTACCGAACTCGTGGGGTGGGTGGACTGGTCGCGGCCGCTGCTCTACCTCGACGTGGGTGGGCCGGGCGCGGGCGTCGAGCGGGGCCTGTTGCAGAGCGTCGGCCCGTTGCTGGTGATCCGGCCGGACCCGTCGGCGGTGCCCACTCCCGCCGTGCCGCCACTGGTGCCGCCGGCGGACCACTGGCGGCTGCACCACCTGGCACCCGGCGCGGGCCTGGCTCCCGTGCTCGACCTGCTCCTCGGCCTCGCCGCCGACCGCCCGGACCCGGCTCAGGCACTGCGCGACGGCGGTGCCCGCTGGGTGGCCCGGGACACCGTCGCCGCCGGCCCAGTGGACATCCTGCAGGCGCCGCTGCCGGGCGGCGCACCCGCCAGCGGGAACCCGGCACCGGGCAGCGCGGCGGCCGGCCCGCCGGGCGTCGAGGCCGACCTGGACGGGCAGACCCGCTACTGGCTCGACCAGGACAGCCGGTTGCACAAGCTGGTCGCCCAGCTGCCCGGCGTCGGGCCGGTCACCGTGATCCTCAACCGGGCGGACCGGCCGACGCTGCGGCCGGTGGACGCGCTCGGTGGCCGGCCGGGGCTGCCCCGCGCGCTGACCGACGCCGAACGGGACCGGCTCGGCCGCCTGCCGGCCCGGCTACGCGCGCAGGGCGGGGCCACGCTGACGCTGACCGCCCCGGTGGGCACGGACACCAACCTGCGGGGCGCCGGCTGGTTGAGCTGGACCGCGCGCACCGCCTACCTGGCGGTGGCCGATCTGGGCGTACCGGATCGCCGGACCCTGCTCCGGCGGGACACCGCCGGCCTGGCCCGGGCGGACGTACCGGCCGCGGCCGGTGGCGGTGGCACTGCGGAGACGCCGGGTCGGCCGCCGCTGCCGCCCCCGGCCGGGGCGTGGCGGTTCACCCGGAGCGGTACGGACGACCTCAGCCTGCTGGTTGGCGCGGCGGTGGCCGCCGCCGGGTCGGCCGGGCAGCGCGGCGCGGCCGTACGGGTACGCGAGGACGTCGCCGCCGGGCGGACCGTGGACGTCGTCGAGCTGCGCACGGCGGACGCGCTCCTGCGCTACTGGATCGACCGGAACGGGTCGCTGCGCCGGCTGGAGCTGCGCACCGCCCCCGGCACGTGGGCACAACTCGACCTCAATCCCGCCTCGGTACCCCGGCTCGCTCCGGTGCCCCGCTCCGCGGCCACCACCTGACCGAAACAGTCCCTACGGCCGCCAGCCGGTCTGCGCGGCCCACTGCTCGGCGCGCAGGTACTCCTCGTCGAACCAGGGGTCGCCGGCCGTACCGGGACCGCCGACAACCGGCGCCGCGTCGACCAACTCCCGCTTGAGCAGCAGGTACACGGCCCGCTGGCCCGGATCGGCGCGCAGGTGGTCGCGCATCAGCAGCGCGTACCGCCAGCCCGGCGATCCGGCCACCCGCACGTGCAGGCGCACCGGGCGGGCCGGGTCGGCGCCGCCGTGCAGCCGCTTCTCCCACCGGCCGCTGCCGGCCGGGCGCGGATCGTCCCACCACTGCCCCGGCACCCGCGGGAACCCGGCGTTCGCCAACCGGTCGGCCAGCGTCCCGTCGGCGTCGGCGAGACTGGGCACGGCCACCTGCACGTCCATGACGTCCTCGGTGGCGACGCCGGGCACCGCGGTCGCGCCGACGTGGTCGATCCGCAGGTCGGCCGGGGCGAGCGCGTGCCGGATCCGCGCGGCCAGCCGCTCGTACTGCTCGGGCCAGGTCGGGTCGGCCTCGGCCCGGTCGACCCGGCCCGGCGGGACCACCCGCCGCTCACGCAGGTTGCGCTCGTAGGGCAGCAGCCGCTGGTGCCAGAGCCTGTCCACCTCGGCGTGCAGCGCCGCGAGGCTGCCGTCATTAATCAGCACCACATCCGCCACCGCGCGGCGACGGGCGTCGTCGGCCTGCGCGGCGATCCGCCGCTCGGCCTCCGCGCGGTCCATCCCCCGGTCGCGCGCCAGCCGTTCCAGTCGGGTCGACACGGCCGTCTGCACCACGACCACCAGGTGGTACGTGGGTGCCAGACCGACCTCCACCAGCAGCGGTACGTCGTTGACGACGATCGCGTCGGGTGCGGCCGCGGCGACCAGCTCGGCGGTGCGGGCCCGGACCCGGGGATGGGTGATCGCCTCCAACCGGCGGCGGGCGGTCTCGTCGGCGAACACCACCGCACCCAGTGCGGCGCGGTCCAGCGCGCCCTCAGCGTCCAGCACCCGCTCGGAGAAGGCGGCGACGATCTCGGCCAGCCCCTCGGTGCCCGGCGCGACGACCTCCCGGGCCACCCGGTCGGCGTCGACGAGCACGGCACCCCGCTCGACCAGCCGCGCGGCCACCGCGCTCTTGCCCGACCCGATCCCGCCGGTCAATCCCACTCTCAGCACCGGACCAGTCAACCGGATCGCGGATCCCGCCGCCAAACCCACCCCGCGCACGGCGGGCGGCGGCGAGATCGTGCTCGATCCTGGATGTAGTGGTCACCTGGCCACCGGGAGGCCCCTCTTTCCAGGATCGAGCACGATCTTGCGGGCCGGGCGCGGGACCAGCGGCACGGTGGCCCGGCCGGGGTGCCCTTCGCTCAGCGCGACCCGATCGTGTACCGGACCGGCGGGCGGGATACGGCGAAGGCCCCGCCCCCGACGATCCGAAGATCGCGGGGACGGGGCCCGTCGTCGTTCAGCGGGTCACTTACCGCCGGCGAGCTTCTCCCGCAGAGCGGCGAGCGCCTCGTCGGTGGCCAGCGTGCCGGCCGGCTCCTCGGCCTGCCGGCTCGGAGCCGGGCTGGACGAGGAGGTGGTGCCGCCAGCGGCCGGGACGGCCGGAGTCGGGTTGGCAGCGGCCTCGGCGTCGGCGGCCCGGGAGGTCTGCACCTGCTTGGTGTGGGCCTCCCAGCGCAGACGGGCCTCGGCGTACTGGCTCTCCCAGGTCTCGCGCTGCTTGTCGTACCCCTCGAGCCACTCGCCCGTCTCCGGGTCGAAGCCCTCCGGGTAGATGTAGTTGCCCTCGGCGTCGTACGTCGCGGCCATGCCGTAGAGGGTCGGGTCGAAGTGCTCCTCGCCCTCGACGAAGCCCTCGTTGGCTTGCTTGAGCGACAGCGAGATCCGGCGGCGCTCCAGGTCGATGTCGATGACCTTGACCATGACCTCGGAGCCGACCTGGACGACCTGCTCCGGGATCTCCACGTGGCGCTCGGCCAGCTCGGAGATGTGGACCAGACCCTCGATGCCGTCGTCCACCCGGACGAACGCACCGAACGGCACCAGCTTGGTGACCTTACCCGGCACGATCTGCTGGATCGCGTGGGTGCGGGCGAACTGCCGCCACGGGTCCTCCTGCGTCGCCTTCAGCGACAGCGAGACCCGCTCGCGGTCCAGGTCGACGTCCAGGACCTCGACCTCGACCTCCTGGCCCACCTCGACGACCTCGGACGGGTGGTCGATGTGCTTCCAGGACAGCTCGGAGACGTGCACCAGACCGTCGACGCCGCCAAGGTCCACGAACGCGCCGAAGTTGACGATCGAGGACACGACGCCCTTGCGGACCTGGCCCTTCTGCAGCTTGTTGAGGAACTCGGTGCGCACCTCGGACTGCGTCTGCTCCAGCCAGGCCCGGCGGGACAGAACCACGTTGTTGCGGTTCTTGTCCAGCTCGATGATCTTGGCCTCGAGCTCCCGCCCGACGTACGGCTGCAGGTCGCGCACGCGCCGCATCTCGACCAGGGACGCGGGCAGGAAGCCGCGCAGCCCGATGTCGAGGATGAGGCCACCCTTGACCACCTCGATGACCGAACCGCGGACGACGCCGTCCTCGTCCTTGATCTTCTCGATCGTGCCCCAGGCCCGCTCGTACTGCGCCCGCTTCTTGGAGAGGATCAGACGACCCTCCTTGTCCTCCTTCTGGAGGACCAGGGCCTCGATGTGGTCACCAACCGTCACAACCTCGGCGGGGTCCACGTCGTGCTTGATCGACAACTCCCGAGAGGGGATGACACCCTCGGTCTTGTAGCCGATGTCGAGCAGGACCTCGTCCCGATCGACCTTGACGACGGTGCCTTCGACAATGTCGCCGTCGTTGAAGTACTTGATGGTCTCGTCGATCGCGGCGAGGAAAGCCTCCTCGGAACCGAGATCGTCGTGGGTGACCCGGGTGGCGCTCGAGGGGGCCTCGATGCTGCTCGTCATGTGGGCGGTTGCTCCGGTCGGATGGGTTGTCACAGCAGGCTGGTGTCGCGGTGACCTGTTCGCGCCAGCGGATCCGTCGCCGGGCACACCGAACGATCGCCTAGTGAGATCATGATGTGGCTCCGTCGACCGCGCACCTGCTCCCTGCCGAGGCAACGCGATCCGCGAGCGCATCGTCTAGCCTACCGTGCGCATTACCACAGCGTGCAAGCCCTCCCGGCTTCTCGCCCTGCGATGACCTGCGAAAGCCGAACAATCGCCCGGAAACCGCCCCTGCTGTCTCGTCCGTCACACCTGACCCGACAGCACCACCGAACGGGCGTCCGGCCGGCGACGTCGGCGGGTCGGCCGGCCCATCGCCCTCCACAGCCGCGACGGGGCCTAGCGTGAGCGGGTGGATGACGACAGCCGGGTGACCCGGCGCCGGGTGGGTGACGCCGAGGCCCGGCGGGCCAACCGCGGCTGGTGGGACACCGACGCCGACGACTACCAGGCCGAGCACGGCGCGTTCCTCGGCGACGTGGACTTCGTCTGGTGCCCCGAGGGGCTGCGCGAGGCCGACGCCCGGCTGCTCGGTGACCTGCCCGGGCGCCGGGTGCTGGAGGTGGGCTGCGGCGCCGCGGCCGCCGCCCGCTGGCTGGCCACCCAGGGCGCCCGGCCGGTCGCCTTCGACCTGTCCGCCGGCATGTTGCGGCACGCCGCGGAAGCCGCCGACCGCACCGGGGTACGCGTACCGCTGGTGCAGGCCGACGCGCTCGCCCTGCCGTTCGCCGACCGGTCGTTCGACGTCGCCTGCACCGCGTTCGGCGCGATCCCGTTCGTGGACGACTCGGCGACCCTGCTCGCCGAGGTGCACCGGGTGCTGCGCCCCGGCGGCCGGTGGGTCTTCTCGGTCACCCACCCGATGCGCTGGATCTTCCTCGACGACCCGGGTGAGGGTGGGCTGACCGCCGTGCACTCGTACTTCGACCGCTCCCCCTATGTGGAACAGGACGAATCCGGTGTGGCCACCTACGTCGAGCAGCACCGCACCCTCGGCGACCGGATCCGGGAGCTGGTCGGCGCCGGGTTCCGGCTGCTGGACCTGGTGGAGCCGGAGTGGCCGGCGGGGCACGAGGGGATCTGGGGGCAGTGGAGCCCGCTGCGCGGTCGGCTCTTCCCCGGCACCGCCATCTTCGTCACCGAGAAGCCCACCGCATGACCGCGTCGCACGCGCGGTGCGACCCCCACCCCGTGGAGATCGTCTCGCCGGGCACCCGGCGGATCGACCTGTTCGCCAAGCCGGGTGAGTACGCCGCCGCCGGCATCCCCTTCTACTGGCGGATCGAGCCGAACCCGGTGCACGTCTACGCGTACCGGATCGGCGACCGGGTGGGGCCCGGCGGTGAGCGGCAGTACGAGCTGGTCGCCGACGGCGCCGACGTGATCGAGCTGACCGAGCCGTTCGACATCAAGCTGCCGATCGCCGAGATCACGCCGTAGTCGGCCGCTTCGGCTGGCCGTTTCGCCCCGTCGGTGCCGGGTAGCCGGAGCGTATGGCCGAGCAGAGGGAATTCCGCGAGGGCGACCACGTCTCCTGGGCCAGTCACAGCGGCCGGGCGCACGGCGTGGTCAAGGAGAAGCTGACCGACCGGACGCACGTACGCGGCCACGCCGTGAACGCGACCGAGGACGAGCCGCAGTACCGGATCCGCAACGACGACTCGGGCCGCGACGTCGCCCACCGACCGGAGGTGCTGCGCCGTGAGCGGGAGTGACGACGCCCGGGACACCTACCGCGAGTTCACCGACGCGGTGAACATGAAGCCGGGCGAGCTGTCGAAGTGGCTCGAGAGCGACGAGTCGAAGCAGGTCGGCTGGCACAAGGGCGGCCGCTCCGGCGGCGGTGAGTCGGTGGGGCACGAGTCCGGTCGGAAGATCATCGACCTGTTGCGGCGCAAGCGCGGCGACCTGTCGGAGGGCGACTACAAGCACATGCGCAAGGTGGTCGGCTACGTCCGCCGGCACATGGCCCAGCGCCCCTCCGGCAATGTCCGCGACACCAAGTGGCGTTGGTCGCTCATGAACTGGGGTCACGACCCCCTCAAGGGTCCTCTTCCGCCCCCGGGCGGCCCGTCCCGGCGGGCCCTCGATCGGCACGGCACACCCCCGAAGGAGCGCCGAGGCCCCGGCCGCTGACCCACCACTCCGACGCCACCACTCCGACGCACCACTTTGATTCACAACGCAGAACAGCACCGACCACCGGAACCCCCACCACCGCAACGACAGAGATCAGTGGTCAGCGCTGTTCCAGTCCCGGCCTTCGCCGACCGACACCTCCAGCGGCACCGACAGCGGGTACGCCTCGCCCATCTCCCGCCGGACCAGCGCCTCCAACGCCTCACGCTCACCCGGCGCGACCTCAAAGACCAACTCGTCGTGCACCTGCAACAGCATCCGGGAGCGCAGCCCGGCCTCGCTCAGCGCGGTGTCGACGTGCAACATCGCCAGCTTGATGATGTCGGCCGCCGAGCCCTGGATCGGGGCGTTGAGCGCCATCCGCTCGGCGATGTCGCGGCGCTGCCGGTTGTCACTGCCCAGGTCCGGCAGGTAGCGGCGGCGACCCAGAATGGTCGAGGTGTAGCCGTCCTGCCGGGCCCGGGCGACCACCTGGTACAGGTAGTCACGCACCCCGCCGAAACCGGCGAAGTAGTTCTCCATCAGCCCGCGCGCCTCTTCGGTGCCGATGTTGAGCTGCTGGGACAGCCCGAACGCGCTCAGCCCGTACGCCAGGCCGTAGTTCATCGCCTTGATCTTGCGGCGCTGGTCCGGGGTGACCTCGTCGACCGGCGTTCCGAAGACCGACGAGGCGGTGGCCGCGTGGAAGTCGGCGCCGGAGTTGAACGCCTCGATCAGCGCGTCGTCCGACGACAGGTGCGCCATGATGCGCATCTCGATCTGGCTGTAGTCGGCGGTCAGCAGGCAGTCGTAGCCCTCGCCCACCACGAACGCCCGGCGGATCCGCCGGCCCTCCTCGGTGCGGATCGGGATGTTCTGCAGGTTGGGCTCGGTGGAGGAGAGCCGACCGGTCGCCGCGACCGTCTGGTTGAAGGTGGTGTGGATCCGGCCGTCGTCGGAGACCGACTTGAGCAGACCGTCGACGGTGGACTTGAGCTTGGCCACGTCCCGGTGGCGCAGCAGGTGGGCGAGCACCGGATGCGGATTCTGCGCGTAGAGCCACTGCAGGGCGTCCGCGTCGGTGGTGTATCCGGTCTTGATCTTCTTGGTCTTGGGCAGGCCCAGCTCGGTGAAGAGGATCTCCTGCAACTGCTTGGGCGAGCCGAGGTTGAACTCCCGGCCCACCGCCTCGTACGCGCCCTGCGCGGCGGCCTTCACCTCGGCGGCGAAATGCGCCTCCAGCTCGGACAGGTAGTGCGTGTCGGCGGCGATGCCGGTGCTCTCCATGTCGGCCAGCACCCGCATCAGCGGCAGCTCCACCCCGGCCATCAGCCGGGCGGACTGCTCACCGTCGCGGGACAGCTCGGCGTCGATCGCGTCGGCCAGGTCGAGGGTGGCCCGGGCCTGGAGCATGAGGTTCTGCTCGGCCACGCCCTCGTCGCCCAGCCCGTCGAGGGTGAGCTGGCCGGTCTCCGGCGCGTCCACCCGCAGCTCACGGTGCAGGTAACGCAGCGCCAGGTCGCTCAGGTCGTACGACCGCTGGTCGGGGCGGGCCAGGTATGCGGCGATCTGGGTGTCCCGGACGACGCCGGCCAGCTCCCAGCCGTGCGCGGCGCAGGCCAGCACGGCCGGCTTGCTGTCGTGCAGGACCTTGGGCCGCTGCGCGTCGGCCAGCCAGCCGGCCAGTGCGCCCTCGTCGGCCGGGTCGAGGCCCGCCGGGTCGACCCAGGCCGCCGCGCCGCCGGCGGTGGCCAGCGCCAAACCGCCGATGGAGGCGGTGTGCCGGCGGTTGGGGCCGGTGTCGAGCTTGACCGCCATCCCGACCGGAGTGCCGGTCGGGACGTGCGCGGCCAGCCAGCCGGACAGCGCGCCGGGCGCGGTGAGCACCTCGCCGGTCAGGTCGAAGCCGGACTCAGCCTCCGGCTCGACGGCCTCCAGGTACTGGTAGAGCCGGTCACGCAGGATGCGGAACTCCAGGGTGTCGAAGACCTGGTGCACCGCCTCCCGGTCCCAGCCGGCCCAGCGGGTGTCCTCCGGGCGCAGCGGCAGCTCCAGATCGGAGACGAGGCGGTTGATCTCGTAGTTGCGGATCACGTCGGCGAGCCGCTCCCGCAGGCTGTCGCCGGCCTTGCCCTTGATCTCGTCGGCGCGGGCGATCACGCCCTCCACCCCGCCGTACGTGGTGATCCACTTGGCGGCGGTCTTCGGGCCGACGCCCGGGACGCCGGGCAGGTTGTCACTGGTCTCGCCGACCAGCGCGGCCAGGTCCCGGTACTGCTGCGGCCCGACGCCGTACTTCGCCTCGATCGCCGCCGGGTCCATCCGGGCCAGGTCGGAGACGCCCTTGCGCGGGTAGAGCACGGTGACCTGGTCGTCGACCAGCTGGAACGCGTCCCGGTCACCGCTGCTGATCAGCACCGTCATGCCCTGGTCGCGGGCCTGGCAGGCGAGCGTGGCGATGACGTCGTCGGCCTCGAAGCCCTCCATCTCGACCACCGGGATCTGCAGCGCGGCCAGGACCTCCTTGACCAGGCTGACCTGGCCCTTGAAGTCGGTCGGGGTCTCGCTGCGGCCGGCCTTGTACTCCGCGTACTTGTCGTTGCGGAAGGAGCGGCGGGAGACGTCGAAGGCGACGACGATGTGCGTCGGCTGCTCGTCACGCAGCACGTTGATCAGCATCGAGGTGAAGCCGTAGACCGCGTTGGTCGGCTGACCCGTCGTGGTGGAGAAGTTTTCCACCGGCAGGGCGAAGAAGGCCCGGTATGCCAGGGAGTGTCCGTCGACGAGAAGCAGGCGCGGCGTCGTAGCTGTCACGGCAGCGACTCTAGTCCGTCGCACCGACACCGCCGGGTGGCGGCACCGCGCGTCCGACGGCGGGACCGACCGCCGGCCCGAAAGCCGGCGGCCGGCCACCCCGCGAGGGATGGCCGGCCGCCGGTCGGATGGCTCAGGCAACGCCGAGGTACGCCTCCTTGACCGACGGATCGTGCAGCAGGTCCTGACCGGACCCCTCCTTCACGATCTGACCGGTCTCCAGCACGTAGCCGCGGTGCGCCCGCGACAGCGCCTGCTGGGCGTTCTGCTCCACCAGCAGGATCGTGGTGCCCTGCTGGTTGATCTCCGTGATGATGTCGAAGATCTGCCGGATCACCAACGGGGCAAGACCCATCGACGGCTCGTCGAGCAGCAGCAGCTTCGGCCGGCTCATCAGCGCCCGGCCGACCGCGAGCATCTGCTGCTCGCCGCCGGAGAGCGTGCCACCGGCCTGCTTGCGCCGCTCGGCCAGCCGCGGGAACAGGGTCAGCACCCGGTCCAGGTCGGAGGCGATGCCGGCGGAGTCCCGCCGGGTGTACGCCCCCATGTCCAGGTTCTCCATCACCGTCATGCCGGGGAAGATCTGCCGGCCCTCGGGTGACTGGCACAGGCCCCGGACCACCCGCAGGTCGGCCCGGAGCTTGCTGATGTCCTCGCCGTTGAACGTGATCTTTCCGCTGGCGAGCGACCGGGTTCCGGAGATGGCCCGCATGGTGGTGGTCTTACCGGCGCCGTTCGCGCCGATCAGGGCCACCACCTCACCCTCGTTGACGCTCAGGCTGATGCCGTGCAGCGCCTCGATCCGGCCGTACGCGACGGCGACGTTCTCAAGCTCAAGCAGCGTCATCGGCGGGCTCCCCCAGGTACGCGGCGATCACCTTCGGATCGCGGCTGACCTCCGCGGGCGCACCCTCGGCGATCTTGCGGCCGAACTCCAGCACCACGATCCGGTCGGTGACCCCCATGACCAGCCGCATGTCGTGCTCGATGAGCAGGACGGTCAGGCCCATGTCACGGATCTTGCGAATCAGGGTGAGGAGCTCCTCCTTCTCCGCCGGGTTGAAGCCGGCGGCCGGCTCGTCCAGGCAGATCAGCTTCGGCTCAGTGGCCAGCGCCCGGGCGATCTCCAAGCGGCGCTGGTAGCCGTACGGCAGGTTGCGCGCCTCGTCGTTGGCCCGGTCGGCGATCCCGACGAACCGCAGCAGCTCGAGTGCCTTGGCCTCGGCGGCCCGCTCCTCCAGGACGTACCGGGACAGCCCGAACGTCCGGGCACAGGTCCGGCGGATCTCCTGCCACGTCCGGGCGAACCCGGACGTGGCCGTGACCTGCGGCAACTCGTGCGGCTTGGCCTTCAACCGGGGCACTCGGAACAGCGCACCCGGCACGCTCGTCTTGTGCCGGGAGTCCGTGCCGACCATGACGTTCTCCATCGCCGTCATCTCCGGGAAGAGACGGATGTTCTGGAACGTCCGCGAGATGCCGAGCTGGCTGATCTGGTGCGGCTTGCGGCCGGTCACCTTCTGGCCGCGGAACCGGACCGCCCCGGAGGTCGGCTTGTAGACGCCGGTCATCACGTTGAAGCTGGTGGTCTTGCCGGCACCGTTCGGGCCGATCAGACCGAGGATCTCGCCCTCGTAGATCTGGAAATTGATCTTGTCGAGGGCGACCACGCCGCCGAAGCGGAGCGTGACGTCGTCGACCTCGAGCAGCACCGAGCGCGGGCCCGGCTGGGTCGGGATCTTCGGCGTCGCCGTGCTGGTGGTCTGGTCAGACATGAGCGGGCACCTCCTCTGCCTCCGCCGCGCGGTCCTTCAACTCGCGGGCCCGTCGCCGGCTGGGGATCAGGCCCTGCGGACGCAGGATCATCACCAGCACCATGGCCAGACCGAACACCAGCCACCGGTAGTCGGCGAAGTCGCGGAACCGCTCCGGCAGATACGCGAGCAGCACCGCGCCGAGCGAGACGCCGATCATGTTGCCGGAACCGCCGACCACGACCATCGCCACGAAGAGGATGGACAGGTTCGCGTTGAACTGGGTCGGGTCGATGAACGCGTTCCGGCTGCCGAAGAGGAAGCCCGACAGGCCGCCGAGCGCCGCACCGATGGCGAACGCCCAGAGCTTGAACTTGAACGGGTACACACCCATCACCGCGGCGGCGTCCTCGTCCTCCCGAACTGCGAGCCACGCCCGGCCGACCCGGCTGCGCTCCAACCGGCGGACCAGGAACACCATGACCAGCACGAAGGTGATCGCCAGCCAGTACCAGGGCTTCGCGTCGATCAGACCGAAGTACTTGTTGTCCGCCGACGGCGCACCCTCCGGACCGGGGATGGCCGAGATGCCCACCGGGCCGTTGGTCAGCCCGGTGGCGTTGCGGGCCACGATCCGGATGATCTCGCCGAAGCCCAGCGTCACGATGGCCAGGTAGTCACCGCGCAGCCGCAGCGTCGGCCAGCCCAGCAAAACCCCGGAGATCATCGTCAGCACGATCGCGATGAACAGGCAGATCGCCCAGGTCACCGCCCAGGTCGCCGGCAGGTTGAACTCCTGCTGGATCCACTTCACCACCGGCGAGTTCACCGAACCGAACAGCGCCACGCTGTACGCCCCGATGGCGAAGAAGCCGATGTAGCCCAGGTCGAGCAGGCCGGCGAGACCGACCACCACGTTCAGGCCGATCGCGACCAGCACGTAGATGGCGCAGATGAAGAGCACACCCGCCCAGTTGTTGCCGCCCTCGATCGAGTCGGTACGCAACCAGGTCAGGCCCGGAATGCCGAGCAACGGCAGGTAGTAGAGGATCGCCACGAAGGCGGCCAGTCCGAGTGCCTGCTGCCACTTCGTCAGCGCCCGCCAGCGGTCGCCGACCGTGGTCAGCATGTTCACCCGGCGGCGGTCAGCGGAGCGGATTTTGTCGATCATGCGCGGGCCCTCCCGAGCGACTCGCCCAACAGACCGGTCGGCCGGAACATCAGCACCACGATCAGCACCACGAAGGCGATGACGTCCTCCCAGTTGGACGCGAAGAGCGTGGCGCCGTAGACCTCGACGATGCCGAGGAAGAGGCCACCCAGCAGCGCGCCGCGCAGGTTACCGATGCCGCCCAGGACCGCGGCGGTGAACGCCTTGAGGCCGAGCACGAAGCCGATGCTGTTCTGGGTGAAGCCGAACCGCATGCTCCACAACAGAGCGGCGGCACCGGCCATGATCCCACCGAGCACGAAGATCAGCATGATCACGCGCTCCTGGTTGACGCCCATCAGCGCGGCGGTCTCCGGGTTCTGGGCCACCGCCCGCACACCCCGGCCGTACCGGGTGCGGTTGATGAACCAGTCCAGCATCGCCATCATCACCACGGCCGCGACGAAGACGATCAGCTGGATGTTCGTGATCGCGGTGTTGCCGATGGTGAACAGGGTCTCCTGCTGGATGATCGTCGGCATACCGACGATCTGCCGGGGCCGGCCGAACGCCGCCGGCAGCACGCCACCGAGCAGCTTGGGCAGCACCTGCCCGAAGAGCTCCACGAAGACCAGCGACAGACCGATCGCGGTGATCAGGAAGATCAGCGGCGGCGCGTTCTTACGCCGCAACGGCCGGTACGCGATCCGCTCAAGGGCCAGAGCCGTACCGCCCGAGGCGGCCGCCGCGACGAGCAGACCGAGCACCAGGAACAGGATCGCCTGGCCGACCGGCGGGTTATTTTCCACCCCGAGCTGGTTCCAGAGGATCAGCACCGCGAAGGTACCGACCATGAACACCTCGGAGTGCGCAAAGTTGATCAGGCGAAGGACGCCGTAGACGAGGGTGTAGCCGAGGGCGATCAGGGCGTAGATGGCGCCCTTGGACAGGCCGTCGACCGTGTGCTGGCCGAGATGGCCGATCAGTTCATCGAAATGCACCGGGGGTCTCCTTGAATCGAGTGCGGCCGGGGTGAAACACCCCGGCCGCACTCCAATGCCTGCGGCGTCAGCTGAGCTTGAGCTCCTGCAGCGCCTCGATAGCCGTGCCCTTGATCTGGTAGGCCCAGATGACGACCTTCGACGGGTCGACGTCACCCTTGGCATCGAACTTGATGTACTTCGACACGCCCTGCTTGTCGTACGCCTTCACGTACGCCAGGATGTCCGCCCGGCTCTTCTTGCCGTCCTTGAAGGCGTCCAGGTAGATCTTGGCGCCGTCGAAGCCCTCAGCACCGTAGGAGCCCGGCGGGATGCCGTACTCCTTCTGGTAGTCGGCGGAGAAGGTGCCGCCGGCCTTGTCAGCCGGGAGGCAGGGGCAGGTGATGATCGCGCCCTCGGCACCGCCGGAGGCACCCGCCGGGAACGCCGGGTCGTAGAGACCGTCCGGGCCGACGAACTTGGCCTGGACACCGGCGGCACGCATCTGCTTCACCAGCGGAGCGGCCTCACGGGTGTAACCGCCGTAGAAGACGAAGTCCGCCTGCGCGGACTTGATCTTGGAGATGGTGGCGTCGAACTGCGCCTGCCGCTCCTGGATCTTGTCCTTGTTCACGATCAGCGGGCCGAGCTGCTTGCCCAGCTCCTCGGTGATGCCCGCGCCGTACGCGCTGGCGTCATCGACCAGGAAGACCTTCTTCGCGTTCTGGGTCTTCAGGTAGCTCGCCACCGCGCCGGCCTGCGTGCCGTCGTTGCCGACCACCCGGTAGAAGGACGTGTTGCCCTTCTGGGTCAGGTCCGTCCGGGTCGCCGACGGGCTGACCATCGCCAGGCCAGCGGCCTGGTAGATCGGCATCGTGGCGTCCGACTCACCAGAGAAGTGACCACCGATGACACCGAGGAACGAGTTGTCCCCGGCGATCTGGTTCGCGAACGGGGTCGCCACCGCGGGGTCACCCTGGGTGTCGAACTCCTGCATGGTGACCTTGCAGTCCGGGTTCGCCGCGTTGAACTGCTTCACCGCGAGCTTCGCGCCGTTCAGCGACGGGATCACCAGACCCGCGTTGTCACCCGTGAACGCGCCGAAGATCGCAATCTTGCCACCGCAGTCACCGGACGCGGTCCCACCATCGCCGCCACCGGAATCCTGGCAACCAGCCGCGACCACCAGGGTCGCGGCGAGCGCAACGGTGCCCAGCGCCCGTACATAGCTTCGCCTCACGGCTTCCTGACCTCCTCCAGATGCGGACGCGGCTGACCCGAAGCGACGGCGACAGCAGCAAACCCGCAATTCCACCCACCCCGCAGGGACTCCCCCTGCGTTACGGCTCGTGATGGCGGAGCGTACCGACACCGCACACCCTCCCGGAAGGCCTGAACGGGGGGTCTGCGAAACCGTTACGAAGACGTGGGCAATCCTGTCGATGTCCGTAACAGGTGAATCCGTCGGTCGGTCCTTAACCGCGCGGCCGGTCGGAGCTCACCCGCATCGACCCGGACCATCCGCACCTGGACGAAAGGCCCCTTGACCTGCGAAAACAGCTCGACACGCCGCAACCCGAGGCCGAGGCGCTGCGCAACCCCCGGCACTCAGGCACCCAGGCCGCCCGCCCACCACAGCGCGGACCGCGAACCGTCGTCCGCCGCCAACCACCACCTGTCACCCACCGCCACAAGTGCCACGTCCCGGTCGACCCCCGCCGGCACATCGAGCGGCATCGCGACCTCCCGCCACGACCCACCCCGATCCGCCGAGGCCCACACCGAGTACCGCTCACCGTCGGCGACCGCGGCGACCAGCCGGTCCCCGGCGACGACCAGCGAAGCCACCGCCGGCACCCCGGCCCCGGCCCGCCGACCGAACGCCCCGGCGGCCACCCAGCCCGCCCCCTCCTGCCGCCACGCGCCGAACGTCGACCCGCGCAACCCGACCGCCACCGGCACCCCACCGACGAGCGCCACGCGCTGCAACTCCTCGTACTCCGGACCGCCCGGCAGCACGGTGCGCCGCCACGACCGCCCGTCCGGCGACGACCACACTGCCGGGTCCCGGTCGATCCGGCCGGCCGGCAGCAGGCCACCCACCGCCAGCCAGCCCGGCGGCGCCGCCACCGCATCGAACGCCCAGGTCACCCCGACCGCATCGCTGGCCAGCTCCGGCGCGCCCTCCACCAGCTCGAACTCCGCCGCCGCCGGCGACGACACCCAGGAGGCCGCGCCCGCCGAGCGGTTGCCGACGATCAGCCAGCCCGACGCGCCGGCCGCCAACCGGGACACGTTCACCGCCGTCGGCCCGCCGTACGTCTCGAACGACGCCTGCACCTCGCCCAGCGCGCCGTCCGGCAGCTGCCGCCAGGTGCTGATCCGCGGATAGCCGTGCGCCCCACCGGTCTTGGCGCCGATCACCGCCGCCTTCCCGTCGCGGCAGGCCACCGACGAGAGCACGTTCTGCCTGCCGTAGAAGGAATCCGCACGCACCGGCACGACCGTCCAGGCCGTACCGTCCACGCTGGTCCAGGCCGCCGGACGGGTGCCGCCACCGGCGTCGGCGACACCACCGACCACGAACCAGCGACCCGCGCAGGCCGCCGCGTCGCGGAGCAACAGACGGCCCGCACCACCGGGCGGCGCCGGCAACGTCAGCGGCTGCCACCCCGGCCGGAGCGCCGCCGCGGCGGCGGTCGTCGGCCCAGTGCCGGTCGAGGCGCCGCCAGACGGCTCGACCGGACCGTCGCAGCCGGAGACCAGCAGCGCGAAGAGGCCGAACACCGCGATCACCCGTCGGACGGTCACGGGTCGATGCTAATCCCCGCGGGCCCCGCGCGGTGGTCCCCGATCGCGGACACCGAGGCGTCCGCCGCGACCAGGAGGCAGGCGGCGATCAGACGGTTGGCTGCGCCACTTCGCCGCCGGCGGTCTCGGCGAGGATCCGCTCGGCGACCTCCTTCATGGTCATCCGGTGGTCCATCGCCGTGCGCTGTATCCACTTGAACGCCTGCGGCTCGGTCATCCCGTACGTGGTCATCAGCGCGCCCTTGGCGCGCTCCACCGTCTTACGGATCTCCAAGCGGTCGGTCAGGCCGGCGACCTCCGCCTCCAGCGCGGCGACCTCGGAGTAGCGCGACAGCGCGATCTCCACCGCCGGGACCAGGTCGCTCTTCTGGAAGGGCTTCACCAGGTACGCCATGGCGCCGGCCGCCCGGGCCCGTTCCACCAGGTCACGCTGGCTGAACGCGGTCAGGATGATCACCGGGGCAATCCGGGCGCCGGCGATGCGCTCGGCGGCGGCCAACCCATCCATGATCGGCATCTTGATGTCGAGGATGACCAGGTCAGGCTTCAACTCCTCGGCGAGGCGGACGGCGGTCTCGCCGTCGCCGGCCTGCCCCACCACCTCGTAGCCCTCTTCGACCAGCATCTCGGCCAGGTCCAGCCGGATCAGCGCCTCGTCCTCGGCGATCAGCACCCGCCTGCGCTCGGCATCCGTCGGCGTCTCGGCCACCAGCCCTACCCCCACCAGTCAGAACCCGACACCCGCCCAGCCGGGTGTCACCGCCCTCAGCGTAGTGGGTATCCTGTCAGGGCCGAATCAGGGAAGCGCCCTCGTAGCCCAACTGGCAGTAGGCAATGCACTCAAACTGCATACAGTGTGGGTTCGAATCCCACCGAGGGCACCAAAAATCGTCGTACGGATGTTCGAAGCTGTTTTCGTGCATCCACCTGAGATCCGCTCCCGTGCACGCCGGCTCTTCCTCGCCGGCAGCACCGTTGCAGACACCGCTCGCGAAATGGGCCTGCCCTATCGGACTGTCTGGCACTGGTGCAACGACCGCCCCGAGGCGAAGCAGCAGGGCACGCAACTGCGGTGTTTTCGTTGCCGCGAGGGTGTCGACAGTCCGACAGACCCCGAGGCCTACGCCTACCTTCTCGGCCTCTACCTGGGCGACGGCCATCTGGTGACGTCGGCTCGGGTGCCGGTGCTCCGGATCTACTGCTCAAACGCCTGGCCGAATCTCATCAAGCTGTGCGACCAGGCGATGCGCGACGTGCTTGCCAGTTCGGTGCAACTGGTGCAGAAGCAGGGCTGCGTCGGCGTACAGAGTTACGGCAGCCACTGGCCGTGCTTGCTGCCCCAGCACGGTCCCGGCAAGAAACACGAACGCCCGATCGTCCTCGCCGACTGGCAGCGGGCAATCATTGAACGCCATCCCGGCGACTTCGTGCGCGGCCTGTTCCACTCCGACGGCTGCCGGTTCGCCAACCGAGTCACCGTCCGCGGCAAGGAGTACGTCTACCCGCGGTACATGTTCACCAACGAGTCGGCCGACATCATCGGCCTCTGCCAGTGGGCGCTCAATCTGCTCGGCATCGCCTGGCGGATGAATCGGCGCAACTCGCTGTCGGTGGCCCGGCGGGATGCGGTCGCCGCGCTGGACCGGCACGTCGGCCCGAAGTCCTGACCTCCCTCAGCCCAGGCAACGGCCGGCGCCCGGTCGTCCCGGGCAAGGTGGCCCACCATCGCCGTCGCCGAGCGCGCCGGCCGGGTCAGCGACCGGTTACCCTGCCGACGAGCTGCTGCTACTGGCGGCCGGTTCGGCCGCGCTGACACCCGCTGCGGGCACGGGGCGCTGACCAGCCGCCGACGCACGGCGACCGACATGGTGGCGAGGCTGACCCGCCGCGGCCCGGACCAGACGCATGACGGGATCGACGACAGGGGTGGGAACTGATGCGGGTGGTCATTTTCGGCGCGACCGGCATGGTCGGCCAGGGCGTGCTGCGCGAGTGCCTGCTCGCCGAGGACGTGCGGGAGGTGTTGACCGTCGGCCGGAGGCCGACCGGGCAGCGGCATCCGAAGCTGCGCGAGCTCACCGTCGGGGATGTCGGTGAGCTGGAGGAATTGCGCGCCGAGCTGGCCGGCGTCGACGCCTGCTTCTACTGCCTTGGTGTCTCCTCGCTGGGCCTCGACGAGGCCGCCTACACCCGGATCAGCTACGACTACCCCCTCGCGGCGGCGCGGCTGCTGGCCGAGGTGAGCCCGAGCGTGACATTCATCTACGTCTCCGGCGTGGGCACCGACTCCACCGGGCGGGGGCGGGTGATGTGGGCACGGGTCAAGGGTCGTACCGAGAACGCGGTCCTCGACCTGCTGCCCAACGGCTACGCGGCCCGGCCTGGCTTCATCCAGCCGACCCACGGGGCGGTGTCGAAGACCCGGGCGTACCGGATCGGGTACGCGGTCACCCGCCCACTCTTTCCGGTGTTGCGCCGGCTGCTGCCGAACCAGGTCACCACCACCGACGGGCTGGGCCGGGCGATGCTGCGGGTGGCCCGGCAGGGCTCTCCCCGCCGGGTGCTGGGGAACCGCGATCTGAGCTGAGGCGGCCGGGGCGGTCAGCCGAGGATGGCGAGCGCCTGGGCGAGGTCGACGCGCAGGTCCTCGGGGTCCTCCAGCCCGACCGAGAGGCGCAGCAGCGCGGCGGCGGGCTTCGCGTCGCCCTCGACCGGCCGGTGGGTGAGCGAGGCGGGGTGCTGGATGAGGGTGTCGACGCCCCCGAGGGACACCGCGTGGGTGATCAGCTGGCAGGCGCCGGCGACGGCGGCCGCGGCGGGTGCGCCGCCGCGTACCTCGAAGGCCAGCAGGCTGCCGGGCCCGGCCATCTGCCGACCGACCAGCGCCGCCGGGTCGTGCACCGACGGGTGGTGCACGCGGTGTACGGCCGGGTGGTCGGCGAGCCAGCCGGCGAGCTTCTCGGCGGTGGCCTGTTGGGCGCGGACGCGCAGCGGGAGGGTCTGCAGGCCACGGTGCAGCAGGTAGCCGCCGAGCGGGTGCAGGATCGCGCCGGTGACCGCGCGGACCTGGCGCAGCCGGGCGGCCCAGTCGGCGTCGCAGGCGACGACGCCGGCGAGGACGTCGCCGTGCCCGCCGATGCTCTTGGTGGCGCTGTGCAGGACGAGTGCGGCGCCGTGCCGGGCCGGCTGTTGCAGCACGGGGGTGGCGACGGTGTTGTCGACCAGTAGTGGGATGTCGCCGGCGGCGGTGGCGAGGGCGGCGATGTCGACCAGGTCGAGGGTGGGGTTGGCCGGCGTCTCGATGATGACCAGCGCGGTGTCCGGGCGGATGGCGGCGGCGACCTCGTCGGGGCGGGCCCAGCTGACGGTGGTGCCGAGCAGCCCGGTGGCGAGCACGTGGTCGGTGCCGCCGTAGAGCGGACGGACGGCGACGATGTGCCGGTGGCCGTCCCGGGTGGCGGCGAGCAGGGTGGCGGTGAGCGCGGCCATGCCGCTGGCGAAGGCGACGGCCTGGGCGGTGCCTTCCAGTTCGGCGAGGGCGGTCTCGAAGCGGGCGACGGTCGGGTTCCACAGCCGTTGGTAGACGGCGCTGCCGTCGGCGGGAAGGAGGCCGCCGGTGGCGAGCTGCTCGTAGGCGTCCCCGCCGCCGTCCACGGAGGGCAGCGGGTTGGTGGTGGACAGGTCGATCGGCGGTACGTGGACGCCGAGCGCCCGCAGGTCGTCGCGGCCGGCGTGTACGGCTGTCGTGTCCACCATCGTCATGGCGGTAGCGTCGAACATCCTCCACCAACGGGGCAATGCCTTGGAAGATAATTCTGTCATTTGACCTAGCTTCGTTGAGGCATTCGGACGAGGATGGCTGGATGCCCCCTGAGCCGAACGATGTGCGGCCGTACCCGGCCCTGGACGAGGTGGACCGCGCGATCCTGACCGAGCTGGCCGCGGACGGCCGGTTACCGAACAACGCGCTCGCCGAGCGGGTGGGGGTGGCGCCCTCGACCTGCCTGACCCGCACCCGGGCGCTGCGCGAGCGGGGCGCGATCCGCGGGTTCCACGCCGAGGTCGACCCGGCCGCGCTCGGCCTGCCGTTGCAGGCGTTGGTGTCGGTGCGGCTCACGGCGCACGAGCGGGCGGCGGTGGACGCGTTCCGGGCCCGCTCGGTGCGGCTGCCCGGGGTGGTGTCGGTGTTCCACGTCGCCGGCGCGGAGGACTACGTGCTGCACGTGCGGGCGGCGTCCGGGGACGCGCTTCGCGATTTCGTGCTGGACCACCTCGCCGTCGATCCGGTGGTGCAGCACACCCAGACCAGCCTGATCTTCGAACAGGCCCGCGGGATGGGCTGAGCGGCGACGGGGTGGGCGGGCGGGTCCGATCGAATGCCGGCCAAGCGGAACAAAAGCGTCCGGGAGCGGGTTGGCCAACCGTGTGATCACCGTACCGTTGTCTGTTCTTGATCTTGCTCCGGTCGCCAAGGGCACCACCGCCGGCGCGGCACTGCGGGCCACCACCGAGCTGGCCCGACGCACCGAGGAGCTGGGCTATCACCGTTTCTGGGTGGCCGAGCACCACAACATGCCGGCGATCGCCAGCTCCGCTCCCGCCGTGCTGCTCGCCCACCTGGCCGCGAACACCTCGACGATCCGGCTCGGGTCGGGTGGGGTGATGCTGCCCAACCACGCGCCGCTGGTGGTGGCCGAGCAGTTCGGCACCCTGGAGGCGTTGCACCCCGGCCGGATCGACCTGGGCATCGGCCGCGCGCCGGGCACCGACCAGATAACCGCGCTGGCGTTGCGCCGCACGATGGAGGGGCTCTCGGCCGAGGGCTTCCCGAACGAGCTGGCCGACCTGATGAACTACTTCAGCGGGGAGCGGCCCGGGCAGATCATCGCCAGCCCGGGGCGGGGTGAGCAGCCGGCCGTGTGGCTGCTCGGCTCCAGCGGCTTCAGCGCCCAGCTGGCCGGTCTGCTCGGTCTGCCGTTCTCCTTCGCGCACCACTTCAGCTCGGCGAACACCCTGCCCGCGCTGGCGCTGTACCGGCAGAACTTCCGGCCGTCGCAGTGGCTGGACAAGCCGTACGCGATGGTCGCGGTCAACGCGGTCTGCGCGGAGACCGACGAGCGGGCCGAGTGGCTGGCCGGACCGAGCGGGCTGTCGTTCCTGAAGCTGCGCTCCGGCCGGCCGGAGCCCCTCTCCACGCCCGAGGAGGCGGCGGCGTACCCGTACACCGAGATCGAGCGGGAGTTCGTGGAGCAGCGCCGCGACGGTCAGGCGATGGGTTCGCCGGAGACGGTGCGTCGGCAGTTGACCGAGCTGGTGGAGCGCACCGGCGCGGACGAGCTGATGCTGACCACGCTGGTCTACGACGTGCGGGACCGGGTGCGCTCGTACGAGCTGATCGCCGAGCAGGTGGTGGGCGGCCTGCACCGGACGTGAAACACGATCTTCACGTCGGCGTCACCCGCGCGACCAGGACGGTGCCTAACGTAGGTGCCGGTGGTGGTACGGCATCCCCGGTCGGGACGGGTCGGGAATGCCGCGGTGTGGCGCACCGGGCCGCAGCTGAGCGGATTCCGCGGCTGCGGCCCGGTGCCTGCCGCCCCGGCGACCCCGCTCGGGGCCGTCAGGGGTCAGCGTAGGTAGATGTTCGGGGTGGGCGGGTTCGCCATTCCGTCGCCGATGAAGAACCCCGGGTGCGGGGGCTGGTTGTAGGCGGTGTTCTGCCAGGCGATCGCCACCCGGTACTGCGGGTCGTGCATCAGGGTGTGGATCCGGGTGCCGGTCGGGGTTGGCGTGCTGTAGATGCGCAGCGCCCGGCTGTCGGTGGTCCGCCAGATCACCTCCTCGCGCCAGTCGCCGAGGATGTCGCCGGAGAGCGCCGGTGTGGACTTCGTGCCGTTGTTGGCCGCCACCCCGCTGCCGGTGAGCAGCCGGGTGTCACCGCCGGTGCCGTACTTGTCGATCTTCGTCCCGTCGACCAGCTCCCGCACCGGGTCGCCGTCCCACCAGGCGAGGAAGTTCGCCGACGACGGCTTGCGGCCGACGTTGCGCCCCCTGGTGTCGGCCAGCCCGGCGACCGCAGACGACCACGACTCCGCGCCGGGGCTGCCCGCCCAGATGTCCGCGGAGACACCCCGGCTGTTGTCGCCGGAGGCCGGCGTGGACCAGAGGACCTGGCCGGTACGGGCGTCGGCGAACCAGGAGCTGGGCTTGCTGCCGTCCTCGTCGACCTTGAACACCTCCAGCCCGGAGCGGCTCGGGTCGAGGTCGCCGACGTGCAGGGCGTCGCCGTGCCCGTTGCCCGTCGAGTAGAGCAGGCGACCGTTGTCGTCGGCGCCGTAGACGATCTCCTGGCGGCCGTCGCCGTCGACGTCGGCGACCGAGAGCTGGTGGTTGCCCTGACCGGCGGCGGCGCCGTTGCCCGAGGCGTTGGAGTCGAACGTCCAGCGCCTGCGCAGCGTGCCGTCGCGGAAGTCCCAGGCGGCGATCACCGCGCGGGTGTAGTAGCCCCGAGCCATGATCAGCGAGGGGCGCTGCCCGTCCAGGTAGGCGGTGCCGGCGAGGAACCGGTCCACCCGGTTGCCGTACGAGTCGCCTCAGGACGACACGGTGCCGCGCGGCGGGTCGTAGGTGACGGTGGAGAGGACGGCGCCGGTCTGTCCGTCGAACATGGTCAGGTACTCCGGGCCGGCCAGCACGTAGCCGCTGGAGTTGCGGTGGTCGGCCGACCCGGAGCCGATGACCTGTCCGGTGCCGGAGCGGGTGCCGTCGGCGGTCTTCATGGCCACCTCGGCGCGCCCGTCGCCGTCGTAGTCGTACACCTGGAACTGGGTGTAGTGGGCGCCGGCGCGGATGTTGCGGCCCAGGTCGACGCGCCACAACCGGACGCCGGCCAGGGTGTACGCGTCGACGTACACGCTGCCGGTGTAGCCGGACTGGGAGTTGTCCTTGGCGTTCGACGGCTCCCACTTGAGGACGATCTCGTAGCTGCCGTCACCGTCGAGGTCACCGACGGAGGCGTCGCTGGCGCTGTACGTGTAGGTCTCGCCGGTGGGGGTGCTGCCACCGGCCGGGACCTGCAACGGCACGTCCAGGTAGCCGTCGCGGAACTGCAGCGCCGGCGCGGAGGCCGCCTGCTCGGCGCCGCCCACGACCGCGCGCACGGTGTACGCCGAGCCGGCCGCCGCACCGCTGTCGAGGTAGGTGGTGGCGCCGGTGATCGGGCTGGCGTTGACCCTGGTGGAGCCCCGGTAGAGGTTGAACGCCACGCCGGAGGTCTCGGTGCCGAGCAACCGCCAGGAGACCAGGTTGCCGCTGCCGGAGCGGACGCTGACCAACCCCCGGTTCAGGTCCTCCATCTGCACCGCCCCGGCCGATGGCGGCGGCGCGGTGGTGGGGGGTGGGGTGCTCGGCGGTGTGGTGGTCGGGCCGGCGGTGGGTACGGCGCCGGTGCAGGTGGCGCCGTTGAGCGCGAAGCTGGCCGGCGCCGGATTGCCGCTGGTCCACGAGCCGTTGAAGCCGAAGGCGACGGTGCCGTTGGTGGCGATGGCGGCGTTGTGGTCGACGTTGCGCGCGGTGACCTGGGCGCCGGCCTGCGTGACGGCCGCGTTCCACGCCTGGGTGACCTGCTGGCCGGCGGCGTACGACCAGGTGAGGGTCCACCCGGTGACGGGGTCGCCGAGGTTGGTGACGGTGACGTTGGCGCCGAAGCCACCCTGCCACTGGTTGGTGACCTGGTAGTCGACCCGACAGCCGGCGGCGGCGGCCGAGGCGACGACCGTGCCGAGGGTGCCGGCCGCGACGACGGCGGCGGTCGCGCCGGCGAGCAGGATCAGCCGATGTCTGGACGGGTGCATGAACTGCCTCCGGGGATCCGGTGATGACCGCTGCGGTCCACGGGCCTGCCCGAAAGGCGCGGTGGACGGTTCGCCACGACGGCGGCGGACAGCGATCTGATCGGGGGTGAACGCCCTGGGTACGCACGGATCCGGCTCAAGACGCATCGTAGGGCAAGCGCTTTCCGAACCGCAACATCGATGCCTCTCGCTGGATCGACCATCCGTCGACCACGCCCGGCCCTTGCCCCGGCGAACGATGCCTGATCAACTCGTCCGGGTGAGCGCCCCACACATGGACCCCGACGAGTTCCGCCGCGCCGGCCACGCCGTCATCGACTGGATCGCCGACTACTGGGCCACGCTGGAGCAGCGTCCGGTTGCTCCGGCCGACCCGCCGGGCACCGTCGCGGCCGCCCTGCCGGCCACCCCGCCCACCGCCAGCGAGCCGGTCGGGGCGGTCCTCGCCGACCTGGACGCGATCGTCGTACCGGGGCTGACCCACTGGCAGCACCCAAGCTTCTTCGGCTACTTCCCGGCCAACACCTCCGGCCCGAGCCTGCTCGGCGACCTGGTCAGCTCCGGGCTCGGCGTGCAGGGCATGCTCTGGGCCAGCAGCCCGGCCTGCACCGAGCTGGAGACCGTGATGATGGACTGGCTGGCCCAGTTGCTGGACCTGCCGCAGCGGTTCCGCTCGACCGGCAGCGGCGGCGGGGTGATCCAGGACTCGGCCTCCTCGGCGACCCTGGTGGCCACCCTCGCCGCGCTGCACCGCGCCAGCGGCGGCCGCTGGCGCGACGCCGGCATCGACCGGCGCTACCGGGCGTACACCTCCGTCCACGGGCACTCCTCCATCGAGAAGGCGGCGCGGATCGCCGGGCTGGGCAGCGACGGGGTCCGCCCGATCGAGGCGGACCCGGAGACCCTGGCGCTACGGCCGGCCGCGCTGCGCGCCGCGATCGAGGCCGACCTGGCCGCCGGGGACATCCCCGCCATCGTGGTCGCCACCATCGGCACCACCTCCACCACCGCCATCGACCCCCTGCCGGAGATCGGGGCGATCTGCGCCGAGTACGGGATCTGGTTGCACGTGGACGCCGCGTACGCGGGCGCCGCTGCCGTCTGCCCGGAGCTGCGCTGGTCGCACGCCGGCCTGCAGTACGCCGACTCGTACTGCTTCGACCCGCACAAGTGGCTGCTCACCGGCTTCGACTGCGACGCGTTCTGGGTGGCCGACCGCGGCGAGCTGGTCGAGGCGCTGACCGTGCTGCCGGAGTTCCTGCGCAACGCGGCCAGCGAATCCGGTGCCGTGATCGACTATCGGGACTGGCAGGTGCCGTTGGGCCGCCGGTTCCGGGCCCTGAAGCTGTGGTTCGTGCTGCGCTGGTACGGCGTCGAGGGGCTGCGCGCGCACATCCGCTCCGGGGTGGCGCTGGCCGCCCGGTTCGCCGACCGGGTACACGCCGACGACCGGTTCGAGCTGGCCGCGGCGCACCCGTTCTCGCTGGTCTGCTTCCGGCTGCACGCCGACGACGACACCAACGCCGAGTTGCTGGCCCGGCTGAACGCCACCGGGCGGGTGCACCTGACGCACACCCGGGTCGCCGGCCGGTACACGCTGCGGCTGGCGATCGGCTCGCCGCAGACCACCGAACGGCACGTCGACGAGGCATGGGGCTTGCTGACCGCCACCGCCGACGACCTGCTCCGCCCGTGAAAGGAAGGGCCCCTTCTTAACGCCTCGTGTAGAGGAAGGGTCCCTTCCTAACCGCTTGCCGCGGTCAGCGGGCCGCTGGCGTACCCGTGCCGGCGAGCTCGGTCGGCACGGCGCCGGTGGCCGCCGGGACGGGAGGAACGACGGCGGCGCTCACGGCGGTGGCGGGCGCGGCGGCGATTGCGCGGGCTCGGCGGGTGCGGCGCAGGGTCCGCACGGCCAGCACCAGCGCGGCCAGCCAGCCCGCCGCCAGGAGGGCGTAGACCGCGGGGCGGACCGGACCGTCCAGCTCGGCGGACCGGAGCAGGGTGCGGGCGTTGGTCAGCACGATCACGCCACCGACCGCCGCGCCAAGCAGTTGGGCCGGCACGATGCGCACCAGCCACGCGGCCAGCGGGGCCGCGACGAGCCCACCGATGAGCAGCGCGGCGACCGTGGGCAGCAGGAACCCCTCGCTGCCCAGCCCGATCAGGAAGCCGACGCTGGCCGCGCCCGCCACCACGAACTCGGCGGTGTCCACCGAGCCGATCACCTTGCGCGGCTCCATCCGGCCGGAGACCAGCAGCGCCGGAGTGGCCACCGGACCCCAGCCACCGCCGCCGGTGGCGTCGACGAAGCCGGCGACCAGGCCGAGCGGACCGAGGAAGCGACCGCGCAGCCGCCCGCCGACCCGGTCGGTACGCAGCGGCCGGGCGAAGCGGACCAGCAGGTACGCGCCGAGCGTGAAGAGGATGCCGGCCATCCACGGCGCGGCCGACTCGGTGGAGATCGAGCTGAGCAGGGTGGCGCCGGCGAACGCGCCGATCGCGCCGGGCAGCGCGATGCGGGTCACCACCCGCCAGTCCACGTTGCCGAACCGCCAGTGCGCCACCCCGGCGGCGAGCGTGGTGCCGATCTCGGCCAGGTGCACCGACGCCGACGCGGCGGCCGGGGCGACCCCGGCGACCAGCAGCAGGGTGGACGACGTCAGCCCGTACGCCATGCCGAGCGAGCCGTCGATCAGCTGCGCGGCGAGCCCGACCAGAGCGAGGACCAGCAGCTTGCGCACGAGCGCCCCCTGACTTTTCGGCATCTCCTATCGACTTAGTCGACAATGCGCCACGGGCGACCCGGGTCAAGTGCCCGATCGGTGGATGAGACGCCGGCGGTCAGATCCAGGCGCGCGGGTCGGCGGCCAGCTCGGTGACCCGGGCGGGCAGCGTGTTCGCGGCCACGTCGCCGACGCTGACCAGCTCCAGGATCTCCCGCTCGCTGGCCCGCAGCGCGATCCAGACCTCCTGGAGCGCGCTGGCCGGGCCGTGATAGCCGAGCGTTTCCGGGCGCTGTCCGCGTACGTGCGCGAGCGGCCCGTCGATCACCCGGATCACCTCCGCGAGGGAGATCTCCTCGGCCGGACGGGCCAGCCAGTAGCCGCCCTCCGGGCCACGCTGGGCGTGCACGATGCCGCCCCTGCGCAGCTGGAGCAGGATGCTCTCCAGAAACTTCGGCGGAATCTCCTGGGCCCGGGCGATCTGGTCGGCCGTGACCGGCCGGCCCCGCCCGGGGCCGCTGGCCGTCGCGGCGAGCTCGGCGGCCGCGCGGAGGGCGTAGTCGACCCGGGCGGAGAGGCGCATGTCGGCAAGGTTAGCCCTCGGGTCAGCCGGCCGGACGGGCGACCCTCGGCCGATCGGCCACGCATCGACGAAAAGCCGGCCCGCTCGGGTCGCTCACCGGAGGCATTCGAGGACGCGTGAAGTGCGTCATGATTCACCGTGCGGTGGGCCCCGAAAAGCTGCTCGGAAGCGTCCTTATGCTGGGCGGGGAGTACGACTGTCTGACCGTTTGCCTGGGCTCCATCAGCACATTGATAAACACCCGGGGTCCACCTCGGGGGGAAGGCACACGATGACCGATATCGCGACACGCACCTGGGATGGCATGACCATCCCGGTCGCCGGCACCTATCGTCTCGATCAGGCGCACAAGCGGATCGGTTTCCTGTCCCGGCACATGATGGTCAGCCCGGTGCGGGGTGAATTCGCCGAGGCGACCGCGCAGATCTTCGTGGCGGAGGACCCACTGCTCTCCTCGGTCACCGCCACCATCGAGACGGCGAGCATCACCACCGGGAGCGTCGACCGGGACACACATTTGAAGAGTGCCGATTTCCTCGACGTGGATCGTTATCCCACTCTTGAATATCGAAGCACGGGTATCAGTTGGCAGGGCAACGAGGATCCCATCTTCTACTGGGCGCGTCTGCGAAGGAATCGACTCGGTGGACGAGGCAGAAGTCACAATCTCCCACCGCAGTCGGATCCGGCACCCGGACGATTCGTGCTCACCGGTGAGTTGACGGTGAAGGGGATCACCCGGGTGGTCGACCTGCAGGTGAATTTCGGCGGCGCTCGGCGCGATCCCTATGGGCAGAACATCTTCGGATTCAGCGCGACGGCGGAAATCAACCGCGAGGACTACGGCCTGCTCTGGAATGTCGCGCTCGAAAGTGGCGGAGTTCTGGTCGGCAAGACCGTGCAGATCGAGATCGCCGGCGAGGGCATCCACCAGCCCTGACCCGCCCCGCGCGCGTCAGGGCTGACGGCGCTCGGCCAGAGACAGTCGTCCCCGCCCGGACGCGACCTGTGAACAGGTGCGTGCCTGGCGGGGATGACGGCAGCCTCAGGCGCCGACGCGGCGCAGCAGGCCCTCCTGCACGGCGCTGGCGATCTGCCGGCCGTCGGTGGTGAACATCCGGCCGGTGGCCAGCCCGCGAGCGCCGGACGCCGACGGGCTCCAGCAGTCGTAGAGGAACCACTCGTCGGCCCGGAACGGCCGGTGGAACCAGAGCGCGTGATCGAGGCTCGCGCCGACCACCCCGCCCGGCCCCCACACCTCGCCGTGCACCGAGAGCACCGAATCCAGCAGGGTGAGGTCCGAGGCGTAGGTGAGCGCGCAGGCGTGCAGCAGCGGATCGTCCGGCAGCTTGCCGTCGATGCGCATCCAGACCCGCTGGTGCGGGTCGGCGGGCCGGTCGCCGGGACGGACCCAGCCGGACTCGCCGACGTAGCGCACGTCGATCGGGCGCGGGATCTGACCCCAGATGCCCAGCCGCTCCGGGTAGCGGGAGAGCCGGTCCGTCATCGTCGGCACGTCCTGCGGGGCGGGCACGTCCGGCGGGGCCGGCGCCTGGTGGTCCAGCCCCTCCTCGGCCCGCTGGAAGGACGCCGACATGAAGAAGATCGGCTTGTCGTGCTGCAGAGCCACCGCCCGGCGGACCGAGAAGGACCGGCCGTCGCGGATGTTCTCCACCTGGTACTCGATCGGCTCGACCGGGTCGCCCGGGCGGACGAAGTAGCCGTGCAGGGAGTGCACGAACCGCTCCGGGTCGACCGTGCGGCCGGCCGCGACCAGCGCCTGGCCGGCGACCTGGCCGCCGTACACCCGCTGCGGGCCGACCGGGGGGCTCATCCCCCGGAAGGTCATCTCCCCGGCCGGTTCGAGGTCCAGGACCTCCAGCAGCTGGTCCACCGCGGCCTGGCCGACCGCGGCCTGGCCGTCGCTCACTGCAGCGCCCGCGCCGACGCCGCGTCGACGAGCGACCCGAGCTGGTGGACGCGAAGGGTGTTGGTCGAGCCGGGGGTGCCAGGCGGGCTGCCCGCCACGATCACCACGTAGTCGCCCGGGTTGGCCCGGTTGAGGCCGAGCAGCGCCTCGTCGACCTGGCGGAACATGTCGTCGGTGTGCTGCACGAACGGCATCAGGAAGGTCTCCACGCCCCAGCTCAAGGCGAGCTGGCTGCGCACCTCGGGGACCGGCGTGAAGGCCAGCAGCGGGAGGTCGCAGTGCAGCCGGGAGAGCCGCCGGACGGTGTCGCCGGTCTGCGAGAAGGCGACGAGCGCCTTGGCGTTGATGGCCCGGGCGATCGACGAGGCGGCCACGGTGAGCGCGCCGCCGTGCGTACGGGGGTCGTGCTGCAACCGGGGCACCCCGATCGAGCCGGCCTCGGTGGTCGTCACGATCTTGGCCATGGTGCTGACGGTCAGCACCGGGTACTTGCCGACGCTGGTCTCGCCGGAGAGCATCACCGCGTCCGCGCCGTCGAGCACCGCGTTGGCCACGTCGGAGGCCTCCGCCCGGGTGGGGCGGGAATTCTCGATCATGGAGTCGAGCATCTGGGTGGCCACGATGACCGGCTTGGCGTTCTCCCGGCACAGCTGCACGGCCCGCTTCTGCACCAGCGGGACCTCATCCAGCGGCATCTCCACGCCGAGGTCGCCGCGGGCCACCATGACACCGTCGAAGGCCAGCACGATGGCCTCCAGGTGGTCCACCGCCTCCGGCTTCTCGACCTTGGCCAGCACCGGGCGGAACACGCCCTCCTCGGCCATGATGCCGTGGACGAGCTTGATGTCCTCCGCCGAGCGGACGAACGAGAGTGCGACCAGGTCGACCCCGAGCCCGAGGGAGAAGCGCAGGTCCTCGGCGTCCTTGTCCGACATGGCGGGCACGCTGACCGCCACGTTGGGCAGCGAGACACCCTTGTTGTTGGAGACCGGCCCGCCCTCGGTGACCAGGCAGCGGATGTCGTTGCCGGTGACGTCGGTGACCTCGACGGCGACGCGACCGTCGTCGATCAGCAGCCGGTCACCGGGCTTCACCTCCTGCGGCAGCTTGCGGTAGGTGCAGGAGACCCGGTCCTTGGTGCCGATGATGTCGTCGCCGGTGATCACGACCGAGTCGCCGGTGCGCCACTCGTGCGGGCCGTCGGCGAACCGGCCGAGCCGGATCTTGGGGCCCTGCAGGTCGGCGAGGACGGCCACCGGCTTGCCAGCCGCCTCGGACGCCTCCCGGACCAGGCGATAGACCGCCTCATGGTCGGCGTGGCTGCCGTGGCTGAAGTTGAGCCTCGCCACGTTCATGCCGGCCTCGACGAGACCCCGGATGCGCTCCGGGGACGAGGTGGCGGGTCCAAGAGTGCAGACGATCTTCGCGCGGCGTGTCACGCCCATCAGGCTAGTCTCTCCTTCAGGTCGGACTCGGGGCCGACCCCTTGCAGGCAGCGGAACAATTGTCCAACGACGCGCGGTGCGCGTCGGGCCGGCGGGCGGAACCGCACCGGGAACGTTGTGGCGACGGGCAACGGCGACCGCGCGCCGGGAATCGTACGCCTCCGCTGGCAGGCGCCGTCCGGGTGCTCCCGGCGGCGGCTCACCCGGAGTGCTCCGGCGGCGGCAGGGTGGGCACGGCGGTGAGCAGGCCACGGGGGTCGTAGCGCCGCTTGGCCCGGAGCAGCCGCGCCCAGTTCGCGCCGTAGGCCAGCCGGAGGCGGTCGGTCTCCTCGGGGGCGAGCAGGTTCGGGTAGCCACCGGGCAGGGCGTGCGGGGCGAGCGCCGTCGAGGTGCGCTCGGCCCACTCCCGGTGCGGCTCGGACACCCCGCCCGGCGCCCAGACGGCGATCACCTCGGTCAACAGGTGATCGGCCCGCAGGCCGAACGCCGTGTCGTCGCGCCGCACCCGGCTGGCCGCGCCGTGGAAGTGGTGCAGGGCCAGCGCGGAGAACGGCGAGCTGACCTGCCGGGCGGCGTCGACCAGCGCGTCCACCGCGGCACCGGTGAGCGCGGGCAGCCAGCGGGTCCGCAGCAGGTAGTGGTTGCCGTCGACCATCCCGCCGTCGAACATCCGCAACGCGTCCGCGTACGGCAGCGGGCCGACCTGGTCGACCAGCGGGACGCCCAGCGCCCGCAGCCGGTCCACCCACGGCCACCCGGCGTCCAGGTCCGGGCCGCTGTAGAACGGGCAGACGAAGATCACCGGCTCGCCGGCGGGACCGGGCAGGAAGCCGGCCATCACGGTGAGCTCGTCCGGGGCCTCGGCGAGCACCGCCGCGTAGCCGCGCAGCACGGCCGGCGCCTCGGCCAGCGCGAACATGATCATGCCGGCGAGCACGGCGGGCAGCCGGTGCGCGCGGTACCGCAGCTCGGTGACCACGCCGAAGTTGCCGCCGCCACCACGCAGCGCCCAGTACAGCTCGGCGTCGTGCCGGGGGTCGGCGGTGACCCGGCGACCGTCGGCCAGCACCACCTCCGCGCCGAGCAGGTTGTCCAGGGCCAGGCCGAACCGGCCGCAGAGCGGACCGTACCCGCCCGCGAGGGTGAGCCCGGCCATGCCCACGTCCCGGACCACGCCGGTGGGCACCACCAGGTCGTACGGGCGGGCGGCGGCGAGCAGGTCAGCGGCGGTGGCGCCGCCGGCCACGGTCACCGTGGCCGCGTCCGGGTCGACGCGGACCGCGCGCAGGCCGGTCAGGTCGAGCACCAGGCCGCCGTCGCGCAGCGCCCGACCGGCCCAGTCGTGCCCGCCGGAACGGACCGAGAGCGGCAGGTGGCACCGGGCGGCGATGCGGACCACGCCGGCCACCTCGTCGGCGTCCAGGCATCGGGCGACCAGCGCGGGCGCGCGGTCCACGGCGGCGTTCCACAGGCGGGTGGCGGTGACGAAAGCGGGATCGCCGGGCTCGTGGAGGCGGTCACCGAGCAGGGCGCGCAGCCGGGTGATGGCGGACGCGACATCGGGGGTGGCGGCGGAGCTCACGGCGACTCCTCGACCGGGGCCGGCCGCTGGCGCCGGGTGCGCCCCGACGGCGGTCCTCGCTGGGCGCGACCGTAGCACCGGGGGGCGGCCGACCGCCGTCAGCATCACGACAGCCGTCGATCCGGTCAGCTCTCGGTCTTGGCCAGCGGAAACTCCAACGACCCGGCCGGGCAGAGGAACGTCAGCACGTCCACCCGGTAGAGCCCGGCCTGCACCGCCGGGTCGGCCTCCAGCACGCTGCGCACGTCGTCGACACTGCCGGTGCGGGCCAGCCCGAAGCCGATCGGCGGCTCCGGGTTGCGGGCCGGCCCGTCCACCGAGCCGGCGACCAGGATGATGCCGCGTTGCTGCAACGCCTGCATGTGCTCGGTGTGCTCGGCCTGCAACCGCTGCACGGTCTCGTTGGGCAGGGCCCGTCCGGCCGCGCCGGGATAGATCACGATGCACTCGTACGTGTCGAGCGCGAAGTCGACCTGCGGCACTCCCGCCATGGGTGCTCCCTCCGCCGTCGCGCCGGGTACGGACCCGGCCCGGCTGCCCGAGCCGGTGTCGCGGCACGCGCCCAGCGTCGCACGCCGACGGCGGTCGTACCGCTCGCTCCGGCCAACTGGCCCCGGTCCGGCCCGTCACGATCGGCGTACCGGCGGTGGTGCTGGTGGTCATCCGACACGTCGACCGGCCGGGCGCCGCGACCGGCTACGGTGGACGGTCCGGGTGGGCGGCGGGAGGTCGGGATGCGCGACGACGAACCGGCGGCCGGCCCGCTGCCGTACGTCGAGGTGACCGACGAGGCGTACGCGGCGCAGGCCGCGGCGGGCTTCACGGTGCGGGAGTTCGAGTTCGCGGTGCTGCTCAGCGGACGATGCCCGCGGTGCGACCACTCGACCACCAGCACGGTGGTCGACGATCTGTACCGGCGGGAGGCCTCGCCGGCCGCCCCGGACCCGGGCTACCGGACGGTGCTCTGTGAGTGCGAGGCCGACCACCCGTCGCGCCCCGCCGGGCTGCACGGCTGCGGCGCGTACTGGACGCTGCGGCTGGAGGTCGAGGCGTGATCCGGCTGCGCCCCGGGCCGCCCGCGACCGTCGCCGACCTGCACCGGGCGCAGCAGGTGGCCGGGCTGCTGCGCGGTGAGCTCGAGCGGGTCCGCGCGGCGGCGGTGGCGTGGCGCAACGGCCTCGGCGGTCTGCTGGTGGCACTGGTCGGGTTCAGCCTGATCCGGGGCCGCACCGACGTCAGCACGCTGGCGCCGCGCTGGGGCGCGCTGGTCGGCGTCCTGCTGCTCGCCGCGCTGACCGCGGGGGTGGGTGGGGCGCTGGCGCTGCTGCGCGCGGCGCACGGCAGGTTGGCGGTGACCCCGGTGGAGGCGCTCCCACCGGCCCCGCTCGGCGACCACCTGGAGGCGATGGCGGCGGTCCGGTCGCTGCGGACCGGGGTACGGCTGGTGCTGCTCTGCACCGCGCTGCTGGTCGCCGCGGTCGGGGTGACCTGGTACGCACCGGCCCGACCCGACCCGCCAGCCGCCGTCTCCGCCGCTGAGCGGTAAGGAAGGGCCCCTTGTTAACGCCTGATGTTGTACAAGGGGCCCTTCCTAACAGGTTCAGAGGCCGAGGTGGGCGTAGCCGGCCCAGGTGTCGGGGCGGTCGGGCAGGGCGGAGCGGAGCTGGCGGACCGACTGGTGCAGGGCGACCGCCGCCCGGTCCGGTGCGATCCCCCCGGGCACCGCCAGGCCGGCGTACAGGTCGGCGCAGAGCCGTACGGTCAGCGCGTCCGAGATGGACCAGAGCGCGCCGATGACGTGCCGGAACCCGGCGAGCTGGAACGCGGTGCCGAGGGTGAGCGCCTCGTCGGGCAGGGCGGCCCCGCCGCGCACCGTCTCGCAGGCGGACAGGACGGCCAGCGCGGCCGGGCTGCCGGCGGGCCGCCACAGGTCCCGGACGTGCAGCGGGCCGCCGGCCAGGGTGAGGCGCCCCCAGGCCGGGGCGCGCAGGTCCTGGGTGCCGTGGCAGGACAGGTGGGCGACCGGCTGGGCGGGCAGCGCGGCGAGCACGGCCGCCGGGGTGGCCGCCGGGCCGAGGAGCGCACGGACCCGTGGCAGGTGCCGACGGACGATCTCCTCCTCCCGCGCGACACCGGGCAGGTCGGCCAGGCCGGGGGTCTGGGGCATGCCGACGACGAGCGCCGCGTCGACCGGCTCGGGCCGGGCCGGCACGCCGCGTCGGGCGTGCGCCAGCGTCCGCAGCGAGGCGGTGTACGACGGCACGACCCGGTCCAGCACCCCGTCGCCGCCGTCGAGCGGGCCGGCCGCGTGCAACGGCAGCAGGGTGAGCAGCCCGGTCGGGCACCACCACAGCCGTGGCCAGTCCGCCCCGGCGGCGGGTACGGCACCCGACGGCGCCCGGGCGGGCGCGGCCGCGTCGAGCACCGGTGCGGCGACGACCCGCCACAACCAGTCCAGCGTCTGACCGACCTCGGTCCGGGCCATCAGCCGGCGGCGCTGCGCCGCCGGCTCCGGGCCGTCCGGCGCCGCCGCCCCGGTGAGCACCGCGATCGCGGTCAGGAAGCGCGCCGTCCGGGTCACCAGCTCGGCCAGGGTCAGCCCGGGCAGCGGGACCGCGGTGACCTGGCCGTCGGCGACGACCAGCGCGTCGCAGCGCCGCGCGGCCACGTTGACCAGCACCACCGGGCCACCGGCAGCCGCCCGGGCCAGGGTGGCGAACGGTGGCGGACGGAGGAAGTCGGCGAACCCGGGCCGGGCGCGGATCTCCGCGAGCAGGTCGCGGCGCCGGACGGCGAGGTCGTACCGCTGCTCGACACGGCCGCTCGGATCGTCCGGGCCGGCGGGCGACAGCGCGGTGAAGCCGTCGAGAGCGGCCTGGAGGTCGGTGAGCCGGGCTGCCAGCCGAGGGGACCGCGCGCGCAGTGCGGCCAGGTCGGCGCCCGCGTCGTGGGTTCGGGTCAGCAGGACGCCGCGGCCGTACTCGAGCAGCTCGACGGCGCGTTCCGGGCGGTCGAGGGCGATGGCGACCGCCGCCGCGGCGCTGGCCAGCCCGGGGAACAACCCGAGCAGACGCGCCTGGTCGTCGGGGTCCATGCCGTGCCAGGCCACCAGGTCGATCAGCTCGATCGCGGTGGCGTAACCGTCGAGCGCGGCCGGCAGGTCGCCGGCCGCGGCGGCGTGGTCCGCGTACCGGTTCGCCGCCGACGCCCGCAGCAGCGACGGCGCGGACTCCACCGCGGCGGCGGCGCGCAGCACGGCGGTCGCCTCGGCCAGCGCGGCGGGGGTGGCGACCGCTTCCAGGGCGGTGGCCAGGTTGCTCAGGCACATGGTGCGGGCGGGATGCTCGACGGGCAGCGCGTCGACCGCGGCCCGGTTGGCCGCCAGCATGGCGGTGGCGTCAGCCTCGTCGCGGCCGGCCCGGTAGCGCAGCAGCAGCGCGTTGCCGAGGTTGGTGTGGATCCGGTGCCGCTCTGCGCCGGCCAACGGCTGGCGCTCGCCCAGCAGCTGGAGGAGCCGGACCGCCTCGTCCAGCCCCGCCGGGTCGTCGTGCAGACGGTGTCGCAGCAGGTAGGCCAGGGCGAGGGTGCCGTGCGTCTGCACGTACTCGGTGGGCTCGGCCTCCCGTTCGGCCAGTTCGGCCGCCTCGCGCAGCACGGTCACCGCGGCGTCGGCGTCCCGGGAGGCGCCGGCCCTGACGTGCTCGGCGGGCTGGCCGCCGGCGGGCAACGCGCCGTCCAGGGCGAGCTCCACGCGACGGTTCAGCGCGGAGCCGTAGTTGATGAGCGCCGACTGTCGGTCCGGGTGCCCGGACGGCGTGGTCTCGGTCACCTGGGCCAGCACCTGAATCGCCTCGGTCAGGGTGGCCAGATCCTGGGTCGAGGCGAACAGGGCCTGCAACACCAGGCCCAGGTTCGAGCGGTACGCGGGCAGCCCGGCGGCATCCGGTGCGGCGGCAACCGCGGCCCGCAGCGCCACGGCGGCCGGCTCCAGCAGCTCCGGCTCCCCCGCCTGGTCGGACAGTTCGCGCAGGGTGTTACCCAGGTTGTTGAGCACCTGATGGCGCAGCGGGTCGGCGCGGGGAAGCAGCGACTCCGCCTCGGTCAGCGCGTCCCGGGCGGCCCGCAGAGCGCGCACCCCGCCCAGGTCGGCGTGCCCCCGGCCCAGCGCGTAGCCGAGCTCGGCGAGCCAGCGGGCCCGGTGGACCGGTTCGCCAGCGGCGTCGGCGCCCTCGCGCAGCAGCCGCACCGCCTCGGTGATGTCGTCGATCCGCCGCCGCCGCTCGTACCGGGTCACCAGCAGGCCGCCGACCACGTGTCGTATCTCGTCCGGGTCCAGCCCACCGTGCGCCGATCCGGACCCGGCCGCCGCCCGGTACGCCTCGATCGCCGCGTCGAGGTCGGCCGGGGCGGCGTCGGCCTGGTGCCGCTCGGCGAGCAGGGTCGCCAGACCGGCCTGGGCGATGCCGGCCAGCTCCGGGTCGAGACCGCCGAACCCGGTCAGCGCCAACCGGTACGCGTCGATCGCGGCATCCCGGTCGGCGGTCGCCCGGTCGCGCAGGAACCGTTCGGCGAGCGCCGTGCCGTGCAGGGCGGCGACCCGGGGGTCACCGCCGGCTCGGGCGGCGACGAACGAGCCGATCGCCTCGTCGAGATCGGCCGGCCGGCCCAGCAGACGCCACCGGTCACGCAGCCGCTGCCCGAGGTTGGCCCGGGCCATGGCGCGCACCGAGGCGCTGGCGCCGGTGGCTCGGGCGGCGTCGCGCAGCAGCGTGATCGACTCGTCCAGGTCCGCCGGGGCGCCGTCGACCTCGTACCGGTCGCCGAGCACGTTGCCGAGGTTGAACAGCCGGGCCGGACGTTCCGGGTCGCCGGCCGGGGTGGACTCCAGGCTCTCCCGGTGCGCCTCGATCGCCGACGGCAGGGCGCGGCGCCGCCCGAGGTACTGGAACTGGGCACGGTGCACCCTGCCGAGGGCGGACAGGTAGTGCAACCGCTCCGACTCGCCCGCGGGCGTGCCGTCCACCGCCTGTCGCAGCAGCGCCGCCGCCCGGTCGGCGCCCCGGTAGTCACGGTTGTTCTCCGCGGCGGCCATCAGCATGACGGCCTCGAGGAACAGCGCGCCGGCCTCGCCGTCGGCCAGGCCCGCCGTACGCCCGTGGCGAGCGGAACCGGAGCCGGTGGGCGCGGACGCCGGACCACCGGGACCCCGTTGACCGGGGACCCGACCGGACTCCGGTGGCGGCCGGTGCGCGTGCAGCACGGCCAGCAGCGACGGTGGCACCCGTTCCGGGGCGAAGCGCAGCAGGAACTCGGTGAGCCTGACCGCCTGGCCGAGGTCGTCGGCGTCCTCGCCCGGGGGCAGCAGCTGGTAGCGGTACCAGTGCAGGCAGGCGAGGAGGAAGAAGCCCTCGGCGACCGGCTCCGGCAGTGGCCCGTCCGTGGGCGTGGCCGTCACGAACTCGACGACCGCCTCGGCGTCGCGGATCGCGCCCGAGTCGAGCACCGCGCGAGGGTCCGTGGTGGCGGCGAAACCGTCCAGCCGCTCCCGCAGCCGGCTCACCGGATCGGACCTGAACCGCCGCCACATCGCGCCTCCCCCGACCGGCCGGACCGGCTGCGATCAGGCGTAGCAGACCGGACAGCCCGGGCGCTACCGGAAACGCGACCCGAATCCCGGCGCGGCCTGTGCCACCGTGTCGACCCCCACAGTCGGCACGCCGGGGATACGACGACCGGATTGGGGCATCATCAGCGGGGTGGCGAGCTGATCTCCTGCCCGCCACGACGACATGATTGGGGAACCGCGTATGGCGACCGACGTCAGCAAGCAACCCGCGAAGGCTTCCGGCAGCTACCGGATCGGCGGCGACCTCGCCGTCGACCGTCTCGGCTACGGGGCGATGCAGCTCACCGGGCCGGGCGTCTGGGGTGACCCGAAGGACCCCGCCGAGGCGGTCCGGGTGCTGCGCCGGGCGGTCGAGCTGGGCGTGACGTTCATCGACACCGCCGACTCGTACGGCCCGTTCGTCTCCGAGCTGCTGATCCGCGAGGCCCTGCACCCGTACGCCGACGACCTGGTCGTAGCGACGAAGGGTGGGTTCACCCGGGCCGGGCCGGGCGACTGGCGTGTGGTGGGCCGCCCGGAGTACCTGCGCCAGCAGTGTGAGCTGAGCCTGCGCCACCTCGGCCTGGACACGATTCCGCTCTACCAGCTGCACCGGATCGACCCGCAGGTGCCGCTCGCCGACCAGCTGGGCGAGCTGGCGCTGTTGCAGCAGGAGGGAAAGATCCGGCACATCGGGCTGTCCGAGGTGACCGTCTCGCAGATCGAGGAGTCCCGCGCGATCACCTCGATCGTCTCGGTGCAGAACCTGTACAACCTCGCCAACCGCAGCGCCGAGGACGTGCTGGAGTACTGCGAACGCAACGACCTCGCGTTCATCCCGTGGTTCCCGATCGCCACCGGTGAGCTGGCGCGCCCGGGCGGGCCGCTGGACACGATCGCCGCCGCGCACAGCGCGTCGCCCGCGCAGCTCGCGCTGGCCTGGCTGCTGCGCCGGTCGCCGGTGATGCTGCCGATCCCCGGTACGTCCTCGGTGGCGCACCTGGAGGAGAACGTGGCCGCCGCGGAGGTGCAGCTCACCGACGACGAGTTCGAGGCGCTGGCCAAGGCGGCCTGACCCCGTCGACGGCGCGCCGCGCGGGTGGTCCGTGCCCGGACCACCCGCGCGGCCGGTCAGAGGGCGAGGCAGTTGGGTCGCACCGGGCCGTCGACGAGGGCGCCCCGCACGATGGCGTACGCGGTGCCGTCGAGCACCAGGCCGAGGTGCCCGACCACCCGCAGGGGGCAGTACGCCTGGATCAGCACGTTGGTCGCACCGTCGTTGACGGCGGCGTTCCCGGTCGGCCGGACCAGCTCGTCCTGGAGGGTGCGGACGGTGGTGTAGCGCACCGCGCCCGGGGTGTCGTCGCCGGCGTTGAGGTCGGCGAGGAAGGCGGAGCCGATGGTCATCTGCTGGCAGGCCACGATGCCGGCGCAGCTGCCCAGGCCCAGGAACGCCAGGATGTTCGCCACGTAGGTGCCGTACTGCGGCGAGCCGAGGCTGACGTACCGGCCGACGGTGGCGGTGCCGCCGAGCCGCTTGAGGTAGTAGCGGGCGACGAGGCCACCCTCGGAGTGGGCGACCACGTCCACGGTCGCTGCTCCGGTGCTGGCGCGCACCTGGTTGACGTACCCGGCGAAGGCGCGGGCCGAGGTGGGGATGTCCCCGAGGCCCAGCCCGGGCAGCTGGTAGATGAAGGTCCGGTAGCCGTCGCCGCGCAGTCGGGCGGCGATCGGCTCGTACGCGACGGCGATGCCGCTGAGCCCGCCGACCACGATGACCGGGTTGGCCGCCGCGGCGGCGTTCACCGGCGCGGCCACGGGTGCGGCGGGGGCGGCGGTCGCCGTGGCGGTGGACGCGACCAGGGCGGCGGTGGCGAGGGACAGGACGAGGACGGTCTTTCGGAGCAGCATGGCGGAACCTCCGGGGGGAGGCACCCGGCGAGCCGGGCAGGTGGGTGGGGGTGTCCGGTCGACCGTGCGACGATGATGCGCGCAACAATTTGGAAACGTCAATGACTTGTTACGCGCCGGTAACCCGTTGTTCCGACGGAGGCGCAAACCGGCATATCGGCGTCTCTCCACATCGGACGCCCACCCGACCGCGCGCACCCCGCAGCGGCACGGCGGATGGCATGCTGTGGCCGTGGCCGCCGACGAACCCACCGAGCGTCAGCTGCGGGTGATGCCGTGGTGGTTGGTCCTGGTCGGCCTGCTGGTCGCCGCCGCCCTCGGTTGGCTGGTGCTGGACCTGCTGCTCACCGAGGCCGACCGGGCCAGCCAACCGGACACCCGCGCCACGCTGCGCATCGACGCGATCCGCACCGGCCTGACCGTGGTCGCCGGCACCGGCGGCGCGCTGGCGCTCCTGCTCGCCGCCCGCCGGCAGTGGATCACCGAACGCGCGCAGCGGCACCAGGAGAGCGTCGCCGCCCGGGACCAGGCGCACCGCGACCGGGTGCAGGCCCACGCCGAGTCGGTGACCGAAACCGCGCAGCGGCACCAGGACCGGCAGGCCGGGGCGGCCGAGCACGACGCGGCCGAGCGCCGCCTGACCGAGCTCTACACCCGGGCGGTCGAGCTGCTCGGCAACGACAGCGCGGCGGTACGCCTCGGTGGGCTGCACGCGTTGGAGCGTCTCGGTCAGGACCATCCGGCGCAGCGCCCGACGATCGTGGCGGTGCTCTGCGCGTACCTGCGGATGCCGGCGCCGGACGACGAGCCGCGCGAGACGGAGGTCCGGCGCAGCGCGCAACGGGTGCTCACCCGGCACCTGCGCGCGGCCGACCCGGCCTACTGGCCGGAGGTCCGGCTGGACCTGACCGGGGCCCGGCTGCTCGACTTCGACGCCACCGGGTGCACTCTCATCGACGCGGACTTCACCGGGGCGGTGTTCACCGGCGCCACCAGCTTCGCCGGGGTGATCGCCCGGGGGCGGCTCGCTCTCGGGGCGGCCTTCGGGGACATGGTCCTCGACGATCTCGCGGCCGGCGACGCGGAGGTCGTGCTGGACGACGCCCGCGTCGGCGGGGAGGCGAGCTTCGAGGGGGCCGAGTTCGGCGGCGGGCTGTCCTGCCGGCGGGCGGCCTTCGACGGCCCGGTCTCCTTCCGCCGGGCGAGCTTCGGCCAACCGGCCAGCTTCGACGCGACCCGCTTCGGCGACGGGGCCACCTTCCGCGAGGCCACGTTCCTCGGCGGCCTGTCGATGGAGCACACCGAGTTCGCCGGGCACGCCGGTTTCCGCTCGACCCGGTTCGCGGACATGGCGCTGTTCCGCTGGACCGTGTTCGGCCGGGACGCGCTGTTCGAGCAGGCCCGGTTCGAGGGGCCGGCGAACTTCGGGCGGGCCCGGTTCCACGGCCCGGCCAGCTTCGACGGCGCGTGGCTGAGCCAGCCACCGCAGGTCGACCAGGCCCGGGCGGCGGTCGACGGCGGGCATGCCTGGCCCGCCGGCACCACCGTGCGGCGACTCGACGACGAGTGGCTGCTGCTGGTCGACCGGTAACCGGCGGGGGCGGGGGTCAGCGCAGCGAGGCTGGCGGGCGCAGCCCGTCCAGGGCGACGCCGAGCACCCGGTCGCGCTGCTCGGGTGACGGGAACTGGGCCATCGTGAGCCCGCTGATCAGCCGCACCACGTCGTCGAAGCCGACGTCGTCGCGGACCACGCCGGCCGCCTGGGCGCGGCTCATCAGCGGCTCACCCGCGGCGTAGATCTCCGTCCGGCAGGTTCGGAAGATCTCGGAGTCGTGCAGCAACTGCTCGGCGAGCGCCCGCTTGGTGGCGACGTACGCGACGAAGCGGTGCAGCCAGGCGACCAGGGCGTCCCACGGGGGCAGCTCGGCCAGGTCCGCGGCGGACCGGCTCAGCGCCCGGACCTCCTCGACGTAGACGGCCTCGAACAGGTGCCGCCGACTGGGGAAGTTGCGGTAGAGCGTGCCGATGCCCACCCCGGCTCGCCGGGCCACGTCCTCCAGCGAGGCGGCGGCGCCGTGCTCGGCGAACGCGTCGCGGGCGGCGGCGATGAGCGCGTCGTAGTTGCGTCGCGCGTCGGCCCGCTTCGGCCGCCGGGCGAAAACCTCGGGCGCCTGCCCCGGGCTGGTCATGACGTGCGTCACCTCACCTTGGTTGCATCCGGAGGCAAGCCTCCGCTAGCTTTGTGGAGGCACCCCTCCGGAATCCCGGAGGCCTGCCTCCGGTTAGCTTACCTCGGGACCGCCCGATCCGCCTGGCCACCCGATCGCCCGGGCCCGACAGCCCGCCCGCCTCCGCACGGCGGGTGACAAACCTCCTTCCGTACCGCAATCAGGGAGTTCTCTCTCGTGGCAGTGACATCCCGACGCAGCTCGCGTCGGCTCACCTTCACCGTGCTCGCGGCCGGTGCCGGGTTCTTCGCGATGCTCCAGTCGCTGATCACCCCGGTGCTGCCGACCATCCAGCAGGACCTGCACACCTCGCAGAACACCGTGACCTGGGTACTGACCGCGTACCTGCTCTCCGCCTCGATCTTCACGCCGATCCTCGGCCGGGTCGGGGACATCGTCGGCAAGGAGCGGATGCTGGTCGTCTCGCTCGCCGCACTCGCCCTCGGCTGCCTGCTGGCGGCCATCGCGCCGAGCATCGGCGTCCTCATCATCGCCCGGATCGTGCAGGGCATCGGCGGCGCGGTCTTCCCGCTGTCGTTCGGCATCATCCGCGACGAGTTCCCCGCCGCGCGGGTCTCCGGCGCCGTCGCCGCCATCTCGGCGATCGTCGCCGCCGGCGGTGGCCTCGGCGTCGTGCTGGCCGGCCCGATCGTCAGCACCCTCGACTACCGCTGGCTGTTCTGGATCCCGATGGTCGTGGTCGGGCTGACCGCCCTCGCCGCGTACCTGTTCGTGCCCGAGTCGCCGGTGCGTACCCCCGGACGGATCGACTGGCGGGCCACCCTGCTGCTCTCCGGCTGGCTGGTCGCGCTGCTGCTGCCGATCAGCCAGGGCGCGGCCTGGGGCTGGACCTCTCCCCGGGTGCTCGGCCTGCTGGCGCTCGCCGTGGTGCTCCTGGTCGGCTGGCTGGTCGCCGAGGTGCGCTCCGCCAACCCGCTGATCGACATGCGGATGATGCGGCTGCCCGGCGTCTGGACCACCAACCTGGTCGCCCTGCTCTACGGCGCGTCGATGTTCTCCGTGTACGCGTTCCTCCCGCAGTTCGTGCAGACCCCCACCGCCGCCGGCTACGGCTTCGGCGCCAGCATCAGCCAGGCGGGCCTGCTCATGCTGCCGATGCTGGTCGCGATGTTCGTCGCGGGCCTGGTCGCCGGCCGGCTCCAGTCCGTCTTCAGCGCCAAGGCGCAGCTCGCCACCGGCGCCACGTTCAACGTGGCCGCCTCCGCGATGCTGGCCGCCGCGCACGACACCCGCTGGGAGGTCGCGATCGCCGGCGGCCTGGTCGGCCTCGGCATCGGCCTGGCCTTCGCCTCGATGGCGAACCTGATCGTGGGCAGCGTGCCCGCCAGCCAGACCGGCGTGGCCACCGGCATGAACGCCAACATCCGCACCATCGGCGGCGCGATCGGCGCCGCCGTGGTCAGCGGCGTGATCACCGCCCACCCGCAGGCCAACGGACTGCCCCGGGAGGCCGGCTTCACGACGGGGTTTCTCGTCCTCACCGCGATCGCCCTCGCCGCCGCGCTCGCGGCCCTGGCCGTCCCGTCCGCCCGGCGCGCGTCGTCCGGTCGCCGGCCGTCCACCGCGACGATCGTCGAGTCGGAGCTAGCCGGCGAGTTCGCCACCATGCCGGCGACCCGCTGACACACCACCGGAGCCCGGGGCGGTCCGCCGTCCCGGGCTCCGGTGTTTCCGTCGAATGCGGGAGTACGCTGGCCGCTTCCCGCCCGTTCCCCGTCCTCAGGATGAGCCCATGCCCACGTCCGAGTTGCTGACCGCCGACCGCATCGACGAGATCGGTGCCCTGGGAGCGAAGAGCCCGGACCCGGCCGCACTGGTCGCCGAGTTGGTCGGCGCCGTCGACGAGGGGCGGGTCGCCGACCCCGACGACACCGGGTACGCGCTGCTGGTCGCCGCGGACATCCTGGTGCAGGCGGGTGACCTGGCCGACGCTTTGGCGCTGACCACCCGCGCCATCGCCGAGCAGCCGGAGGACGACGCGTACGCGCGATCGATGCGCGGTGGCCTGCTGCTGCGCCTCGGCCGCGAGGACGAGGGCCTGGCCGAGCTGACCGCCCTGCGTCCACTGCTGGAAACCGATCCCGACGCCACGTACCTGGTCGACGACTTGGCGGAGGCCGGCCACGCCGAGACGGCGTTGGAGTGGCTCACCGGCGCGCTGGACGCGATCATGGAGCGAACCCGGACCCAGCAGCATGAGTCCGAGGATGCGCAAGACGAGGCCGCCGCCATGATCTACGGGCTGACCCAGCGGCGGCACGACCTGCGCGAGGAGATGGGCCTCCCCCACGACGAGTACGACAACCTCGCCGACCGGCTGCGCGCCGCGAGCGACCACGCGCTCGACGCGTTGGACGACGGCCCGGCGACGCTGCTGTTCTGGCCGCGGGCGGAGTTCGACGCGCTGCTGGTGCACTGGCCCGCGCTGGCCGACAGCTACCCCGCCACCTGGGACGAGCACCGCGCCCAGGTCGAACGCGCGCTGGCCAACGCCGCCGAGCTGGGTGCGAGCGACCTGGGCGTGGTCGCCGGCTCCATCGCGGGGCTGGCCTCCTTCGCCGAGCAGGAGGGCAGCGACCCCACCGACGAGGAGACCCTCGACGAGTACGCGGACAGCCTCGACGAGGTGGGTCCGGTCACCTGGCCGCCCGGCCGCAACGACGCGTGCTGGTGCGGCTCGGGTGGCAAGTACAAGAAGTGCTGCCTGCCGCGCTCACGCGGCTGATCGCGCTCGTGGGGCCACCCGCGCAGCCCCTGCACGGCTAGGCTCGTCCGGTGACCGCGGCGGAGCAGCACGAGACCATCGAGGACAGTCCGGTCGGCTGGGTCGCCAGCCACATCCGGCGATACGTGGAGAGCGACGGCGCCGACGGTGGCAGGTACCACGGCTACCCCGCGCTGCTGCTCACCACGCGGGGCCGCCGGTCGGGCAAGCTACGGCGTACCGCGCTGATCTACGGCCGGGACGGCGACAGCTACCTGCTGGTGGCGTCGAACGGCGGCGCGACAACGCATCCCGCCTGGTACCTGAACCTGAGTGCCGACCCGACGGTGGAGATCCAGGTCGGCGCGGACCGGTTCGCCGGGCGGGCGCACACCGCGACGGCCGAGGAACGGGCCCGGCTGTGGCCGGTCATGACGGCGGTCTTTCCGACGTACGCCCGCTACCAGAAGGACACCGACCGCGAGATCCCCGTCGTCGTCGTCGAACGCGCTTCGAGTGCCGCGAAGGATCCTGCGCCGTGATTGACCGACCAGGCGGGTAGCGCATTCGGCGCCGCCACCCGTGGTCAGTTTCCCAGCGCCCGGACCTTGGCGATCGTCTCCTGAACGTGCTGCTTGGCGGGGTCGCCGCCCTGAGACGCCTGCGCGAGGGCCTGGCGGTACGTGTCGATCATGCCGATCAGCGGGCCGGCGGCAACACCCTCCAGCGCTCCGGCGACGAGCGCCCGCGCCTCGGCCGCGTCCTGCGCTGCCGCTGCCGTCTTTGCCTTCGCCTCGTCCAGCTTCTGCGACGCCGCCGCCAACCTCGCGATGATCTGTGCTGCGCTCACGCGCATCCTCCCCCTGGTCGACCATCGCCTCCACCACCCGCACCGGCGAAGACCACAAGGGAGCGTACGAGATCCCCGCACCCAGCGCGACCGGGTGATCGCTCACTCGCGCCGGCAGGAGTAGTGAATCTTGGACGGAAACCCGCCCCTCAAAGGGCCATTTCCTTCCAAGATCTCACGCGGTGCGCGGGGATCGGGTGCACTCAGCGCTCAGCGACGAACACTCCGACGCCACCGACACCCTCCACCAAGCCCTCGATCTTGAGCGCGTTGATGGCCTGGCGAACGACGATGGCCGAGACGTCATGCTGACGACACAACTCGGAGGTCGAGGGCAGCTTGTCGCCCGGCGCGAGTTCGCCGGACTTTATCTGAGCGCGGATGCCATCGGCGATCAGCGCCCACTTGGCTTTGGCGGGCATTGGTGTCTCCCAGGTCTGCCCCGCCATTCGATCACGAGCAACTTTGTATAGCAAGCAATGTGCGGCCGGTGCTTGCGCGTACATGACCTGTTATATACGCTTCCCATCGACCGGCTCCCAGGTCTGCAACCCCGGAGTTGGTTCTTTCCCACCGCAGAGAGCGCCCGGCCGGTCGGTCCCCCCGTCCGGCCGGGCGTGCCGGGGCGTGCCCACACGCCACCCCGACGCAAGTGCCATGAGCAGCAAAGAGACCGACCCGGCGGGAGGCCCCGGAATGCCCGACCAACCCGACGAACACCCGAGCGCCCCTCCGACCCGGCCCGAACAACGCCACCGCCTCGTGTCCGATCAGGACGTCGAGGACGCGGACGACATCCTCTTCGCCCACCCACCCCGCGTGGTGCGACGTTGGCTCTGCGGATGCGGCGCGGACTACCCCTGCCCCGACGTGCGCTTCGCCCTCCTGGTCAAGTCCAATGCCGAGGCGGGCGAATGAACCCTGAAACTGTGGACGACCTGCGCGACGCGTGGCTGGCGACGATTGCCGCCGCCGACCGGGCCGGAGCCCAGTTGCACGGGGCAGGACCACCCGGCCGGCGGCTGCCCTGGCAGGACGCGGTCACGGAGTGCTGGCGAGCGTTGAGCCCCGTTTACGCCGGCCTGGCCGCGCTGGCGGTTGGGTGCGAGGGCCGTTGCCCCAACAGGCGACAGGACGCCGGGCGGCGCTTTAGGGAGACGGCGTCCCGTTCTGCGCCCGGTTGATCAGATCGTGGAGTGGTTTGGTGCCGCTGCCGACCATCACACCGGTCACGATCGCATCGACCCAGACCGCCACCCCGTTCCAGTCGGACCCCGCGACCGCGTGCAGAACGTAGAACCCGCCGGCGCTGGACGCCACGGTGGCCAACCCGCTCGCGAGACCCCACGCGACGATCGTGCGGTTCGCCTTCGCCCGCGCCACCGCGGCCGTGGCCACGGCGACCGCCTCCCGGTCGGCCTCCGTCGGGCTGTCGACGCGGCCGTTCACCTCGGCCACCGTCCGCGTCAACGCGGCCTCGGCGGCACGTCCCGGCAGCCATCGCGAGAACGGTTCCAGGATCCGCTCGACCGCCGCGGCGAAGACCAACAGGGTGAGGAAGACGGCGGTGGTGTCCTTGGGCTGGATCTTCGCCGCGGCGGCGCCGCTACGCCAGATCATCCAGCCGGCGACAGAGCCGACGGCGATCAGCCCGAAACCCGCGACGACCGCGCCGGGGCCGGCCTGCTGCGACGCCGCGACAACCGTCAGCTCCGCCTCCCGATCGGTCCCCACGGCGGCGTCGGCTTCCACCGGCGTCGTGAGCGCCCTGTCCCGTGCCGAATCCGGCTCAACGTTGGTGGACGTCTGTCCTTGCAATTCCCTGACCAACCTTTCGACCTGCCATGTGCGAGACGTCGAGGCGTGACGAGCCAGAGCCTCGGTCTGCCACGCGGATTGCGTACCGATAGCGCTCGGGGCGCGAGACTACGGCACCCGGGCGAACACAGTGGATGGCCGGGGAGGTACAGCGTCCTGTCCCCTCTGCGAGGCGGCGATGTCGGGGTATCCCAACGGCTCGGATACCCCGATGTCGGCGATATTGAGTGGATCACGCCCGGGCTGGACTGGGCTGGACCCGCCGACGGCTCAGCGCAGGGTGCGGAACACCAGCAGGTAGCCGCAGTAGGCCATCGGCACCAGCAGGAAGCAGATCAGGAACCCGAGCGGCAGGTAGCGCGGCGGGGTGCCGGCGACCATGGCGGGCCGGCCCCATCGGCCGAGCACCAGGTAACCCCCGAAGAACGCCAGCGCGGGCAGCCCGGCACAGATCCACGCGCCGAGGGTGAACCCGTCGACCAGGCCGACCCCGGAGGCGAGCACCAGGGCCAGCATGAGCACCCCGGCGGCGGCACCGCACCCGGCGTAGACGGCGACCGCGCGGGCCAGCGGCGACCAGGTGGGCAGCAGCTCCGGCCGCTGGGCCAGCAGCTCCGCCTGCTGCCCGTGCCGGTCGGCCTCGTCGGCCATCCGCCGGGCCAGCTCCAACTCAACTGCCGGGTCGACCGCCGCCGCGCGCTGCGCCGGCACCCCGGCGCCCGCCGGGCTCACCGCCGTCGGCAGCGCCAGCCGCGCCGGCACCGCCGGCACCTCGGGGTACGCCCCGACATCCGCCCGCCCCGGCGCGTCGGCTGCGCCGGCGGGTCCCCCGTCCCCCGATCCGGGTGTGGGATCCGGGTGCCTCGGCGCGGGCGGTGGGGCGGCGGCCGGCTCGTCGACGCCGATCGCCCGGCCGAGCTGGTCGAGGCGGTGCCCCTGGGCGGTCAGCCTTTGGTGCAGGTAGTCGGCGGCGGCGTGCAGGTCGCGGCGGCGCTCGGACTCGACCGCGGCGTCCCGCTCGCCGGCGCGGCGCTGCTCGGCGAGCTGGCGGGCCAGCGCCGCGTACTCCTCGAAGGACACCGTCACTGCTCCCCGTCCGGCTCGTGCCCGTCGCGGGCGAACGGCACGATCAGCCTCGTCCGGTGGTCGTGCCGGTCGACCAGCAACGCGCGGTCGGCGCGGGGCGTGTAGGCGAGGTCGTGTACCCCGAGGTGCAGGGCCAGGTCGGTGCCGGGCACGTTGAGCGCGACCAGGCACGCGATGTCGTCGCGGTTCTGCGTGCCGCCGAGGTCGTCGGCGAGCCGGCGCAGGCCGCGCCACCAGCCCAGCAGATGCACCCCTTGGGCGGGGCCCTGTCGCAGTACGGTGCGCAGGTCGTCCAGGCCGGAGCGGAAGGTGACCGGGTCGGCCGCGCCCAGCACCGGTGCGGCGGCGTCCATGCCGAACACCACCAGGTATTCGCGCGCGGCGGGCGCGTCGGCCAGCGCGGCGATCCGGTCGCGCAGCCCGGCCGCGTCGACGCGCTGCACCGGGTGGCCCGCCGTGCGCAGCGCGGTTTCGGTCTCGTCGGCGACCGGGTCGGCGGCGGTGACCAGGGAGGCCAGCAGGAACCGGGCGTCGTCGGCGGCGTGTTGGCGGGCCAGGCTCAGTGTCGCGGCGCGCAGCACGTCCGCGCCGGCCGGTGCGGTGCCCACCACGGCGAGGTGCCGGCCGGGGGTGGCGTCCATCAGGAACAGCGCGGTGGTGCCGTGCACGTCGACCGTCCGGCCGACCAGGGCCATCGGGCGCCGGCCACCGGGGCGCAACCCGGCGAAGGTGGGGTCGTCCTCGACCCGCGCAGCCTCGTACCCCTTGAAGACCGCGGGCGCCCGCGCGCCCGGCGGGCGGGCCTCCCACAGCTCGTGGCGCAGCGCGGCGAGGTCGGCCGCGGCGGCGTGCGCGTCGGGGAAGCGCAGCACGGTGTCGGCGCCGACCGCGCCGGCGGCGGTGTTGACCACGGCCGATCCGATCGGCAGGGCCGAGGCGGCGTCGTTGAGCGGGTCGAGCACCCCGCCACCACCGGGCAGCGCCACCCGCAGCGCGAACTGTCCGAAGATCGCCTCGGCCCGCCCGTAGAGCGCCTCGATGCCGGTCATGCTCTGGCTGGCCAGCACCAGGTGTACGCCGTAGGAGCGACCCTTGCGCGCCAGCTCCTCCAGCAGGTCGACGGACTCCCGGGCCAGCGCGTCGTTGCCGGCGAGCAGCACGTGGAACTCGTCGACGACCGCCACGATGCGCGGCAGCGCATTGTCCCGGGGCAGGTCGGCGAGCTTGGTGACGCCGTGCCGCTTCAGTGCGGTGGCCCGGCGCTGGGCCTCCCGACGCAGCTCACGCAGCACGGCGAGGCCGTACTCCCGGTCGGATTCGATGCCGACGGCACGGGCGTGCGGCAGCCAGGACGGGTCACGCCCGGTGGGCACGAACTCGGTGAAGCTCACGCCCTCCTTGAAGTCGAGCAGGTAGAGCTGGAGCTCGGCCGGGGAGTAGCGGGCCGCCAGCCCGTAGAGGACGTCCAGCAGGAAGACGGTCTTGCCGGCGCCGGTACGCCCGCCGACCAGCCAGTGCGGTGTTGCGTCGTCGAAGGCGACCGTCAGTGGAGTGTCGAAGGCGACGGTCAGCGGGGCGCGGGCGGCCCGGCCGATCACGGTCCGCAGACCGTTGGCGGCGGACTCGGCCCAGCGCCGCTCGGGCAGCAGCTCGGCGAAGTGCAGCGCGTCGGTGCGGCGGGCGGCGGCGCCGAGGTGCTCGGCGAGCGCGCGCACCGAGGCCGGCGGGGGGTCGCCGTCGAGCAGCACCGGCGCGGCGAGACCGCCGCCGTCGGCGCTGAGCGGGGCGTTCGGCGGGTCGCCGACCTGCGCGTACCGCTCGCTGAGCCGGACCGCCGTGGTGCCGCCCAGCGGCGGCGAGGTCTCGCCCGGCAGCCGGGACGGGTGGCCGGCGAGCAGCACGCAGACGGCGGCGGCCGGGCCGGCGTGGGTGAGCGCGGCGAGCCGGGCCAGCTCGCGCGGCGGCGGCGCGGCGGTGGCGACCACCACCAGCAGTTGCCGGGCATCGGGGTCGGCGTGCTGCGCGGCGCGGGCGTGCTGTTCGGCGGCGTCCAGCAGGGCGGCCACCTCGGCCTCCCCGGTGGCCGGCGGGTCGAGCACCCCGGCGTCGAGCAGCGGCCGCAACGGGCCGAAGGTGGCGCCCAGCGCGGCGGTGTCGATGCCGACCACCCGGACCTGACCGGCCGGGGCGGTGGCGACCAGCCGCAGCACCAGCGCCCGCAACAGCCCGGCGACCCGGGGGTCCCGGGCGTCGGTGTCCAGCGCCAGGTGGTGGCCGCCGCCGAGCGGCAGCAGCACCGGGAAACCGCCGTCCGGAGTGGACGTCTCGCCGATCCGGACCGGGGCCGGCGCGTCGGTCAGCGGGGTCGCGCCGGGGGTGGGGGTGGCCAACGCGCCGCCGACCCGGGCCAGTCGGGCCACCAGCTCGCCGGCGCCGACCGGCGCGGCGGAAGCCCCTGCCGTGCCGAGCGCGCCTCGTGCGGCGTCCAGGTGCGCCCGGGCCGCTCGGTGGGCGGTGACCGCCTGCCCGTACGCCGACGCGAGCCTGCCCACGCTCTGCCTCCCACGCCACGGCTGTCCGGTTCGCCGAAACCCTAACGGACGGCGGTGACACCGGGACAGTACCGACGCGGCGCGACGCGTGGCGGCCGACGGTCCGGGGTGGACCGTCGGCCGCCACGCGAGGGGTGTACGGGTCAGCCGGTGACCGCGTTCAGTGCGGGCAGGTAGCCGTAGCGGTAGCCGTCGGTGTCCGGGTGGTACGCCTCGATGATCCCGGAGATGTCGTTGATCCACGGGTCGCCGGCGCAGACACCGTGCCCGGCGAAGTAGGGCCGGGTGTCGGCGAAGGTGGCGCCGGCGGCGTTGGCCCGACCGGAGATGACCGAGGCGAGCACGTCGGCGGCCTCGTTGAGGATCGTGCGCTTGTAGGTGCTCATCGCGAACCAACCGCAGGAGCCGGTCTCGAACAGCCTCGGGTAGCCGAGGACGATCAGCCGGGCGTTCGGTGCCCGGTTGCGGATGGCGGTGTAGGTGGCGTCCAGCCGGCCGGGAAGCGTCGAGGTGGCGAAGGACTTCGCGGTGTTGACGGCGTTGGTGCAGGACGAGGTGCTGCCGAACCGGCAGCTGGTGATGACGTTGACGAAGCCGGCGTCGTTGCCACCGATGGTGATGGTGACCAGGGTGGTGGCGCTGCTGAGCGCGTTGACCTGGCTGTTGAGCACGTCGGCGGTGACCGCGCCGCCGCAGGCCGGGAAGCTGAAGCTGGTCACGCCGTGGGCGGCGGCCCAGAGCGGGGCGTACGACTTCTGGCTGCGCAGGCAGCTGGACGAGTCGTACGGGCCGGCGCCGACGCCGGAGGAGTACGAGTCGCCGAGCGCGACGTAGTTGACGGCGGCGGCCTGTGCGGTGCCGGGGACGAGCACGGCGCCGAGGGCGGCGGTGAACGCGGCGACCAGCGCGGCCAGGGCGCGGGCCAGCGGGCGGTGGGGCATGACGGACCTCCACAGGAAGGGGTGGTGGGATCCTGCGACCGCGCGCGTGGCCAGGGGTGGAACGGTTGTTACCAGGCGGTAATGCTATCGAAATACGTAGATCGATGGAATAGCCGGTCGACCCGCGCGCCGGGCCCACGGCGTTCACAGTTGTCGATTAGGTTGGCGGGGCGAACCACCCCGATGGAGGGAGTCCACCTCGTGCGACGAGTCCTCACGGCGGCCACCGCCGCCCTGACCCTCACCACCGCCGGCACCATGCTCGCCGGCGCTCCCGGCCAGGCCGCCCCGACGGCCTGGGGCCGGCCCACCGTCACGCTCGCGCCGCAACCCGGCGCCCCCGGGCTGGGCGACAGCTACTTCCCCGACTACGGCAACGGCGGCTACGACGTCTCCCACTACGACGTCCGGCTGCGCTACGACCCGGCCACCGACCTGCTCACCGGCACCACCACGATCCTCGCCACCGCGACCGAGGATCTCTCCCGGTTCAACCTGGACTTCCTGCTCGACGTCGAGTCGGTACGGGTCAACGGCTGGGTGGCGACCACCAGCACCGCGGGCGCGCACGAGCTGGTGGTCACGCCGTCCCGCACGGTGACCCGGGGCCAGCAGCTCACCATCGTGGTGCGCTACGCCGGCATCCCGTCCGAGACACTGGTCGGCGGCTACACCGGCTGGACGCGTACCGACGACGGGGCCCTCGCCGTCAACGAGCCGGAGTCCGCGTGGTGGTGGTTCCCGAGCAACGACCACCCACTGGACAAGGCGACCTTCGACATCTCCGTGTCGGTGCCCACCGGCGTCGAGGTGATCAGCAACGGCGTGCAGCCGCGACCGCCGCTGGCCGAAGCCGGCAACCGCACCCGGTGGAGCTGGCGGACCACCTCCCCCACCGCCACCTACCTGGCCTTCATGGCCATCGGCCAGTACGACATCGTCACCGACACCACGCCGAGCGGCCAGCCGGTGGTGAACGCGTACAGCACCTCGCTGGGCGCGCTCGGCCCGGCCGCCCGGGCCAGCATCGAGCGGACCGCCGAGATCGTCGACTGGGAGAGCGGGATCTTCGGGCCGTACCCGTTCGAGGCGCAGGGCGGCGTGGCCGGGCCGGTGGACGGCATCGGCTTCGCACTGGAGACGCAGACCCGACCGGTGTACGGCCCGGGCTTCTGGCGGCGCGGCGCCAACACGTACGTGGTGGCACACGAAAACGCCCACCAGTGGTTCGGCGACTCGGTCTCGGTGGCCGAGTGGCGCCACATCTGGCTCAACGAGGGCTTCGCCTCGTACGCCGAGTGGCTCTGGTCGGAGGAGCAGGGCGAGGGCACCGCCCAGGAGCTCTTCGACTTCACCTACGCCAGCTACCCGTCGGACTCGGAGTTCTGGCAGGTGCTACCGGGTGACCCAGGCGCCGACCGGGTCTTCGACGACGCCGTCTACGACCGGGGCGCGATGACGCTGCACCAGCTGCGGCTGGCCGTCGGCGACGACGCGTTCTTCGAGATCCTGCCGGCCTGGACCGCCGAGCGCCGGTACGGCAACGGCACCGTCGCGCAGTTCCAGGCCCTGGCCGAGGAGATCTCCGGGCTCGACCTGGACGAGCTCTTCACCACCTGGCTGTTCACCGCCGGTCGGCCCGACGTGGCCTCGGCCGCGCGCAAGGCCGCCGCCCCACCGGCCGAGCCGAAGTCCTGGGCCAAGATCCAGGAGGCGCATCGACTGCTGGCGCACTGAGCCCCGACGTCGGCCGGGAGGCCCGAGGCCCGTTCGGGCGAGCCTCCCGGCCGGCCCGGGTCATGGGGCGCGACAGCCTCGGCCCTGACCAGCCTGCACGGCGCCTGTCGAGCTGCCCCACAAACGGGGCGCGGCTGAAACCGGCACGAGCGCCGGCACGGTCACGCGGGGCTGAGCCGCCTGTGCCGGGTTCGGCATCCGGACGGACGACGCCGGTCCAGATCTGGGGCAGCTCGACAGGCACGCACCAGTGCCGCCCGGACAGCCTCGGCGGCACCCGGATCGGGCCGCTGTCTCAGCGGCAGGTGGGTGCAAGAGCCGGATCGGTCAGATCGCCCGAGCACACCCCGACGGCTTGCCGATTGTCGCCGGCCGGTGTCGGGACCGGACGCGGCGTCAACGGGCTGCCGCCGACCGCTACGGCGGGCCGGGCGATGCGGGCCGCCGTCCGCGCCACCCGCCGTACCGGCCGCCCCAGCGGCGGCACGACCATGGTGAGGGTGAGCCCTCGGCCCAGCCGGCGACCGCGCTGCTGGTCCAAAGCGACCGCCGCCGCCACGGTGGCGATCGCAGCGACCGATCCGGCCAGGACGAGCGTCTGCCGGGGCCCGGCGTGTTCGGAGAGCCAGCCGAGCAGGGGCGCGCCGACCGCGGCGGAGACCGAGCCGGTGACCGCTAGCGCGGCGAGTACCCGACCCCGCATCGCGCCGTCGGTGTCGAGTTGGGCGCGGGTGCCGACGGTGGTGTCGATGACCACCGCGGCGGCGGCGATCGGCAGGATCACCGCCGCGAAGCTCCAGGTGCCCGGAGCGAGACCGGCGACGATCTGCAGCGTGCTGGCCAGCAGGCCCGCGGTGACCAGGGTCCGGTAGCCCAGGTCACGCCGGCGGGCCGCGGCGAGCGCACCCAGGACCGTCCCGACCGCGAACACGGTCGACAGGAGGCCGTAGCCGGACGCCCCGGCGTCGAGGGGGCCTTCGCTCATCGCCGCCATCGTCACCTGGTAGTTGCGTCCCAGGCTGCCGAGCACGAACGCCAGGGCGAGGGCGAGCAGCAGCACCGGCTGCCCGCGCAGGTAGGCGAACCCGGCGCGGACGCCGCCGTGGCTCCGGCCGCCGTCCGGCGCCGCCACCTGGTGGCCGTGCAACGCCCCCTGGCGTACGCCGAAGAGCGCCACCACCACGGCGAGGAAGCTCACCGCGTTGATGCCGAAGAGCAGCGCGGGGCCGACGGCGGCCACCACGACGGCGCCGAGACTCATGCCAAGGATGCGGCCGGCGGAGTTGGTGAGCGAGCCGAGCGCCAGCGCGTTGCCGAGCGTCTCCCGGTCCACCAGCGTGGAGGACCAACGTCCCATCACCGGGCCCTCGATCGCCGAGACGGCGCCGGTGAGCAGGGAGATGGTGAAGATCAGCGGCAGGCCGCCGACACCGGTCAGGGCGACCGCCGCCAACCCCGCGGCGAGCGTCGCGTGGGCCACCTGGGCGGCGATCAGCAGAGGGCGGGCGGGGAGCCGATCGGCCAGCACACCGCCCCAGAGGCTGAGCAGCAACGTGGGCGCGGCCTGGAGCAGCACGGCGAAACCCATGGATGTCGCCGAGCCGGTCTCCTTCAGCACGTACCAGTTGACTCCGAGGACCTGCATCCACGTGCCGATGACGGAGACGAACCCGGCGAGCGCCCAGATCCGGTAGTTCCGGTGGCGCAGCGCGGCGAAGGTGGCACCTTTGGCCACGACGAACCCTCCCGTGCGATCGAGCATGATGATCACGCCCGATCGCGGCGCGGCCCGGCAGCCGACAAGTCTTGCGGCAGTTAAACCGATCTGCCCATATTCGTGACCGGCCTCACCGACCCACCCCGACCGGCCGGCGCGGTAGACACCCGCGCCGGCCAGATATTCCGGTTACGCCCTCGGTCAGCGCGCGGCGAGCGGCTGCGCGGCCGGGGCGACCGGAGCCGGCAGCGGGCCGGGACCGCCGAGGTAGCCGTGGATGGCGGCGGCGGCCGCACGCCCCTCGGCGATGGCCCAGACGATCAGCGAAGCACCGCGGTGCATGTCGCCGGCGACGAACACCCCGTCGGCGCCGGTCTGCCAGTCGTCCCGCGCGTCGACGGCGCCCCGGGGATTACGGGTGACCCCGAACTGGGCCAGCAGTGGCTGCTGCTCGGTGCCCTCGAAGCCGATCGCCAGCAGCACCAGGTCCGCCGGCAGCTCCCGCTCCGAGCCGGGCACCACGGTGACCACCCGCCGGCCGTCGCGCTTCTCCACGGTCACCTCGGCAATCCGCACCCCCCGCACCTGACCGGTGCCGTCGTCGACGAACTCCTGCACCGCCACGGCGAAGACCCGCTCGCCGCCCTCCTCGTGCGCCGGATAGCTGCGCAGGATCCACGGCCAGGTCGGCCACGGGTCCCGCGCCTCGTCGCGCTCTCGCGGCGGCTGCGGGTACAGGTCGAGCTGGTGCACGCCGGCCGCGCCCTGCCGGTGCGCGACGCCGAGGCAGTCGGCCGCGGTGTCACCACCGCCGATGATCACGACGTGCTTGCCGGCCGCGTCGATCGGGGTGCCGTCCGGCAGCACCGCGACGGACGGGCGGTCCGCACCGGCCGCGGCCGCGGCGGCGACCACACGGTTCGCGGCGACCAGGTGCGCCATCGCCTGGTGTACGCCACGCAGCGCCCGGCCCGGGGTCTCCGGGGTGTCCCGGCCCTGCAAGGCGCCGCAGGCCAGCAGCACCGCGTCGTGCTCGGCGCGCAACTGCTCGGCGGTGACGTCCACCCCGACGTTCACCCCGGTGCGGAAGCGCACCCCCTCGGCGGCGAGCTGGGCCAGCCGGGCGTCGATGTGCCGCTTCTCCAGCTTGAAGTCGGGGATGCCGTACCGGAGCAGGCCGCCGATCGCGTCGTCGCGCTCGTACACCGTCACCGCGTGACCGGCGCGGGCCAGCTGCTGGGCGGCGGCCAGGCCGGCAGGCCCGGAACCGACCACGGCGACCGACCGGCCGGACGGCGCCGGCACAGGGCGAGGCGCGAACCCGCGCGCCGCCGCGGCGTCGGCGATCTCCACCTCGACCTGCTTGATGGTCACCGGCTGGCCGCCGGCGATGCCGAGCACGCAGGCCGCCTCGCAGGGCGCCGGGCAGAGCCGGCCGGTGAACTCCGGGAAGTTGTTGGTGGCGTGCAGCGACTCCACCGCGGCGTCCCAGTTGCCGGTGCGGACCAGGTCGTTCCAGTCCGGGATCCGGTTGCCCAGCGGGCAGCCGGCAGTGTCGCTGTGGCAGAACGGGATGCCGCAGTCCATGCAGCGGGTGGCCTGCTCGCGTACGAGGTCCTCGCCGGCCGGCGGGTACACCTCACGCCAGTCGCCGATCCGCACCGGCACCGGGCGGCGGGCCGGCAGTCGCCGGTCGTAACGCAGGAAACCGTTCGGGTCAGGCACGAGCCACCTCCTGGGCCGCCACCCGGGGAGAGGGCGGTACCGGTGCGGATGACGGCGCGCTGAGCGCGCTCATCACCGCGTCGTCGACGTCGCGGCCGGCGGCTTCGGCGGCCCTCATGATCTCCAGTACCCGGCGGTAGTCGCGGGGCACCACCGCGGTGAACTCCGCCACCGCCTCCGGCCAGCGCTTGAGCAGTTCCTCGGCGACCGCCGAGCCGGTCTCGGCCACGTGCCGCTGGATCAACTCGTGCAGCAGCGCCTGCTCCTGCTCGCCCAGCGGCGCCAGGTCGACCAGCTCCACGTTGACCCGGGCCCGGTCCAACTGGTGCACGAACGCCGTGCCGCCGGACATCCCGGCGGCGAAGTTGCGGCCGGTCGCTCCGAGCACCACCACCGTCCCACCGGTCATGTACTCGCAGCCGTGGTCGCCGACGCCCTCGACCACGGCGACCGCGCCGGAGTTGCGCACCGCGAAGCGCTCCCCCACCCGGCCGCGCAGGAAGATCTCGCCCGCGGTGGCCCCGTACAGGATGGTGTTGCCCGCGATGATCTGGTCCTCGGCCCGCGCCCCCGGTTCGGCGTCGGCGTCGAGGAACGGCGCGGCGGCGTCCGGACGGACGATGATCCGTCCGCCGGAGAGGCCCTTGGCCACGTAGTCGTTGGCGTCGCCGTGCAGCCGCAAGGTCACCCCACGCGGCAGGAACGCGCCGAACGACTGCCCGGCGGTGCCGTGCAGCACGAACTCGATGGTGTCGTCGGGCAGGCCGGCGCCGCCGAAGCGGCGGGTCACCTCGCCGCCGAGCATGGCGCCGACGCTGCGGTGCTCGTTGCGCACCGCCACCTCGACCCGCACCGGCGCGCCCTCGGACAGCGCCGGACGGGCCAGCGCGATGAGCTCGTTGTCGAGGGCGTGCTCCAGGCCGTGGTCCTGGGCGCGCACCCCTCGCCGGGCGGCGCCGGCGGGCAGCTCCGGCAGGTGCAGTACGGGTGCCAGGTTCAGCCCGTGCGCCTTCCAGTGCGTCACCGCCGGGGCCACGTCGAGCAGCTCGGTCTGGCCGATCGCCTCCTCGATCGAGCGGAAACCCAGCTCGGCGAGGTAGCCGCGGACCTCCTCGGCGAGGAACAGGAAGAAGTTCTCCACGAACTCCGGGGTGCCGGTGAACCGCTCCCGCAGCACCGGGTTCTGCGTGGCGATGCCGACCGGGCAGGTGTCCAGGTGGCAGACCCGCATCATCACGCAGCCGGCGACGATCAGCGGCGCGGTGGCGAAGCCGAACTCCTCCGCGCCGAGCAGCGCCGCGACCAGGACGTCCCGGCCGGTCTTGAGCTGGCCGTCGACCTGCACGGTGACCCGGTCGCGCAGCTTGTTGAGCAGCAGCGTCTGCTGCGCCTCGGCCAACCCCAGCTCCCAGGGGGTGCCGGCGTGCTTGAGCGAGTTCATCGGGGACGCCCCGGTGCCCCCGTCGTGGCCGGAGATCAGGATGACGTCCGCCTTGAGCTTGGCCACCCCGGCGGCGACGGTGCCGACGCCGACCTCGCTGACCAGCTTGACGTGCACCCGGGCGGCCGGGTTGACGCACTTCAGGTCGTGCACCAGCTGGGCGAGGTCCTCGATGGAGTAGATGTCGTGGTGCGGCGGCGGGGAGATCAGACCGACGCCCGGGGTGGCGTGCCGGGTCCGGGCGATCCACGGCCAGACCTTGTTGCCGGGCAGCTGCCCGCCCTCGCCGGGCTTGGCGCCCTGGGCCATCTTGATCTGGAGGTCGTCGGCGTTGACCAGGTACTCGCTGGTGACGCCGAAACGGCCGCTCGCGATCTGCTTCACCGCGGAGCGGCGGGCCGGGTCGTGCAGCCGCTCGACGTCCTCGCCGCCCTCGCCGGTGTTGGACTTGCCGCCCAGCCGGTTCATCGCGATGGCGAGCGTCTCGTGCGCCTCGGCGGAGATCGACCCGTATGACATGGCGCCGGTGGCGAACCGCTTGACGATCTCGGTGGCCGGCTCGACCTCCTCGATCGGCACCGCCGGTCGAACGCCGGTACGCAGGGTGAACAGCCCGCGCAGCGAGCCCGCCCGCGCGGCGAGTTCGTCGACCTTCGCGGTGTACTGCCGGAAGATGTCGTACTGCCGGCTGCGGGTGGCGTGCTGGAGCAGGAAGACCGTCTCCGGGTTGAACAGGTGCAGCTCACCCTCGCGGCGCCACTGGTACTCGCCGCCGACCTCGAGCCGGTCGGAGGCCGGAGTGCCCGCCGGCGGCCAGGCCAGCGCGTGCCGGGCGGCCACCTCGGCGTGGACGCCGGCCAGCCCCACCCCGCCGATCCGGCTGGGGGTGCCCCGGAAGTAGCGCTGGATCAGCCGGGTGTCCAGGCCGACCGCCTCGAAGACCTGCGCCCCGCAGTACGAGGAGACCGTCGAGATGCCCATCTTCGACATGATCTTCAGTACGCCCTTGCCGAGCGCCTTGGCGTAGTTGCTTACGGCGGCGGCCGGTTCCACGTTGACTAGCGCGCCGGTGGCGATCATGTCCTCCACCGACTCGAAGGCCAGGTACGGGTTGACCGCCGCCGCGCCGTAGCCGATCAGCACCGCCGCGTGGTGCACCTCCCGGCAGTCGCCGGACTCCACGATCAGTGCCGCCTGGGTGCGGGTCTGCTCGCGGACCAGGTGCTGGTGCACGGCGGCGGTGAGCAGCAGCGACGGGATGGGCGCCAGGTCGGCGTTGGAGTCCCGGTCGGAGAGCACCAGGATGCGGACGCCGTCCTCGATCGCCTCGGAGACGTGCCGGCAGATCTCGGTCAGTCGCGCCTTGATCCCGGCGGCGCCCTCCCGGATGCGGTACAGCCCGGAGACCCGGACCGCCTTGAAGCCGGGCAGGTCGCCGTCGTCGTCGATGGAGAGGATCTTCGCCAGCTCGTCGTTGTCGATGATCGGGTGCGGCAGCACGATCTGCCGGCAGCTCGCCGCGCCCGGGTCGAGCAGGTTGCCCTCCGGCCCGATCGTCGACGCCAGGCTGGTCACCAACTCCTCCCGGATGGCGTCCAGCGGAGGGTTGGTGACCTGGGCGAAGAGCTGGTGGAAGTAGTCGTAGAGCAGCCGCGGCCGGGTGGACAGCGGCGAGATCGGGGTGTCCGTGCCCATCGAGCCGAGCGGCTCGGCGCCGGTGCGGGCCATCGGCGCGAGGAGGATCTTCAGCTCCTCCTGCGTGTAGCCGAAGGTCTGCTGGCGGCGACGGACCGAGTCGTGGGTGTAGACGGTGTGCTCGCGGGCGGGCAGGTCGTCCAGCTCGATCAGCCCGGCGTGCAGCCACTCGCCGTACGGCTGCGCGGCGGCCAACTCGGACTTGATCTCCTCGTCGTGCACGATCCGACCGGCGACGGTGTCGACCAGGAACATCTTCCCGGGCTGGAGCCGTCCCTTGGCGACCACCCGGGCCGGGTCGAGGTCGAGCACGCCCGCCTCGGAGCCGAGCACCACCAGCCCGTCGTCCGTACGCCACCAGCGCCCCGGGCGCAGCCCGTTGCGGTCGAGCACCGCGCCGACGATCTCGCCGTCGGTGAAGGCCACCGACGCCGGGCCGTCCCACGGCTCCATGAGGCTCGCGTGGAAGCGGTAGAAGGCGCGCTTGTCCGGCTGCATGCCGGGGTCGTTCTCCCAGGCTTCGGGGATCATCATGAGTACCGCGTGCGGCAGGCTCCGCCCGGCCAGGTGCAGCAGCTCCAGGACCTCGTCGAAGTTCGCCGAGTCGGAGGCGCCGGGGGTGCAGACCGGGAAGACCCGTCGGATGTTGCCGGGCACGTTCGGCGAACGCAGCAGCGCCTCGCGGGCCTGCATCCAGTTGCGGTTGCCGCGGATCGTGTTGATCTCGCCGTTGTGCGCGATGAACCGGTACGGGTGCGCCAGCGGCCAGGACGGGAACGTGTTGGTGGAGAACCGGGAGTGCACCAGCGCGATCGCGCTGTGCACCCGATCGTCCCGCAGGTCCGGGTAGAACGCCGGCAACTGGTCGGGGGTGAGCATCCCCTTGTAGATCATGGTCCGGCTGGACAGCGACGGGAAGTACGCCGGCACGCCCCGCTCGGCGGTCTCCCGCTCGGCCTGCTTGCGCAGGCAGAACGCCACCCGGTCCAGCTCGACGTCGCGCAGCGCGGAACCGGCCGGCCCGGCAGGCGAGCCGGTGAGCCGGCGCGCGGCCAGGAAGAGCTGCCGGACCCGGGGCATCGCCGCCAGGGCGGTCTCGCCGAGCCCGGTCGGGTCGGTCGGCACGTCCCGCCAGCCGAGCACGTCGGCGCCCTCGACGAGCGCGTACTTCTCGACCACCCGGCGGGCGCGGGCCTCCGCCGCGTCATCGTCGGGGAGGAAGACCAGGCCGGTGGCGTACTCGCCGGCCGGTGGCAGCGCGACGTCCGCCACGGCGCGCAGGAACGCGTCCGGGACCTGGATCATGATGCCCGCGCCGTCGCCGGTGTTGGGTTCCGCGCCGCGGGCGCCCCGATGGTCCAGCCGGCAGAGCGCGCCGAGCCCGTTCGCGACGACCGCGTGTGAACGCCGGCCGTGCAGGTCCGCCACGAAGGCCACGCCGCAGGCGTCGTGTTCCTGCGCCGGGTCGTACAGGCCCTGGGCGGACGGGCGGGGGCCGGGCGTCGGGGACGCCTGCGGGCTGTCTGGGTACGGCTGTGACTTGTGCGGGTACGGCTGAGCCACCGGGCCTCCTGTCGTCACTCAGGTTGGAGCATGGTGGGGACGACGTCGGCCCGTGGGTCTATTGAGTCTACGTTAGGGCGGGGGCCGCAAGGCCACTCAAGATTGATCACACCGTCCAGAGTCTGGGACGTGTAGTCTCGCGCGGTGGATCCGCTGCACAAGGACATCTTCGGCCGGTTGGAACGCTTCTACGACGCGGTGCCCCGCGACGTCGCGGCTGTGCAGGAGCATGGCGGTCTGGCGTTGTTCGTCCGCGACGGCGCCGGTTGGCCGTTCTACGCCCGGCCCCGGCTCGACGCGACCGAGCCGCCGTCGCTGGCCGACATCACCTCGGTCCGTGGACGGCAGCGGGAGCTGGGCCTGCCGGAAGCGTTCGAGTGGGTGCACGAGACGACCCCGGAGCTGCTGGCGGTGGCCCGCTCGGCGGGGCTGAGCGTGCTGGAGGCGCCGTTGATGGTGCTCGACCCGGCCGTGCTGCCCGACCCGGCGACGCTCTCCGACGTACCGGTGCGGGTGCTGGCGGCGGACTCACCCGGCTTCGCCGCCGACGTGGCCGCCCGGCGGGCGGTCGCCGCGGTGTCGTTCGCCGCCGCCGGCACCGCGCGGGGCGATGCCGGCCCGGCCGAGCGGGACGCCGCGATCAGTGAGCTGGAGCTGGCCGCACTGGACGTGGAACGGACCAGGGTCGCGGACGGCCGGCGGATCTCCGCGCTGGCCGGCACGCCGACCGAGGGCGCTCTGGCCAGCGGCATGGCGATGCGGGTGGACGACGTCGCCGAGATCGCCGGGGTGGCCACCCTGCCGGCCGCCCGGCGGCGCGGGCTGGGCGCCGCGCTGACCGCCACCATCGCCCGGGAGCTGCTCGCGGCGGGCTCCGACCTGGTCTTCCTCTCCGCCGGCAGCGAGGAGATCGCCCGGGTCTACCTGCGGGTCGGCTTCCGTCGAATCGGCACCGCCTGCATCGCCGAGCCCACCGCGCTCATCCCCTGACGGATCAGGCGGGTGGCCGCCACTGGGCGGCGGAGGCCGCGGCGCTGGAGAGCAACCGCGAGTTGATCGTGCCGAGGGCGGCGTCCCGGGCGCGCAGCGCCAGCCGGCCCCGGGTCTGGAGCACCGCCGACATCCGCCGGGTCTGCCGGACCACGGTCGCCGTCCGGGGGCGGCGCACCCGGTCGTACGCCTGAACGGCGTCGGGCAGCCGTGCCTCGCGCAGCAGGGAGGCGAGCGTGGCGGCGTCCTCGAAGGCGAGGCAGGCGCCCTGGCCGAGGTGCGGCGGCATGGCGTGCGCCGCGTCGCCGAGCAGGACCACCCCGCCCGGCCCGACCGGGAAGCCGTACGCGCGGGGCAGCGGGCGCAGCTCGCGGACCTCCTGCTGGACGACGTCCGCCGGGTCGGTGGCGTCGAGCAACGCGCCGATCGGCTCCGGCCAGCCGGCGTACCAGCGGCGCAGCAGGGCGAGCTGGGTCTCCGGCGGCTCGGGGCGGGGCGCGCCGGCGGCGGTGGCCACCCAGTAGATGCCGCCCCGGGTGGATCCGCCCGAGGAGCCGCGCTCACCGAGCGAGGTGGCCACGAACCGGTAGCCCGCGCCGAGAACCTCGCCGGCGAGCGGCTGGTCGGCGGGCAGGCGGGGTGCCCGGTACCAGGGAATGACGGCCCGCCAGGCGGCGCAGCCGGAGCTGACGACTCGGGATTCGGGGGCGAGTTGGCGGCGGATGCCGCTGTCCGTGCCGTCGGCGGCGATGACCAGGTCCGCCTCGATGGTGTGCCGTCCGTCGCCGACGGCCGGCCGCTCGCCCGGCTCGGCCCGGACGTGGCGCACGGTCACGCCGGTGCGGAGTTCGACCCGGTCGCCGAGCCCGGCGATCAACGCGTCGTGCAGGTCTTCGCGGTGCACCACCACCGGCATCCGGTCGGCCGGGATGGGCCGGGGCTGCACCAGCCAGTGCCCGTCCGGGCGCCGGACCCCACCGTCGGGCAGCGGCGTGGCGATCGCGGCCAGGCCGGCGCCGAGGCCGAGGGCCTGCAGGGCGCGGACACCGTTGGGCCAGAGCACCACGGCGGTCGGCTCGGGGCGGACGCGCTCGGCGCGTTCCAGCAGGGTGACCTGCCAGCCGGAGCGGGCCAGCGCGCCGGAGACCGCGAGGCCACCGACCCCGGCGCCGACGACCACCGCGCTTCGCATCGGTGCCGCCCCCGCTCAGCTGTCCCGGTCGGCGGGGCGCGCGCCCGCGGCGTCGGCCCGGTCGTCGCGGGGTTCCGGCGTACCGTCCGCCGTCTGGTCGTCGGCCGGCGGCTCATCGCCGGGCACCGCCCCGCCGAGCGGCTCGCCGTCGTCGGGCCGGTCGTCGCCCTCGGCGGCCGGCTCGGGCGGCACCACGCCGCTGTCCCGCCAGGCCTGGTACTGCTCCTCGCTGACCACGCGGTAACCCTCCGGCGCGGCAGCGCGGGCCGCCGTCTCCCGCTCGGAGAGGTCGACCTGGGACAGGTCGGACGTGGTGGGCGGGGTCGGCGTCGCCGCCGCGCCGAGCGGGATCAGGTACTCCCGGGGGCCGCGGACCCGCACGAAGTAGATCAACGCGCCGAGGAAGACCAGGGCGGCGGTCCACACGTTGAGCCGTACGCCGAGGATCTGGTTCGCCTCGTCGGTGCGCATCAGCTCGATCCAGAACCGGCCCGCGGTGTAACCCATCACGTAGAGCGCGAACGCCCGGCCCCGGCCGAGCTTCAGCCGCCGGTCGAGGACGAGGACCAGAGCGACCACGCCGAGGTTCCACAGCGCCTCGTAGAGGAAGGTCGGCTGGTACAGGCCCGGTTCGAGGATCGGTTGGCCGGCGTCGTCGCGCAGCGCGTGCCCCGGGTTGTCCGGGTCCATCCGGTGGATCTTCAGGCCCCATGGCAGGGTGGTCCGGGCGCCGAACAGCTCGTTGTTGAACCAGTTGCCGAACCGGCCGACCGCCTGGGCCAGTGGCAGCCCGGGGGCCAGCGCGTCGGCCACCACGCCGAACGGGATCCCGAGCTGCCGGGCCGCGATCCAGGCGCCGATGGCGCCACCGGCGACCGCGCCCCAGATGCCGAGACCGCCCTCCCAGATGGCGAACGCCTTCATCGGGTCACCGCCGGCCCCGAAGTATTTCTCGGGGGAGGTGATCACGTGGTAGATCCGGGCGCCGATGATGCCCGTTGGCACCGCCCAGACGGCGATGTCGAGCACCGCTCCCGGCGCGACACCGCGCTGACGCAGGCGACGCTCGGTCACCCAGCAGGCCAGCACGATGCCGAGGATGATGCACAGTGCGTACGCCCGGATCGGCACCGGCCCGAGCTGCCAGACCGCGGTGCTGGGACTGGGCAGGGCCGCCTGGGGGGACAGCGAGGCGAGGGTCACGGGTGCACACGCTACCGCTGCGCACCCCCGAAGCGGCACCCCGGGCCGGCTGCGCCCGCATCTCGGTGACTTCTGGTTTGCACCGCCGTACGCTCTTTGTCCATGAGTACGCTCACCTGGGCGGTCGCCGCGGTCGTCACCGACGACGCCGGCCGGGTGCTGCTTTGCCGGCGGGGCCGGGGCGAGCGCCGGTACGCGCTGCCCGGTGGGCGGTTGCGCCCGGCGGAGAGCCCGGTCCAGGCGGCGCTGCGGGACATTCGCGCGGAGACCGGCTGGGAGATCGAGCTGCTCGACCTCGTCGGCGTCTACCACCTGACCAGTCCCGCGGCGAGCACACCGGCCGGGGGCGCCGGGCCGCTGCCGGACGTCCTGGTGCACGTGTTCCGGGCCCGCGCGGCCGAGGTCCGACCGGTCGCCGACCCGCCGCCGGGTTGCCGGCTGTCCTGGCACGCCCCCGCCGCGCTGCCCGAGTCGGTCACCCCACTCACCCGGGCCGCCGTCACCGACGCGGCCGCCGGCCGCTCCGGCGTGCTGCGCGGCCACGACGGCCAGCCAGGGCCCGGCCACGACGGATGGCCGGTCGTGGGGCAGCCACCGGAGCAACGTGGCGAGGCGGCGACAGATGCGTCACTTCGGCCCTGACCGCTCCGGAGCGCGAGGTAACCCGTGGTCACCTGCCCGGGAGGCGTCACTCATGTGAGGCCGCCCAGCGGTCAGCGGGTGGGTGTGCGGACGCCCTCGGCGAGCTCGGCGCTCAGGGTGCGCAGGGCGGTCAGTCCGTCGGCCTCGGAGGGCGCATCGAGCACGCAGCGGACCAGCGCGCTGCCGACGATCACTCCGTCGGCGTACCCGGCGACGGTGCCGGCCTGCGCACCGGTGCCCACGCCCAGACCGACACCGACTGGCAGGTCGGTGACCGCGCGCACCCGGGAGACGAGCGTCGGGGCGGCGTCGGAGGTCTGCGCCCGAGCCCCGGTCACACCCATCACAGCGGTGGCGTAGACGAAGCCCCGGCAGTGCCGCACGGTCATCTCCAGGCGGGCGTCGGTGGACGACGGCGAGACCAGGAAGGTGCGGTCCAACCCGTGTGCGTCCGAGGCGGCCAGCCACTCGTCCGCCTCGTCGGGGATGAGGTCCGGGGTGATCAGGCCCGTCCCGCCGGCGGCGGCGAGATCGCGGGCGAACGCTTCCACGCCGTAGCGCTCGACCGGGTTCCAGTAGGTCATCGTGACCACCGGGGCGCCGGTGGCCGCGACCGCCTCGATGATCCGCAGCGTGTCCGCGGTGCGTACCCCACCGGCCAGCGCGATGTCACTGGCCTTCTGGATGACCGGCCCGTCGATCACCGGGTCGGAGTATGGAATCTCCACCTCGATGACGTCGACGCCGGCCTCGACCATGGCGGTCATCGCCGCGATGCTGCCCTCGACGGTCGGAAACCCGGCCGGCATGCAGCCGACCAGCAGGGCCCGCCCGTCGGCTCGTGCCTTGTCGAAGGCCACCCCGATCCGGCTCATCTCACCGCTCCTTGTCGAGGATGCCGAAGTAGTCACCGGCGGTGTGCACGTCCTTGTCGCCCCGCCCGGAGAGGTTGACCACGATGGTGGGCTCCTTGCCCAGCTCGGCGGCGAGCTTCGGGGCCAGGGTGACGGTGCCGGCGAGCGCGTGTGCGCTCTCGATCGCCGGGATGATCCCCTCGGTGCGGCAGAGCAGCTCGAACGCGGCCATCGCCTCGTCGTCCGTGACCGGCTGGTAGCTGGCCCGGCCGGTGTCGTGCAGCCAGGCGTGCTCGGGCCCGACGCCCGGGTAGTCCAGCCCGGCGGAGATCGAGTGCGACTCCTGCGTCTGCCCGTCGGCGTCCTGCAGCACGTAGGTGCGGGTGCCGTGCAGCACGCCCGCCGAGCCGCCGGTGATGCTGGCCGCGTGGCGGCCGGTGGCCACCCCGTCGCCGCCGGCCTCGAAGCCGTACAGCCGCACGTCCTCATCGCCCACGAAGGCGTGGAAGATGCCCAGGGCGTTGGAACCGCCGCCGACGCAGGCGGTGACCGCGTCCGGCAGGGCGCCGGTGAGGTCCAGGCACTGCTGGCGGGCCTCGTCGCCGATGCCGCGGACGAAGTCGCGGACCATCGCCGGGAACGGGTGCGGCCCGGCGGCCGTGCCGATCAGGTAGTGCGTCTCGTCGACGTTGGCCACCCAGTCGCGCATCGCCTCGTTCATCGCGTCCTTGAGGGTGCGCGAGCCGGTGGTGACCGGGATGACGGTGGCGCCCAGCATTCGCATCCGGGCCACGTTGAGCGCCTGCCGCTCGGTGTCGACCTGGCCCATGTAGACCACGCACTCCAGGTCGAACAGGGCGGCGGCCGTCGCGGTGGCCACGCCGTGCTGGCCCGCGCCGGTCTCCGCGATCACCCGGGTCTTGCCCATCCGCTTGGTGAGCAGCGCCTGGCCGAGCACGTTGCGCACCTTGTGCGCCCCGGTGTGGTTGAGGTCCTCGCGCTTGAGCAGCACCCGCGCACCGACCTTCGCGGAGAACCGCCGGGCCTCGTAGAGCAGCGACGGGGTACCGGCGTAGTCGCGCAGCAGCGCGCCGAACTCGGCCCGGAAGGACTCGTCCGCCATCGCCGTGCGCCACGCCTCGTTGAGCTCGTCCAGCGCGGCCACCAGGGCCTCAGGCACGAATCGACCGCCGAAGCGGCCGAAGTGGCCGGCGGAGTCGGGCTGCGTACCGGCCGCCGGGGCCAGCGCGTCGGCGCTCATCGGACATCCTCTCGGTGGGGCGTCAGACCGGTGCGAGGTCAGCGCACCGGCCGGGGCGTTGCCGGGTGATTGCCGGCGTTGACCAGCTCGGCCACCGCCTCCCGGGGGCTCTTCTGCGTGACCAGGCCCTCACCGACCAGGACCGCGTCGGCGCCCGCGGAGGCGTACCGGATCAGGTCGTGCGGGCCGCGGACGCCAGATTCGGCGATCTTGACGACGCTGCTGGGCAGGCCGGGCGCGATCCGCTCGAACACCGACCGGTCGACCTCCAGGGTACGCAGGTCACGGGCGTTGACCCCGATCACCTGCGCGCCGGCCTCCAGGGCCCGGTCGGCCTCCTCCTCGTCGTGCACCTCGACCAGCGCCGTCATGCCCAGCGACTCGATCCGCTCCAGCAGGCCCATCAGCACGTTCTGCTCGAGCGCGGCGACGATCAGCAGGACCAGGTCGGCGCCGTGCGCGCGCGCCTCGTGCACCTGGTAGCTGGAGACCACGAAGTCCTTGCGCAGCACCGGCACGGAGACCGCGGCCCGGACGGCCGCCAGGTCGTCCAGCGAGCCGCCGAACCAGCGGCCCTCGGTGAGCACGCTGATCGCCCGCGCTCCGCCGGAGGCGTAGTCGACGGCGAGGTCGGCCGGATCGGCGATCTCGGCCAGGCGGCCCCTGGACGGCGAGGAGCGCTTCACCTCGGCGATCACCGCGACGCCGGGCTTGCGCAGCGCAGCGTACGCGTCCAGCGGCGGCGGCGCCGCCGCAGCCAGTTCACGGATCCGCTCCAGCGGAACCTGTTCCTGGCGCCGGGCGACGTCCTCGCGTACGCCAGCCAGGATCTCGTCGAGCACGCTTACGGACGCTGCCTGACCGGCGTCGTCCCCCTCCGCGTGCGCATGCTCATCAGTCACCATCGGACTCCCCTCTCCGGGTGTCATGGGCCGATGCTAGGGGCAGCCGACCTGAGCCGGGAGCCGGGGGTATGGCGCTGCTCACGAAAAGGCCTGCGGCATAATGGCCGACTTGCCGTGAAGGGGATGTCACTCAGCGCCACCTCCGGCATTAATCCATCGATCATGCCACCCGACCAGCGACAACAATGATAATTGTCGATGCTGTGAGCAAGCTCAAGGCCGAACGGCCGGTGCCTGGTCACGGCCGGGGCGGGACAGTTGACCGGGCGGTCACTCCGGCGAAACGTCAGCCGGCCAGCATCGTCCTCAGGCAGACTCGATGCCGCGCCTGCCCGACCGTCGCCAACTCCTCGTGCGAGGTGACCATGAGCATTTCCGAGCCGACCCCGAGCATCGGGCTGACCACCCTCTCTCGGACGGTGGCATCGCTCGCCGTGGGGGTGGTGCACACACTTGAGCGGGCCGTGGTCGGCGAGGGGCGGATGCGGACCGCGCGCGGCAACGCCTGGGAGGCGGTCTGCGCCGATCGTGCCCGCGCCGACCAGCGCGCCGAACTGGACCGCCTGGTGGCCGAGCTGACCGCCGCCCGCGCCGCCGCCCGCCGCCAGCAGCGGGAGCGTCAGCCGGTCGGCTGACGCCCCGGCCACACCGGCCGTCAGGTCAGCCGGCCGTGGGGTCCTCGCCCCGGTCCAGCGCGTCCCACGCCTCGGTGGTTCGCCGCCCGGCCATCGGTCCGGCCGGTCCGGCCTCCGGAGGCGGGCCCTGCGTGCTGGTCCGCGCCGGCCGCTCGTACCGGGCGCCCATCGCCGGCCAGCCGCCGCCCCGCAGCGCGGTCCACCCGCCACCCGCCACGGCCAGCAGGCCGCCGAGCAGACAGAGCGCCGGCCACTGCCGGCTCACCACGCCGTCGAGGCCGGTGACCAGCCCGTACCCGCCGCCGGCCGCCACGGCCAGACCGAGCGCGCCGAGCAGAACGCCCAGCAGCCGCCGCGCCCGGCCGCGGGTGGCCAGCACCGCGCCCGCGCCGGCCAGCGTGACCAGGGCCAGCGCCGGCAGCCACGGCAGCAGAGCAGCGCCGCTACGGGCGTCGCGGACCGGCGGCAGCGGCGCCGGGCGGGCGGTCAGCTCAACCGACCAGCTCCGGGTCGACGCCCACAGCGCCAGGCCGGCGCCGGCGAGGCAGAGCAGCACGGCGTACGTCAGCTGACGCCGACCCGCCACGGCCCGGTCCTGCGGTTGCGTCGGGCCGGTCATCGGGCCCACCTTTCGTTCGCGACTGCGGGGCTCCGCTGCGCTGCACTCCTCGCGCTCACCGGGCCGGCCGCAACGTCTCGGCGGCCGCGATCGCGGCCAGCACGGCGGCAGCCTTGTTGCGGGTCTCCTGGTCCTCCGCGGCCGGGTCCGAGTCGGCGACCACCCCCGCGCCGGCCTGCACGTAGGCCCGGCCGTCACGGATCAGCGCGGTCCGGATGGCGATCGCCATGTCCAGGTCGCCGCCGAAGCCGAAGTAGCCGACCGTGCCCCCGTAGAGGCCGCGGCGGACCGGCTCCAGCTCCTCGATGATCTCCATGGCCCGCACCTTCGGCGCACCGGAGAGCGTGCCGGCCGGGAACGTCGCGGCGAGCGCGTCGAACGCGGTGCGATCGTCACGCAGCGTGCCGGTCACGGTGGAGACGATGTGCATCACGTGGCTGTACCGCTCGATGGTGGCGAACTCGGGCACCTCCACGCTGCCCGGCTGGCAGACCCGGCCCAGGTCGTTGCGGCCGAGGTCGACCAGCATCACGTGCTCGGCGCGCTCCTTCGGGTCGGCGAGGAGTTCGGCGGCGAGCCCGGCGTCGGCGGCCGGCGTGCCGCCGCGCGGCCGGGTGCCGGCGATCGGGTGCAGGAGCGCCCGGCGCCGCCCGTCCGCACCGCCGGTGACCTTCAGGTGCGCCTCCGGCGACGAACCGACGATGTCGAAACCGTCGAAGCGCAGCAGGTACATGTACGGGCTGGGGTTGCTGGTGCGTAGCACCCGGTACACGTCCAGCGGATCGGCGTGCGTCGACCGCTCGAAGCGCTGGGAAAGCACGATCTGGAAGCACTCGCCGGCCCGGATCGCCTCCTTGGCCGCCTCCACCGCCTTCGGGTAGCCCCCGTCCGGGGTGCGGCAGAGCACCTCACCGGCCGGCGGGCGCTCGACGGTGGAGATCATCGGCGGGATGGGCCGGGACAGGGCGGTCGTCATCGCGTCCAGCCGGCCCACCGCGTGGTGGTACGCGGCGGTGACCTCCGCGGCGCGGCCCGGAGCGTCCGGCGGCGGCAGCACCGCGTTCGCGACCAGGAGGGCCGAACCGTCGTAGTGGTCGAGCACCACCAGGTCGGTGGCGAGCATCATGCCCAGCTCCGGCACGCCCAGGTCGTCCTCGGTCAGCTCGGGCAGCCGCTCGAAGCGGCGGACGAGGTCGTAGCCGAGGTAGCCGACCATGCCGCCGGTCAGCGGCGGCAGGCCGCTGGACGGGTCGCCGGAAGGGCCGGCCAGAGCCGCGACGGTCTCCCGCAGCACCCGCACCGGATCACCCTCGGTGGGCAGCCCGGCCGGCGGTTGGCCGAGCCAGGTCGCCACGCCGTCCCGCGCGACCAGCGTGGCGCTGCTGCGTACCCCGATGAACGAGTACCGCGACCAGGCCATGCCGGCGGAGCCGACGCCCTGCTCGGCGGATTCGAGCAGGAAGGTGCCGGGCCCGCCGGCCAGCTTGCGGTAGACCCCGACCGGGGTCTCCGCGTCGGCCAGCAGCCGCCGGGTGACCGGCACGACCCGCCAGGGGGCGGCCAGCTCGGTGAAGGTGGCCAGGTCGGGGCTCACCGCGCCGTCGGTCATGCGCGTGCCTCGGAACCGGTGACGGGCAGCTCGGTGAAGAAGCACGTCCGGTGTCCGGTGTGGCAGGCGGCGCCGACCTGGTCCACGCTGACCAGCAGCGCGTCCCCGTCGCAGTCCAGCGCCACCGAGCGGACGTACTGGTGGTGCCCGGAGGTGGCGCCCTTGACCCAGTACTCGCGCCGGCTGCGCGACCAGTAGGTGGCCCGGCCGGTGGTGAGGGTGCGGTGCAGCGCCTCGTCGTCCATCCAGGCGACCATCAGCACCTCGCCGGTGTCGTGCGCGCGGACCACGGCCGCAACCAGGCCGTCGGCGGTGCGGCGCAGGCGGGCCGCGATGGCCGGGTCGAGCTGGGACGGGCGGGCCGGCACGGGCGCCGTCGGGCCGGTCGGATCGCTGGGGACGCCGGTCACCGGCGCGTCAGGTACGGGCACAGTGACCCATTGTCCCGCACGCGGCGCGGGTACCGGCGACGGCTCCCGCCGAGGCTGCGGCGGGTGGCTAGAGGGCCGGGCCAGCTGAGCGACGTAACGGTCCAGCCGGCCGTCGACCAGGGCGTCCGCCAGGTCGCTGCCGGCCGCTTCGGCGATCTGCTCGGCGTACGGGCGGATCAGCGGCAGCGTTCCGGCGACCAGTCGCACGGCGGCCGCCCAGAGCTGCTCGGTGGAGCCCGGACGCAGCCCGAGGCAGAGCAGCATGTCGTCCCGGTAGCGGGGCGGGGCGACCGGCAGCTCCAGGGCCGCCGCGAAGGCCGCCCGGCGGGAGAACACCCGTACCGACGGGTTGGCCGGGCGCAGCACGGAGGGCCAGAGCCGGGCCAGGTCGGCCACGGCGAGCCGGACCCCGAGGCGGTCGTCGGCGGCCCGGGCGGCGGCAGCCTTACCCAGCGTGGCGATCAGCTCCTCCAGCCGGGGCGGTTCGGCGGGCTGGCAGAGCACCGGAAGGTCGATGCGGCGCCGCCAGTACGGGTCGGCCCAGAGCAGTCGCGCCGGTGCGGTGACCGGCAGCCCGAATGCCCAGTCGGCCGGCTCACCCAGCCGGTGCACCCAGGAGCGGACGTCCCGCGCGGCCACCGAGACGTGGGTGAGCCGGCCCGCGGACTCGGCCAGGTACGCCCTGCGGGACTCGTACGGGGCGCCGCCGACCAGCACGTCGAGGTCGACGTCGCTGTGCGCGGTGGCGGCCCGCCGGGCGTGACTTCCGCGCAGGAGGATGCCGACGACGGGTCGCTCGGCCGCCTGCCGCAACCGCGCGGCCCAGTCCTCGAGAAACCCGCTGTCCGGTAACGGAGCGTGATCCACGGCGTCATCGTGCCGTACGCCCCATCGGTACGCAATGCCCGTTACCGGACTTGGTGTCCGGTCCGGGGGCTACTGCCCGTTCTCACACTCGGCGCGGCGATACGCGGGGGTCGATCGTTGCGCCGGCGCCGGTATCTCATCTAGCGTTGAGTTCAACAGATGATGAGTTTCCCCGGAGGTACGTGATGGACGACGCGATAGCGGTCCGCGACCTGGAGGTCGACCGGGGCGGGCGGCGGGTGCTGGACGGCATCAGCTGCACCGTCCCGCGCGGTGCCGTGACCGGGCTGCTCGGCCCCAGTGGCAGCGGCAAGACGACGCTCATGCGCGCGGTCGTCGGGGTGCAGGTGGTCACCGGGGGGACGGTCACCGTGCTGGGCCAGCCGGCCGGCTCGCCCGCGCTGCGGCACCAGGTGGGCTACCTGACCCAGGCGCCGAGCATCTACGCCGACCTGACCGTGCGGGAGAACGCCCGATACTTCGCGGCCCTGCACGGGCGGGGTCGCGCCGAGGCGGACCAGGCGATCAGCGACGTCGGGCTGGCCCGGGCGGCCGGCCAGTTGGTCGGCACCCTGTCCGGCGGCCAGCGCAGCCGGGCGTCCCTGGCCTGCGCCCTCGTCGGCGAGCCCGAGCTGGTCATCCTCGACGAGCCGACCGTCGGTCAGGACCCGGTGCTGCGGGCCGACCTGTGGGCCCGGTTCCACGCGATGGCCGCCGCGGGCACCACCCTGCTGGTGTCCAGCCACGTGATGGACGAAGCGGCCCGCTGCGACCGGCTGCTGCTGATCCGGGAGGGCCGGCTGATCGCCGACGACAGCCCGGCCGCGATCCGCGCCGCCGCTGGCGTGGACGACCTCGACGAGGCGTTCCTGCGGCTGATCCGGGCCGGCGAGCCGGGTCCCGCGGAGGCGGCGGGCCCCGCCGACGCCACGGCCGGACGGGACGCGTCGTGAACGCGAGGAGAGCACCCGGCCCGCGGGTCCCGCGGCCGCGAACTGGAGGCATGTCATGAACCCGCGGATCCTGGCGGCCACCACGGGCCGCATCCTGCGCCAGCTCCGGCACGACCGGCGCACCATCGCGCTGCTCGTGGCGGTGCCGTCCGCCCTGCTCACCCTGGTCTACTTCATGTACGCCGACCAGCCGACCCCGCCCGGGCAGCCGTCGACGTTCGACCGGGTCGCGCTGGTGATGCTCGGCATCTTCCCGTTCGTGATCATGTTCCTGGTGACCAGCATCGCCATGCTCCGCGAGCGCACCTCCGGCACCCTGGAGCGGCTGCTCACCACCCCGCTGGGCAAGCTCGACCTGCTCTTCGGCTACGGCATCGCGTTCGGGTTGGCCGCCGCCGCGCAGGCCGTGGTCGCCGCCGGTGTGGCGTACTGGATCTTCGACCTGGACACCGCCGGCAGCAGCGGGCTGGTGATCGGGATCGCCGTGATCGACGCCGTGCTCGGCGTCGCCCTCGGGCTGTTCTGCAGCGCCTTCGCCCGCACCGAGTTCCAGGCAGTACAGTTCCTGCCGGTCGTGGTGATCCCCCAGCTGCTGCTCTGCGGGCTGTTCGTGGCCCGCGACGAGATGGCCGGCTGGCTCCAGGCGCTCAGCGACGCCTTCCCCCTGTCGTACGCCGTCGAGGCGTTGCAGGAGGTCGGCGCCAACGCCGAGCCGACCGGGACGATGTGGCGGGACGTGGTGGTGGTGCTCGGCGCGGTGGTGCTGGCGCTGGTGCTCGCGGCGGCCACCCTGCGCCGGCGCAGCGGCTGACCGGCGGGCGAACGAAGGGCGGCGATGGCGCGGCGGACCGGCCGGCGACCCGGCAACCAGGGCACCCGCGAGGCTATCCTCGACGCGGCGCGGGCGGCGTTCGCCGAGCGCGGCTTCGACGCCGCCTCGATCCGCGCCATCGCCGGCACCGCCGGGGTGGACCCGGCGCTGGTGCACCACTACTTCGGCAGCAAGGACCAGCTCTTCCTGGCCGCGATGAACTTCCCGGTCGACCCGGGAGAGGTGGTGCCGAAGGTGCTCGCGGGCGGCCAGGACGGCATCGGCGTACGGCTGGTCCGCACCTTCCTCGGCGTCTGGGACTCGCCGGCCGGCAGCGCCGGGGTGGCTCTGCTGCGCTCCGCGGTGAGCAACGAGTGGACGGCCCGGCTGCTGCGTGAGTTCATCACGACGCAGGTGCTGCGCCGGGTGATCGACCAGCTCGACGTCGAGCCGACCGAGCTGCCGCTGCGCGGCTCGCTGGTCGCCACCCAGCTGATCGGGCTGGGCATGATGCGGCACGTGATCCGGCTGGAGCCGGTGGCGTCCGCCGACCCGGAGACGCTGGTCGCGGCCATCGGCCCGACCGTGCAGCGCTACCTGACCGGGCCGCTGCCGAGCTAGACCGTCGGCGCTTCCGGCGAGCGGTCAGCCCGGCGGGCGGGCCTCGGCACGGTGGCGCAGCGGCGGCAGCAGCCGGACGAGATCGTCCGGGTCGGCCACCGGGCACGGGAAGGTGAGCCGGACCCGCCGCCGGGCGCCGGGGCGGCCGAGAGCGACCACCAGCCCGTAGCGGTCGATGCGCACCACCCGGGGCGGCCCGTCCGGGGTCTGCTCGGTCAACCCGAGCTGCCGGCGCAGGTACGCGGCCACCTGGCCGGCGTCGCGCTCCGTGAGGTCGGCCAGCAGCCGCGCCTCGACCGGATGCACCGGGTCCGGCTCGGCCTCGGCGTACTCCCCCGGGTCGATCCGCTGCACGACGCCGGCGCGTTCCCAGCGGACCTCGATCACCTCGAAGCGGAACAGCCGGAACCGGACGCCCAGGTCGAGCAGGTCGCCGGTCGGCTCCACCGCGGCGAAGTCGACCGCCGCGCGGCGGGCCTCGGCGCCGTGCAGCTCGGCTGCCCAGCCGGAGACCCAGGCCCGTCCCAGCCCCGGTGCGCCGGCGGCGGGCGGCAGGTCGAGCACGTCGAGCACCACCGCGACGTCGCTGCCCCCGGCGGCCGGCCGCAGCGCGGCGGCCAGGTGGCTGGCCACCGGGACCAGCAGCAGCACCCGACCGTCCGCGTCGGTCACGTGCCGGGCGTGGTGCGGGCCCGGCCGGTGGGCCAGGTGGACGAGACCGGGCAGCCGGCCGGCGACGAGGGTACGAACGATCTCGGCGGGGCTGGGCCGCATGGCGCGACCTCCTTCAGAGGTTAGGCTTACCTAACCCGGAGCGTAGAGCACCCGGCCGGCGGCGTCCAGCCATCAAGCCGCAGGTGGGTACCGCTCCGTTACCGGGTCTGCTCCAGCCAGGACGCGTAGAGCAGGCCGTAGACCGAGTCGGCGTCGCGGACCAGCTCGTCGTGCGGGCCGCGCTGCACGACCCGCCCCCGATCCACCACGATCACCTCGTCGGCGGCCTGCGCCGTGGAGAGCCGGTGCGCGATGGCCAGGGTGGTCCGACCTCGGGTGACCGCGTCCAGGGTGCGTTGCAGGCGCACCTCGGTCGCCGGGTCCACCGCGCTGGTCGCCTCGTCCAGCACCAGCAGGTCCGGGTCGGCCACGTACGCCCGCGCCAGCGCGACCAGCTGCCGTTCCCCCACGCTGAGCGCCTCCCCGCGCTCGCCGACCGGCGTGTCCAGGCCAGCCGGCAGGCCGTCCAGCCAGTCCGCCAGGCCCAGCTCCGTGAAGGCGACGCTGAGCTGCTCGTCGGTCAACTCCGGCCGGGCGAACCGGACGTTGTCCCCCACCGTCGCGTCGAAGAGGAACCCGTCCTGCGGGACCATCACCACACGCGAGCGCAGCGAGTCGAACCGGACCTCCGCCAGCGGCACCCCGGACAGCAGCACGGCGCCCGCCGACGGATCCATCAACCGGGTCAGCAGCTTGGCGAAGGTGGTCTTGCCGCTGCCGGTCTCGCCGACCACCGCCACCCGGCTCTTCGCCGGGATGTCCAGGTCGATGTCGTGCAGCACGGGAGGACCGCCCGGATAGGCGAACCGCACCCCGGCGAACCTGATGTCCAACGGCCCGCCCGGCAGCTCCCGCCCCTGCTCCCCCGGGTCAGCCACGTCCGGGGCGACGTCCAGCACGTCGAGCACCCGGCGCCAGCCCGCGATCGCGTTCTGCGCCTCGTTGAGCACCTCGGTGGCGATCTGCACCGGCTGGATGAAGAGCGTCACCAGGAAGAGGAACGCGGTCAGCTGGCCGATCGACAGCGTGCCGTCCACCCCCAGCGTCACCCCGAGCACCACCACGCCGGCCAGCGCCACCCCGGCGGCGAGCTCGCCGACCGAGCTGCCCACGATGCTGATCCGGATCGCCCGCTGCTGCGCCAGGCGCTGACTGTCGATCGCGTCGTCCAGCCGCCGCGCGGTGCGCCCCGCGATGCCGTACGCCCGGATCACCGGCGCGCCCACCACGCTCTCGCCGATCGCGCCGAGCAGCGTGCCGGTGCGCTGACGCACCGTCGCGTACGCCGCGCCGAGGCGACGCTGCAACTGCCGGATGATGAACACCGCCGGCAGGAACGCCACCAGCACCACCAGGGTCAACTGCCAGGAGTACGCCAGCATGACGATCGTGGTGACCACCAGCTGGCCGAGGTTGACCAGCAGGATCACCCCACCCCACTGGAGGAACTGGGTGATCTGGTCGACGTCGCTGGTCACCCGCGAGACCAGCGAGCCGCGCCGCTCCGACTGCTGGTGCAGCATCGACAGGTCGTGCACGTGCCGGAACGCCCTCGTCCGCACGTTGGCCAGCGCCGTCTCACTGACCGTGAACAACCGGCGCATCATCAGGTAGCCGCAGAGCGTGGTCACCGTGAGGATCGCGGCGGTGATCACCACCACCGACCAGACCACGTTCAGGTTCAGACCGCCGACGATGCCGCGGTCGATGCCCTGCTGCACGGCGACCGGCACGGCCACCCGGCCCACCATGTAGACCAGCGCCAGGGCCAGAGTGCCCGCCAGCCCGGTCCGCAGCTCCGGCGAGAGCGACAACCCTCGCCGCAGGGTCTGCCAGGTCGTCTCGACCCGCTCGTCAGTCTCAGCGCTCACCGGGCCGGCCTTTCGTTCGCGACTGCGGGGCTCCGCTGCGCTGCACTCCTCGCGCTCACCGGTCCACCTCGATTTCCAGGCCCGAGGGCAGCGGCGCGACCTCGTCCTCGTACGGACGCTCCTGCGCGCGGTCGACCTCCGCCTGCTCGTAGGCGGTGACCAGGTCGGCGTAGCCGGGCACGGTGGCCAAAAGCTCGCTGTGCGTGCCCCGCGCGATCACCCGCCCCTGCTCCACGTAGATGACCTCGTCGGCCAGTGCGATGGTGGCCCGGCGGTACGCCACCACCAGGATCGACGCCGCCGGCACGCCGGGCTCACCCGCCGACGAGCGCAGCCCGGCCAGGATGGCCGCCTCCACCCGGGGGTCCACCGCGCTCGTCGCGTCGTCGAGCACCAGCAGGCGCGGCCGGCCGGCCAGCGCGCGCGCCAGGGTGAGCCGCTGCCGCTGCCCGCCGGAGAGCGAGGTGCCCCGCTCGCCGACCATCGTGTCCAGACCCTCGGGCAGCGCCGCGACGAACCCGTCCGCCTCGGCCAGCCGCAGTGCCGCCCAGACGTCCTCGTCGTCGATGCCCGGCCGGTCGAGGGCGATGTTGGCGCGGACCGTGTCATCGAAGACGAACGGCACCTGGGCGACCAGGGCGACCGTGCCGGCCAGCGACGCGGCGGTCAGCTCGCGCATGTCCACGCCGTCCAGCGTGACGATGCCGGCGTCCGGGTCGACCAGGCGCACCGCCAGCGAGGCGATGGTGGACTTCCCGGCGCCGGTCGGCCCCACCAGGGCCGCCGTCCGTCCGGCGGGCACCGTGAAGCCCACCTCGCCGAGCACCTGCACGCCGGGCTGGTGCGCCTCGGCCGGCGGGTAGGAGAAGTGCACGTCGGTGAAGCTGAGGGTGGCCGGGCCCGAGGTGGCCGGGTCGAGCACCCGCCGCCCGTACGGCATCTCGCCGGTGGCGTCGAGCACCCGGCGGACCCGGTCCCAGCCGGCGACGCTGCGCGGCAGCTCGGCCAGCACCCAGCCGATGGCCCGCACCGGAAAGGCCAGCACGGTGAAGAGGAAGGCCACGCTGACCAGCTCGGTGACGCTGATCGCGCCCTGGCGCAGCCGGAACGCCCCGACCACCAGCACGGCCAGGGTGCCGAGGCTGGGCAGCGTCTCCAGCAGCGGATCGAAGACGCCGCGCAGCCGGCCGACCGAGATCAGCGCGTCGCGCAGCTCACCGGCCCGGCCGGCGAACCGGGCGGTCTCCTGCGCCTCCCGGCCCATCGTCTTGACCACCAGGGCGCCGTCGAAGCTCTCGTGGGCGATGCCGCTGACCTCGGCGCGCAGCCGCTGCGCCCGGGCCTGCCGGGGCGCCATCCGGCGGGAGTAGACCACGTTGAGCGCGAACAGCGCGGGGAAGACCGCGAGGCCGACCAGGGCAAGCGCCCAGTCGGTGGCGAACAGCGAGACGATCGCGCCGACCAGCATCACCAGGGTGCCGACCGCGAAGGGCAGCGGCGCGATCGGATACCAGGCCGCCTCGACGTCCGAGTTGGCGTTGGAGAGCAGGGTGCCGGTGGCGTTGCGGTGGTGCCAGGACAGCGGCAGGTCCAGGTAGCGACGGGTGACCCGGCGGCGGTAGGCGGCCTGGAGGCGGTACTGCATGTAACCGGCGCCGAGCCGGCGGCCGAAGATGCCCACGACCCGCAGCACGCTGATGCCGAACAGGGCGATCGCGGCCAGTGCCAGGCTGCCGGTGGCCACCTCGCCCCGCGCGATGGCCGGCACCACCACGTCGCCGACGACCCCGCCGACCACGTACGCGCTGACGATGACCATCGAGCCGAACAGCACGCTGCCGACCACCGCCACCGTGAAGATCCGTGGCTGCTCCCGGATCGCCTGCCGCAGAACCCCCAGCCCCCGGCCGAGCACATCCCGACTTGTCTTGCTCGCCACGCTCTCCCCCGCCGTAAGCCACCATTATCTCCCTCATCCTTACCGGTCAGGACCACCCCCGCCGACTCGGACCGCATATGTCGACCATCACGTATCCGAGGGCGACGAGATCGGTTCTGCCGACCGGGCGTCCGCCGGCGGGCGCCGACGGGCCCGTGGGCCTACGATCTGGCAATGCGGTACGCCCGAGCCGAGCGCGAGGCGCTGGCGGATCTTCTGCTGGCCCTCGGGCCGGACGCGCCGACGATCAACGAGGGCTGGGCGACCCGCGATCTCGCCGCGCACCTGGTGCTGCGGGAGCGCCGCCCGGACGCGGCCGGCGGGATTTTGCTGGCCCCGCTGCGCGGGTACGCCGAACGGGTCCGGCGCCGTCTTGCCGCCCGGCCCTACGCCGACCTGGTGGCGCAGGTGCGCCGGCCACCGGTGTGGAGCCCGGTCAGCAACCCGCTGACCGACGAACTGGCCAACATGCTGGAGTTCTTCATCCACCACGAGGACGTGCGGCGGGCCGGGTCGGGGTGGCTGCCGCGCGAGCTGCCGCCCGGCCTGCAGGCCGCGCTGTGGAGGCGGGCCGGCCCGCTGGCCCGACTGGCTCTGCGCCGCTTTCCGGCGGACCTCTACGTACAGGCGCCGGGGTACGGCGAGATCTCCGTCGGCCGCGGCGGCGAGCGGCTGCGGGTGGTCGGCGCCCCGGCCGAGTTGACCCTGTTCCTTTCCGGCCGGCAGCGGGTGGCCCGCGTCCAGTTGGACGGCTCGGCGGCGTCCGCGCGACTGCTCCGCAACGCCAGCCTGGGATTGTAACTCTCTGTACCTAAACGGTCACGACCTCGCTCGTGGAAAGCATCGCGCCCAGCGACGCGTAACGATCCCTGCTCCCGTACGCTTCACCGCGCCGTTCCGCGCCGGGGCGGCACGAGTGGGGGCGTATTGTGCGGACTTTCGCGATCTCGGCGCTGCGGGAGCCCCCGTTTCCCGTGGGGCGCCACGAGGCCACGGATCGAGTGGCGGACGAGAGCGTCGAGTGGGCGCGCGCGTTCGGGCTGATCGATTCCAGCCATCGGGTCCATCGGCTACAGCGGGCGGACGCCGCCGGCCTGGCCGAGCGAGCCTCCCCCGACGGGTCGGCGGACGGGCTGCGGCTGCTCACCGACCTGATCTCCTGGCTCTTCGTGATGGACGACGCCTGCGACGAGGACGGCCTCGGCGCCGACCCGGGCCGGCTGGCGCCGGCGATCGGCACCCTTCTCGACGTGCTGGACCGGTGCGGTGACCCCGACGTCGTGCCGCCGACCGCGGGGCCGCTGGGTGACGCGCTGCACGACCTGTGCCGCCGGGCCCGGCTGCACGACCGCCCGACACTGCTGCTGCGGTTCGTCAGCCAGGTACGGGAGTACCTGCTGGCGCTGCTCTGGGAGGCGACCAACCGGGAGCGCCGACGGGTGCCCGAGGTCGCGGAGTACGTCCAACTGCGCCGACACATCGGCGGCGTGCACCCCTGCCTCACCTTGACCGACCTGGCGTCGGAGGAGCCGCCCGAGCCGAGCCGGCACGCCGACCCGGCGCTGGCCGCCCTGGACCTGCTGGCGGTGGACCTGGTCTGCTGGTGCAACGACCTCTTCTCCTTCGGCAAGGAGAGCCGGGCCGACCCGGACGCGCACAACCTGGTGACCGTGATCGCCCAGGAGACCGGCACGGACGAACCGGGCGCGCTGCGGGCCGCGGCCGACCGGTTCAACCAGGGGCTGACGGCGTACCTGACCGCGGAGGACGCGCTGCTCGCCAGCGGGGACGAGGGGTTGCACCCGGCGCTCGCCGCCCGGCGCAACTGGATCCGGGCAACCTACGACTGGTCACTGGTGGCCGCCCGTTACGCCTGATCCGGCGTACCGGATGGCGGGACGGGGGGCCCGGACGATCACCAGGGCTAGCCGATGCCCGGCGACAGGCAATACCCTTCGGTAACCACTATGACGTGACGATCGTCACGCCACCACCCCCGAAGGCGGCTACAGCGATGGCTCTCGATGTCCCGTACCGCTCCATCCCGGACATGTTCCTCAAGCGCGTGGCGGCCACCCCCGACCGGCACGCGTTCGCTTACCCGGCCCCCGACGAGTCGGGCCCGGTCTGGCTGACCTGGGAGCAGGTCGGCCAGCGCGCCAAGGCGGTCGCCGCCGGCCTGCACGGCCTGGGCGTCGGCCAGGAGGATCCCGTCGCGATCCTCGCCAACACCCGCCTGGACTGGGTGATCGCCGACCTCGGCATCATGTGCGCCGGCGGGTCGACCACCACCGTCTACCCGACCACCGAGCCGGCGGACGCGACCTACATCATCGCCGACTCCGGTTCGAAGGTGCTCTTCGCGGAGAACCCGGCCCAGGCCGCCAAGATCGCCGGCGCGGACCTGCCCGCGCTGACCCACGTGGTGCTCCTCGACGGCGCCGCCGACGAGACCGCCGCGGTCCCCCAGCTCACCCTCGCTGACCTGGAGGAGCGGGGCGCCCGCGCGCTGGCCGCCGAGCCGGATCTGATCGACATGCTGGTGGCCGGCATCGGTCCGGAGCACCTGGCCACCCTGATCTACACCTCCGGCACCACCGGCCGGCCCAAGGGCGTCGAACTGCTGCACGGCGGCTGGTGCTGGGAGGCCGTGGCGCAGGCCGAGGTCGGGCTGCTCCGCGACGACGACCTGCAGTACCTGTGGCTGCCGCTGGCCCACTCGTTCGGCAAGACGCTGCTCTGCGGCGCCATCCACGTGGGCCTGCCCACCTACGTCGACGGGCGGGTGGACAAGCTGGTCGACCTGCTCTCGGTGATCCGGCCGACGCTGATGTGCGGCGCTCCCCGGGTGTTCGAGAAGGTCTACAACAAGGCGGTGACCACCGCGCAGGGCGCCGGCGGCGCGAAGGCGAAGATCTTCGCCTGGGGCGTCCGGGTCGGCAAGGAGAAGGTGACCCTGGAGCAGGCCGGCAAGCCGGTGCCCGCCGGGCTGAAGCTGCGCTACGGGTTGGCCGAGAAGCTGGTGTTCAGCAAGCTCCAGGCCCGCCTGGGCGGCCGGATGCGGGTGCTGGTCTCCGGCGCGGCTCCGCTCAGCCCGGAGATCGCCACCTTCTTCGCCGCCGCCAACCTGCCGATCTCCGAGGGCTACGGCCTGACCGAGACGAGCGCCGGCAACTTCGTCAACCCGCCGTCCGGGCTGCGGATCGGCACGGTGGGCCGGGCGATGGGCGACCTGGAGTGCCGGATCGACACCGACGGGGAGATCCTGGTCCGCGGCCGGCCGGTGATGCGCGGCTACCACAACCTGCCGGAGGAGACCGCCGCCGCGTTCACCGAGGACGGGTTCTTCCGCACCGGCGACATCGGCAGCCTCGACGAGCAGGGCTACCTGCGGATCACCGACCGGAAGAAGGACCTGGTCAAGACCTCGGGCGGCAAGTACATCGCGCCCTCGCACATCGAGGGGATGTTCAAAGCGATCTGCCCGTACACCTCGCAGGCGGTCGTCGTCGGGCAGGCCCGCAACTTCTGCACGATGCTGGTCACGCTGGACCCGGACGCGATCCGGGGGTGGGTGGCCGGCGGCCCGCTGGAGGGCCGCGACTACTCGGCCATCGTCACCTCGCCGGAGGCCAAGGCGATGGTCGAGGAGTACGTCGCCCAGCTCAACGCCAAGCTCAACCGCTGGGAGACGATCAAGAAGGTGGCGATCCTGCCGCGCGACCTGACCATCGAGGACGGCGAGATCACCCCGTCGTTGAAGATCAAGCGGCGCGGTGTGGAGAGCAACTTCGCCGCCGAGATCGACAAGATGTACGCCGGCACCCTCGCCGAACTCTGAGACGAGCCCTGACTGGGCGTTTTGATCTCTCCTGTTGTGGATTGCTGCTTTCGTCAGCGTGGTCGGCAGGGCATCGGGCAGAGTCGAATGACCACCACCAGGAACGGTTGGGCCCGATTGATGCCGATGCGATACGCCGGCTTTGATCCACGGATCGTGTCTGGTTCAGAAAGCTCTGGAATCGTCGGACTCCAGGTGCTATCCACCACGTGCCATCCACAGTAGACCTACTGTGTGACCGAGCGGCCCGCCTACCCCTCCGACCTGTCCGACGCCCGCTGGGCGCTGATCGCACCACGGCTCTCGGCCTGGCGCCAGGCCCGCACCGACGCAGGCATCGGCGGACGCACCGCCACCCACGACCTACGCGAAATCTTCAACGCGATCCTCTACGTCAACCGCACCGGCATTGCCTGGCGCTACCTGCCACACGACTTCCCGCCATGGCAGACCGTCTACGGCTACTTCACCGCCTGGACCACCAACGGCATCTTCACCCAGCTCAACTACGACCTCACCGCACTGGCCCGCACCAGGGCCGGACGCACCGCACAGCCGTCGGCCTGCGTCATCGACACGCAGAGCGTGAAGACCTCCACCAACGCCCCGCTCGCCACGCAGGGCATCGACGCCGGCAAGAGGATCGTCGGACGCAAGCGCGGCATCGTGACCGACGCCCTCGGCCTGCTGCTCGCGGTCATCGTCACCGCAGCCAGCGCCAGCGACAACACCATCGGTATTGATCTGCTGGAACAAGCCAAAGCCGCCCACCCCGCCCTGTCCAAGTCCTGGGTCGACGCCGGCTTCAAGAACCGGGTGATCGAACACGGCGCCACCCTCGGCATCGATGTCGAGGTCGTCAGCAAAGACCCGCACGTCAAAGGGTTCTCAGTGGTTAAACGCCGATGGGTCGTCGAACGCACCCTGGGCTGGATCATGCTGCACCGGCGCCTCGCCCGTGACTACGAAGCCCTACCGAACAGCTCCGCCAGCATGATCCGCATCGCGATGATCGACAACCTCACCAAACGCGTCACCGACGAAAGCACCCCGACCTGGCGAGACATCTGAATGTTGCATCACTCGCAAAATACGTGAATCAGACGCCCTCTGAGCTCGACCGCCGGCGGCCCCGCACCGATCAGGTCTCGGGGCTGCCGGCGTTCACGGGTGCGCAGCCCGCCGGTGCGTCTGGCCGGCCGCCGCGACCGGTGCCGTGCACCGCTGTGTTCCGCCACCCACCCGCGCCGCCTGCTCCGGTCAGTCGCCCGGAGCCGCGCCCGCGCCGTGCTCCGCGAGGAAGGAGTCCCGCAGCTCGCGGCGGGCAGCGCCGAACAGCCGCACCTCGGCGACCACCATTCCGACGCAGACGGCGGCCAGCAGGCCCAGCGCGGCCAGCGCCGGCAGGTGGTCGGCCACCGGCAGCAGCGCCACCAGCAGCAGCATCGTCGCCACCCGAGGCCAGTTGACCGAGCCCATGTTGCGCAGCCGGAAGCCGAGGTGGCCCAGCAGGTAGAGGATCACGCCGCCGTAGAGGGCCAGCAGTCCCAGCCCGTGCAGCGGGTCGCTCAGCTCGTGCTCGGTGCCGTCCCCCACGTACGACAGCACCTTCTTGAAGCCGAGGGCGAGCAGGATGATGCCGGCCACCATGGGCAGGTGCAGGTAGGTGTAGGAGTCGCGGCCCAGCGCGGCGCGGGCGGCGCCCTCGGCCCGGTGGAGCACCCGCTCGGCGGCGATCGACACCACGTCGAAGTACGCCCACCAGAGCGCGGCGGTGACCACGATGGCCAGCACCGAGGCGACGATGATCGGCCAGGAGATGGGCAGCGCGGTGACCCCCACGCCGATGGCCACCAGCGACTCGCCGAGCGCGATGATGATGATCAGGCCGTGCCGTTCGGTCCAGTGGGCGGCGGAGAAGATCTGCCAGCCCCGCGCCCCGATCGCCATGATCCCGCCGTAGTCGACAGCGAGTGCGAGCACCCAGAGAGCCGTGCGGATCGTGTCGACCTGCTGCGGTGTGTCGGTCAGCCGCTGCGGCACCACCGCGGCGGAGAAGAGCAGCAGCGCCCCGGCGAGCATCGGCAGGGCAGCGCGGAGCAGTTGACGGCGCAGCCCGGCGTCACCACGTGCCGCGAAGTAGTAGAGCACCAGGTGCAGCACCCGGACGACCAGGTAGCAGGCGGCGAAGACCACCGGGCCGGAGAGCCCGCCGGGAAGGTCGTCGAAGGCTTCCGGGATGGTCACCGCGACCACGAACATGGTGGCCATGACGGCGAACAGCACCACCCGCACCAGGCCCTCGTCGGCCCGCACCGTGTTGCCCAGCCAGGCGTAGCAGCACCAGCACCACCAGAGCAGGGCCAGCAGCAGCAGGCCCCGCAGCAGGCCGGCACCGGTGAGGTCGTCCGCCATCAGCGCGGTCACCTGGGTGAGCGCGTAGACGAAGACCAGGTCGAAGAAGAGTTCCAGCGGGGTCACCGTGGAGCCCTCGGTCATCGCCCGCATCCGCGGCGTCCGCCGCGTCGTACCGCCAATCGTCACGGCGCACAGTCTCGCAGTCCAGGCGGACCGGCGAGGCCCCCGCGACGACGTGACGGCGATCCCACCCGGGGCTTGCGCTCGGGGCGACGGTCTCAGGCGATGACGGTGGGCTCGCTCCACCGCTGCCGGCCGGTGCGGTCCAGGTCGTAGCGGACTGCGGCGATCCGCCCGACGGCCTCGACGAGGTCCGCGGCGGGCAGGGTGAACGGCAGCCGCAGGAAGCGCTCCAGGGTGCCGTCCAGGCCGAACCGGGGGCCGGGCGCCAGCCGGACGCCGACATCCTCGGCGGCCCGGGCCAACGCGCTGGAGACCGGGCCGTCCAGTTCGGCCCAGAGCGTCACGCCGCCGCGTGGCACGGTGATCCGCCAGTCCGGCAGCCGGTGCGCCAGCGCGCCGAGCAGCGCGTCGCGCTGGGCGGCGAGTTGGGCGCGGCGGTCCGCGACGATGGCCTTCGCGTCGGCGAGCAGGTGCACGGCGACGAGTTGGTCCAGCACCGGGCTGGCCATGTCCACGCCGACCCGGACGGCGGCCAGCCGCTGCACCTGCGGGGCGGAGGCGCGTACCCAACCGATCCGCAGGCCACCCCAGTACGGCTTGCTCATCCCGCCGATGCTGACCACCCGGCTGTGCCGGTCGAAGGTGGCCGTCGGCGGGGGCAGCTCGGTGCCGTCCAGCGGCAGGTCCACGAAGGACTCGTCGATGACCAGGTCGGTGCCGACGGCGTGGGCGGCGGCCACCACCCGCTCGCGCAGCGACGCCGACATCAGGTGCCCGGTCGGGTTCTGGAACTCCGGGATCAGGTAGGCCAGCTTGGGTCGGGTCTGCCGGAGGCTGCCCAGTAGCAGGTCGGACTCCCAACCGGCGTCGGCGGCCAGGCCGTGGGTGGCGATGCGAGCGCGCCGGCCGGCCAGCGCGGCGAGCGCGTTGGGGTAGGTCGGTGACTCGACCAGCACGCTGCCGCCGGGGGCCAGGGCGAGTCGCAGCACCAGGTCCAGCGCGTGCTGGGTGCCACTAGTGATCATGATCTGGTCGGCCGAGGTGGGAAGGCCCCGGGCGGCGTACCCGTCGGCCACCGCCTCGCGCAGCTCGATGATCCCGGTGGGGTGGTAGCCGGCCCCGCCCAGGTAGCGGGGCAGGTCCTCGGCGGCGGCGCGGGCGGCCGCCAGCAGTTGCGGCGGGGCGGCCAGCGCGGCGACGCCGAGGTCGATCATCTCCCGGTCGTCCAGCGGGGTCCACAGCCCGGTGCTGGCCACCCGGTGGTTACCGGGCAGCATGGTCCAGCTGCCGGCTCCCCGGCGGCTGGCCAGGTGCCCGGTCTCGCGCAGCTGCCGGTACGCGGCGGTGACCGTGGTCCGGCTGATCCGCAGCGCCTCGGCCAGCTCCCGTTCCGCCGGCAGGCGGACGCCGAGCGGCAGCCGGCCGTCGGCGAGCAGCCCGCGCACCGCGCCGGCCAGGGCGGCGTAGTCGGGGCTGCGGCGACGACCCGGCAGGGCGTGCCACTGCCCGAGCAGACGGGCCAATTGGCTGCCGCGCACCTGAGCTGTCATGGCCACTCCTCCGATATTGGCTTCTTCCTCCGGGAGGATTGGCACCTAGGGTGGCATGCATGGCACTGATTGGCAATCTGCGGCACCGGCCTGCGCGACGGCTGGCCCAGCTGTACGCCGGGCTGACCCTGTACGGGATCAGCATGGCTCTGATGATCCGCTCCGACCTGGGCCTCGACCCGTGGGACGTGTTCCACCAGGGGTTGGCCGAGCTGACCCGGCTCTCCTTCGGCACGGTCACCATCGGGGTCGGCGCGCTAGTGCTGCTGCTCTGGATTCCGCTGCGGCAACGCCCCGGCCTCGGCACGGTCAGCAACGTGGTGGTGATCGGCCTGGTGGTGGACGCCACGCTGGCCCTGCTGCCGGCCGGCGGCCCGCTCGGCGTCCGGATCGCGCTGCTGATCACCGGGATCGTCGCCAACGGCGCCGCCACCGGTCTCTATCTCGGCGCCCGGCTCGGCCCCGGCCCACGCGACGGGCTGATGACCGGTTTCGTGGCCCGCCGACCCGGCCGTTCGATCCGCCTGGTGCGCACGGTCATCGAGGTCACCGTGCTGGCGCTGGGCTGGCTGCTGGGCGGCACGGTCGGTGTGGGCACCGTGGCGTACGCGCTGGCCATCGGCCCGCTGGCGCAGCTCTTCATCCCGCTGTTCGCGGTGCCCGAACAGCACCCCGCGGCACCCGACCCACTGCCCGGCGTGCCCGACCCCTCGGCCACCGCGCCGGGAGCCGTCACGCCGGTGGGCCCGGCGGGCTGAGCGTTCACCGACGGTCCGCGCACCGGCACGCGCCGGTGGTGGAGGCGGGCCGGTTGGTGGGTTGGTGTTCCCTTCCGCGACGCTCGCCGTCATCATCTCTGCATGGGGGAGAACGGTTGGCGCTGGACCGACGCCTGGATCTTCGTGTCGCTGGTGATCGCGAGCGGGGCGGGGCGGCACCGTCGGTCCGCCACCAGCCGCCGTCCGGAGGGCGTCCGCCTGGCCGACGTGCTCTCCACCGCCGATCACCTCAACCAGGCGATCCCGCAGCGGCACGAGGTGGAGGCCGCCGTCCGACGGCTGGTCGGCGCCGGTCTGGTCAGCGTCGCCGACGGCTGGTTCCGGATCACCGCCGAGGGCGAGCAGCTCTGGCGCTCCCGGCCACGCGCCGGTGTGGCGACCATGGTGGACACCGTCCAGGGCGTGCTGAGCCGCCGGCACGCGCCGGGCAGCGCCGAGTGGAACCTGGACGAGGCCGACCACGCGGCGGCTGTCCAGGAGTACGCGGTCCGCTCGATTCCCACACCTCGGCGTTCACCGGAGGGTCACTCCGGAGGGCACTGATCGGGCTCAGCGCACCGGGTGGCCGCTGCGGCGCAGCGCGTCCTTGACCTCGGCCACGGTCAGCTCGCCGAAGTGGAAGACGCTGGCGGCGAGCACCGCGTCCGCCCCGGCACCGATGGCGGGCGCGAAGTGGGCCACCTCGCCGGCGCCACCGCTGGCCACGACCGGCACGTCCACCACCGCCCGTACCGCGCCGATCAGTGCCAGGTCGAAGCCCGCCTTGGTGCCGTCGGCGTCCATCGAGTTGAGCAGGATCTCCCCCGCACCCAGCTCGGCGCCCCGCTGCGCCCAGTACACCGCGTCGATCCCGGTGCCGCGCCGGCCGCCGTGCGTGGTGACCTCGAAGCCGCTGGGCGTGGTGCCGGCCGGGGCCCGGCGCACGTCGAGGGAGAGCACCAGCACCTGCCGGCCGAACCGGTCGGCGATCTCGGCGATCAGCTCCGGCCGGGCGATGGCGGCGGTGTTCACGCCGACCTTGTCCGCGCCGGCGCGGAGCAGCGTGTCGACGTCGGCGACCTGCCGGACGCCGCCGCCGACGGTCAGCGGGATGAACACCGACTCGGCGGTGCGGCGCACCACGTCGAGCATGGTGCCCCGGTCGCTGGAGGACGCGGTGACGTCGAGGAAGGTCAGCTCGTCCGCGCCGGCCCGGTCGTAGGCGGCGGCCAGCTCCACCGGGTCACCGGCATCACGCAGGTCGAGGAAGTTGACCCCCTTGACCACCCGCCCGGCGTCCACGTCCAGACAGGGGATCACCCGCACCGCCACGGTCATGCCCGCCAGCCTATCCCTCCGCGACACGACGGTGGCCGGCCTGTGTGGCCGGCCACCGCGGGTGCCGTTTGGTGCTGTGCGTGTTAGGAAGGGGCCCTTCCTATACCGCAGGCGTTAACAGGGGGCCCTTCCTTACACCCGGACGAGCATCTTGCCCAGGTTGTCGCCGCGGAGCAGCCCGAGGAACGCCGCCGGGGCGTTCTCGATGCCGTCCACGATCGTCTCGTCGTAGAAGAGCCGGCCCTCGCGCAGCCAGCCGGCGACGTCACGGACGAACGCCTCGCGCACGTCCTCGTGGTCGCGGACCAGGAAGCCGCGCAGGGTGAGCCGCTTGCCGATGACCAGCGCCAGGTTGCGTGGCGCGGCCGGTGGCTCGGTGTCGTTGTACTGCGCGATCATGCCGCAGATGGCGGCCCGACCGTGCAGGTTCAGCACCGAGATCGCCGCCTCCAGGTGATCGCCGCCGACGTTGTCGAAGTAGACGTCGACGCCGTCCGGGGCGGCCGCCTTCAGCGAGTCGCGGACCGACCCGTCGTGGTAGTCGAAGGCGGCATCGAAGCCCAGCGCCCGCAGTCGCTCCACCTTGGCCGGCGAGCCGGCGCTGCCGATCACCCGGCCGGCGCCCTTGAGCTTGGCGATCTGGCCGACCAGGCTGCCGACCGCGCCGGCCGCGGCGGAGACGAAGACCGTCTCGCCGGGCTTCATCGCGGCCACCTCCAGCAGCCCGGCGTACGCGGTCAGGCCCGTCATACCCAGCACGCTGAGGTACGCGCTGACCGGTGCCAGGCTCGGGTCGACCCGGCGGGCGGCGGTGGCGTCGAGCACCGCGTACTCCCGCCAGCCCAGCCCGTGCAGCACGGTGTCGCCGATGCTGACGTCCGCTGCCTCGCTGGCCACCACCTCGCCGATCGCGGCGCCGTCGAGCGGCGCGTCGAGCGCGAACGGCGGCACGTACGACTTGACGTCGTTCATCCGGCCACGCATGTACGGGTCGACCGACAGGTACTGGTTGCGGACCACGATCTGGCCCGGGCCGGGCGTCGGGACGTCGGTCTCGACGAGCCGGAAGTTCTCCTCAACGGGCCAGCCCTGGGGGCGGCTGGCCAGGTGGATCTCACGGTTGCTGGTCACGGGGTGGTCGTCCTCTCGTCGCGGTCGGGGCCTGGGTCCGCGACGTCACGCGGTCAGGGACTCGCGGACGGTCAGCGCGACGTCGATGTTGCCGCGGGTGGCGTTGGAGTACGGGCAGACCTGGTGTGCCTGCTCGACCAACTGCTCGGCGGCGTCGCGGGGCACGGCGGGCAGGTCGACGACGAGCTGCACGGTGAGCCCGAACCCGCCGCTGCCGTTCGGGCCGATGCCCACCCCGGCGGCGACGACCGAGCCGGTCACGTCGGCCTTGGCCCGGCGGGCGACCAGCCGCAGCGCGCCGTGGAAGCAGGCCGCGTAGCCGGCGGCGAAGAGCTGCTCGGGGTTCGCTGCGCCACCGGCGCCACCCATCTCCTTCGGCACGGCCAGGTCGAGCGTGAACGTGCCGTCGGAGGTCTCGACGTGGCCGTCCCGGCCGTCGCCGCTGGCCGTGGCGGATGCGGTGTAGAGCACCTGCATGATGGTCACTGCTCCTTCTGTCGTTGGATGGTGTCGGTGACCCGGGTGAGGGTGTCGCGCAGCGCGACCAGCTCGGCGATGTCGAGCCCGGTGGCCCGGGCGATCTGCAGCGGGATTTCGTCCACCTGCTGCCGCAGTGCCCGGCCCTGCTCGGTGAGGCCCACCTCGACCCGTCGCTCGTCGCGCGCCGACCGCCGCCGCACCACCAGGCCCGCCCCCTCCAGCCGCTTGAGCAGCGGCGAGAGCGTGCCGGAGTCCAGCCGCAGCTCGGCGCCCAGCTCGGAGACCGTGGGGGCGTCGTCGGGGCGCTCCCAAAGCACCAGCAGCACCAGGTACTGCGGGTAGGTCAGGCCGAACCGGTCGAGGATCGGCCGGTAGACGTCGGTCAGGGCGCGCGACGCGGCGTAGAGCGCGAAGCACACCTGCCGGCGCAGCACCAGGTCATCGGTCACCGCTGAACCGTAGCCCACAATTAAGTTGTGCACAACCGATCTGGTCGCGATGCGGTCGTGACCACGGTCCGAGCCGGGTGACTGTTACACCTCGGCCAGCGTCCGCAGCGCCTCGGCCACCGTGAAGGCGCCCGCGTAGAGCGCCTTGCCCGCGATCACACCCTCCACCCCGAGCGGCTCCAGGGTCGCCAGCGCCCGCAGGTCGTCCAGCGTGGACACACCGCCGGACGCGATCACCGGAGCGTCGGTGTGGCCGCACACCTCGCGCAGCAGGTCCAGGTTCGGCCCGCGCATGGTGCCGTCCTTGGTGATGTCGGTGACCACGTACCGGCTGGCGCCCGCCTTGTCCAGCCGCTCCAGCACCTCGTACAGGTCACCGCCGTCACGGGTCCAGCCACGCGCCGAGAGGGTACGACCACGCACGTCCAGCCCGATGGCGACCCGGTCGCCGTACTCCCCGACCACCCGGTCGCACCAGACCGGGTCCTCCAGGGCCGCGGTGCCGATGTTCACCCGGGCCGCCCCGGTGCCCAACGCCGCGCGCAGCGACTCATCGTCCCGGATGCCGCCGGAGAGCTCCACCTGCACGTCGAGCTGCCGCACCACCTCGGCGAGCAGGTGCGCGTTGGTGCCGCGCCCGAACGCCGCGTCCAGATCCACCAGGTGGATCCACTCTGCGCCGTCACGCTGCCAGGCCAGTGCGGCGTCGAGCGGGTCGCCGTAGATGCTCTCGCTACCGACGGCGCCCTGCACGAGCCGGACGGCCCGGCCGTCGGCGACATCCACGGCGGGTAACAGGGTGAGGCTCACGTCTTCTCCTCGATCAGGTACGGCGGTCCAGGGCGATCACCACGACCGCCGGCAGTACGAGCAGCAACAGCACGATCAGCGCGATGCGCAGCGCCAGATCGTCGACGAACGTCCAGATCAGGATCAGCGCCGCCCCGGTGAGCAGCACGATAGCGGCACGCTCGCCCCTGGTGTGCCGAGCCAGCCGACCGGACCGGCCCCGCCGCAGCTGCGGCGTCAACCGGCGAACCACCGCCCGGCGACGCTGCCGGCGGGCCACCCGGCGCTGCCGGACCGCCCGCTCCCGGGCCTGCTCGGCCTCGCGTTCCGCCCGGCGGCGCGCCCGTTCCCGGCTCACCGCGACCCCCGCCGGGCGGGCGCCGGGCGGCGACGACGCTCAGCCACCACTGGGCAGCGTGGCGAGCCAGTTACGCAGCAGCGCGGCACCGGTGTCGGCGGACTTCTCCGGATGGAACTGTGCCGCCGAGAGCGGACCACGCTCCACCGCGGCGACGAAATCGGTGTCGTGGTGGGCCGTGGTCACCGTGGCGCCGGTCGCGGCCAGCGCCGCCGGGTCACCCATCGCGTACGAGTGGACGAAGTAGAACCTGCTCTGCGCCGGCATGCCCGCGAAGAGCACCGAGTCCCGGGGCGCCCGGACCGTGTTCCAGCCCATGTGCGGCAGCCGGGTCGCGGCCAGCCGGGTCACCCCGCCCGGCAGCAGACCGAGCCCCTTGGTCACCACACCGTGTTCGTCCCCGTGCTCGAAGAGCACCTGCATGCCCACGCAGATGCCGAGCACCGGTCGGCCGGCGGCCACCCGCTCGGCGATCACCGGGCCGGCGCCGAGCGCCTCGATCCCGGCCATGCACGCCGCGAAGGCGCCCACCCCCGGCACCACCAGACCGTCGGCCGCGGCCGCGGCCGCGACGTCGTCGGTCACCCGCACGTCCGCGCCGGCAGCGGCCAGCGCCCGCTCCGCGGAACGCAGGTTGCCCGAGCCGTAGTCGAGCACCACGACGCCGGTCATGAGCCCGAGCCCGGGAGCAGCCAGAGCACCCCGCCAGCGGTGGCCAACACGGCCAGGAGCGCGGTGACCACCACCGCGGCCTTCGGCGCGCCCTGCCGGTACAGCGACCACACCCCGCCCACCAGCACCCCGGCCAGGATCAGCAACAGCGTCGGCAACACGCGCATCAGAGAGCGCCCTTCGTGCTCGGGATCGCGCCCGCCGCCCGCGGGTCGATCGCGGTGGCCTCACGCAGCGCCCGGGAGACCGCCTTGAACTGCGCCTCCACCACGTGGTGCGCGTCCGGGTTACCGCCCGGCCGGGACGCCCGCAGCACGTCGATGTGCAGGGTGATCCGGGCCGCCTGGCCGAAGGACTCCCAGATGTGCCGGGTCATGCTGGTCGGGTACACCGGGCCGATGTACGGCGCCAGCGCCGGCTCGTCGTGCACCACGTACGGCCGGCCGGACAGGTCCACGGCGGCCCGGACCAGCACCTCGTCCATCGGGACGGTCGCCGAGCCGTACCGCCGGATGCCGGCCTTGTCGCCCAGCGCCTGGTCGAACGCGGCGCCCAGGGCGAGCGCGGTGTCCTCCATGGTGTGGTGCGCGTCGATCTCCAGGTCGCCGACGGTGCGCACGGTCAGGTCGTAGCCGCCGTGCCGGGCGATCTGGTGCAGCATGTGGTCGTAGAAACCGACCCCGGTGCTGATCTCGGCCGTGCCGGTGCCGTCGAGGTCGATCTCGACGAGGACCTTGGTCTCCTTGGTGATCCGCTCCACTTGGGCGGTCCGGCTCATCAGAATGTCTCCATCGCAGAAAGGAAGGCGTCGGTCTCGGCGGGGGTGCCGGCGGTGACCCGCAGCCAGCCGGGCAGGCCGACGTCGCGGACGAGCACCCCCTGCGCCAGCAGTGCGCGCCAGGCGGCGCCCTGGTCGCCGCCCACCTCGAAGAGCACGAAGTTGGCGTCGCTGTCGGCCACCCCCAGCCCCCGACCACGCAGCGTCGCCACGATCCGGTCCCGCTGCGCCATGATCGCGCTCACCGTACCGAGCAGGGCGTCCCGGTGGGCCAGTGCCGCGCGGGCGGCGGCCTGGGTCAGCGCGGAGAGGTGGTACGGCAGCCGGACCAGTTGCACCGCCTGCACCACCGCCGCGTCGGCAGCCAGGTAACCGAGTCGCCCGCCGGCGAAGCCGAACGCCTTGCTCATCGTCCGCGTCACCACCAGCCGCGGATGCCCCGGCAGCACGGCCAACGCGCTGACCGTGCCGGGCCGGGCGAACTCGGCGTACGCCTCGTCGACCACCACCATGCCGGGCGCGGCGTCGAGGACCGCGGCGACCACCGCCGGGGCCAGCGCGGTGCCGGTGGGGTTGTTCGGCGAGCAGAGGAAGACCACGTCGGGCCGGTGCTCGCGGACCTGGGCCACCGCCTCGTCGGCGGTCAACCCGAAGTCGACGCCGCGCCGGGCCGGCACCCACCGGGTGCCGGTGCCGAGGGCCAGCAGCGGGTGCATCGAGTACGCCGGCACGAAGCCGAGCGCGCTGCGGCCCGGACCGCCGAACGCCTGGAGCAGCTGCTGCTGGATCTCGTTGGAGCCGTTGGCCGCCCACACCTGCTCGACGGTGAGCCCGTGCCCGAGGTACCCGGCCAGGTCGGCGCGGAGCGCCACCGCGTCCCGGTCCGGGTAGCGGTTCAGGTCGCGCAGCTCGGCCGCGAGCGCCTTGCCGATCGCGTCGGCCACCGGCTCCGGCACCGGGTAGGAGTTCTCGTTCGTGTTCAACCGCACCGGCACGTCGAGCTGCGGCGCGCCGTACGGCGACAGCCCGCGCAGGTCGTCGCGGATCGGCAGGTCGTCGAGCGAGCTCACGCCCCCGACCCCCCGGGGAAGCGGGCCCGGACGGCCTGGCCGTGCGCGGGCAGGTCCTCCACGGTGGCCAGGGTGACCACGTGCGGGGCCACCTCGCGCAGCGCGGCCTGCGAGTATTCGATCAGGTGCACGCCGCGCAGGAAGGACTGCACGGACAGCCCGGACGAGTGCCGGGCACAGCCGCCGGTGGGCAGCACGTGGTTGGAGCCGGCGCAGTAGTCGCCGAGCGACACCGGCGACCAGGCGCCCACGAAGATCGCTCCGGCGTTGCGCACCCGCAGCGCCCACTCGCGGGCGTCGACCGTCTGGATCTCCAGGTGCTCGGCCGCGTACGCGTCGACCACCCGCAGCCCGGCCTCGAGGTCGTCGACCAGGACCACGCCGCTCTGCTCGCCGGTCAGCGCCGTGGTGACCCGCTCGGTGTGCTTGGTCGCCGGCACCTGCCGGGCCAGCTCCCGCTCGACCGCCTCGACCAGCGCCACCGACGGGGTGACCAGCACGCTCGCGGCGAGCGGGTCGTGCTCGGCCTGGCTGATCAGGTCGGCGGCCACGTGCGCCGGGTCGGCGGTATCGTCGGCCAGGATGGCGATCTCGGTCGGCCCGGCCTCGGCGTCGATGCCGACGACGCCCCGCAGCAGCCGCTTGGCGGCGGTCACCCAGATGTTGCCCGGGCCGGTGACCAGGTCGACCGGCTCGCAGCGCGCGTCGCCCGCCGGATTCACCGCCGCCCCGTACGCCAGCATCGCCACCGCCTGGGCGCCGCCCACGGCGTAGACCTCGTCGACGCCGAGCAGCGCGCAGGCGGCGAGCACCCGGGGGTCGGGCAGGCCGCCGTTGTCCTTCTGCGGTGGGCTGACCACCACCAGCGAACGCACCCCGGCCGCCTGGGCCGGCACCACGTTCATCACGACGGTCGACGGGTACATGGCCAGCCCACCGGGGACGTAGAGCCCGACCCGGTCGACCGGCAGCCACCGCTCGGTGACCGTGCCGCCGGGCACCACCTGGGTGGTGTGCTCGGTACGCCGCTGATCGGCGTGCACCCGGCGGGCGCGGCTGATCGACTCCAGCAGCGCTGCGCGCACGTCCGGGTCGAGCACCCCCTCGGCCTCGGCGATCGCCTCGACCGGCACCCGCAGCACCTCCGGGGAGACGCCGTCGAACCGCTCACTGGCCTCCCGGATCGCCGGGTACCCATGCTCCCGGACCGCCTCCACGAGCGGCCGGATCCGCTCGACGGCAACCGACACGTCGAGCTGGGCGCGGGGCAGCAGGCGGCGCGGGTCACCGAGACCATTGCGCAGGTCGATCCGATTCAGCACCCTTGCGAGTCTAGGCGGCCGGACCGGAGCGCACCCGGGCCGCCCGTCCGCCGGGACGGTGAGCCGGGCCACGCCGACGTGGGCGAGATTGGCTAGGCTCCACCTGTGACCGCACGGCTGCCGGTGTTCCCGCTCGCAACGGTGCTCTTTCCCGGGTTGGTGCTGCCACTGCACATCTTCGAGGAGCGTTACCGGGCCCTGGTCCGGCACCTGGTCGGCCTGCCCGAGGGCGCCTCGCGCGAGTTCGGGGTGGTCGCCATCCAGGCCGGCTGGGAGGTCGCGCCGGCCGGTCCCGGTGCCCGGCCCACACCCGCCGGCGGCGAGGTCACCCTGCACGAGGTCGGCTGCACCGCCGAGCTGCGCCAGGTGACCGAGCTGGCCGACGGGGGCTTCGACATCGTCACGGTCGGGCGGCGCCGGTTCCGGATCGCCGAGGTCGACGAGAGCTCCACGCCGTACCTGACCGCCGAGGTCGAGTGGCTGCCCGAGCCGGCCGGGCCGGACGAGGTGGCCGACCTGCTGGCCGCCCGGGTGATCGCCGTGTTCCGGCAATACCTGGGCCTGGTCCGGTCCGACCCGGAGGAGATCTCCGAGCAGCTCCCCGAGGACCCGACCGTGCTCTCCCACCTCGTGGCGGCGACCGCGGCGCTGACCGTGGACGACCGGCAGCGGCTCCTGGCGATCGATGACACCGCCGCCCGGCTCCGCGCCGAGCTGCGGCTGCTCAACCGCGAGGCGGCTCTGCTGCGTCAGGTGCGGGCGGTTCCGGTGCCGCTGGCGGAGCTGGCGTCCCCGCCGACACCCAACTGAACGCGGTCGGGTCGGGCTCCGGCTCCGGGCGCAGCGACGGCCAGCGCGACCAGCCGGCCAGCAGGGTGTACGTGATCGCGGCACCGAACGCCGGCAGCAGCAGGTTGCCGTGCGGCACCGGCAGCACGCCGAGCAACCAGTCGACGCCGCCGGCCCGCAGGTCGGCGGGTTTGGTGAAGGCCTGGCCGGCCGGGGCGGTGTCCAGCAGCCGGTCGAAGGTCGCCAGGCCGATCCGCCGACCCACCTGCCAGGCCACCGGCGCGGCGGCCAGCGCGCCCAGCACGGCGGCGAGCAGCCCGACGGGGCCGCGCCGACGGCGCAGTACTAACCACAGGGCGAGGGCCGCGAGCACCCCGAAGGCGAGCCCGAGCAGGCTGAACCAGCCGTCCGCGGCGATCGGCTGCTCCGGCTGCGGGTCGGCGTAGATCGCGCCCTCGGCGGTCTTGAGCACCGGGGTGTCGGGCGCGAGCGCAGCCCAGAGCAGCCCGAGCGGCGCACCCAGCACGGCCAGCGCGAGCACGACACCGGCTACCGTCACCCCGGTCCGCGCCGGCCTGCGCGGCGGATCGGCCGCGGCGGGGCCGAAATCCGCGTCCACGTCCGGTGGCCCCCCGCCGGCACGCTGGTCCGTTACCGGGTCGGCCGGTGTCGATGGCGCGGACGACTCGACGCCGGGCGGCGTGGGCCGGTCGGATTCGGGGCTGTCGGGGTTCACCCGATGATCCTCTCAGCTCGCCGCCCGGGCCGTGCACGGTCATCCGCGCTCGGGCCCGATGACGTGACCGCACCGCCTCCGGTTAGCGGGCGAACGGCTCCACCATGACCGAGGCGGCGCGCAGCCACGCCTGCCGGGTCTCCGGCTGGAGCTGGTGATACTCGATCGACGACCCGGTCTCGAGCGCCGGGTCGTAGGGCACCACGGCCACCGCGCGGGTACGGGTGGCGAAGTGCCGTTCCAGGTCGTCCTGCAGGGCGGAGCGGCCCGACGTGGGGCAGGAGATGAGCGTGATCGCGTTGTCGGCCAGCTCTCCCATGCCCTCCTCGTGCAGCAGGTCGAGCATCCAGTCGGCGCTGAACGCCGCGTCCTCACGCGGCACGGTGGTCACCACCAGCTGGTCGGCGGCCTGCATCACGGTGCGCCAGTTGGCGCTCTCCACGTTGTTGCCGGTGTCCACGCAGACCACGTCGTGGGTACGCCGCAGCAGCTCCAGCACCCGCCGAACGGTGAACTGGTCCAGCCGTTGGGCGAAGCGCGGGCTCTCCTCGCCGGCGAGCACGTCGTACGAGCCGTCGGAGGCGTGCCGCAGGAAGTCGTCCAGCCGCTCCAGCAGGGTCGAGCCCTCCAGGATCTCGATCTGGGCCAGCTCACTGATCAGGTGGCGGATCGTCCGGGCGTGCCGGGCGCTGCCGGCGCGCAGCCCGAGGGTGCCGCGCAGCTCGTTGTCGTCCCAGGCCAGTACGCCCCGCCCCCGCACGCTGCCGACCGTGGCCGCGGCGAGCACCGTCGCGGTGGTCTTGTGCACCCCGCCCTTGGGGTTGGCGAACGCGAACACCCGCGGAGTGCCGAGGTCGCGGCGGAGCACCCCGGTGGCCCGCTCCAACTCCTGGTCGACGCCCTGCGGACGCCATTCGATACGCGGCGGGTAGCCGCGCTCGGCGATGGCCGAGCTGACCGGCGGAGCGGGCGGTGGGACGACCGGTGGGGCCGGCAGGGGCGTGACCGGCGGGGCCGGCGGCGGCGTGACCGGCGGGGCGGACGGGGACGGCGGGGGCACGGGGTAGCCGGTCTCCGGCTGGTAACCGGTCTCCAGCAGCGCGTACCGGGACTCCACCGGCGGGTTGCCGTGCCGGTAGCCGTTGTCCAGCAGCGCGTAGCGCGACTCGACCGGCTCGGCCTGGCGGGACGGCGGCTCGGGCTCGGGCCGGTACGCCGGCTCCGCCCGATAGCCCGGCTCGGCACGGTACGCCGGCTCAGCGCGGTACGCGGGCTCGGCGCGGTAGGCCGGCTCGGCCCGATACGCCGGCTCGGCCCGGTAACCCGGCTCGCCCCGGTGGTCCGGCTCCGGCCGGTACGCCGGCTCGGCCCGGTAGGCGGGGTCGACCCGGTAGGTCGCCTCGGCCCGGTAACCCGGGTCCGCGCCGTACGACAGCTCGGCCGGATGCCCGATGGCCGACGCCCGCCCGGTGTAGCCGTCGGGGGCCGCGCGCCGCGGCAGCGGATCCGGCGGTGGTTCGTCGGCTCGCCGCTCCGGTTCGGTCTGCTCGGGGGCGCGGGCGCCGTGCCGGGCGCGGTCCAGCAGCGCCCGCCACCTCGGCGCTGGTTCGGCCGGCCGGCCCCAGCCGGTCTCACTGCCCTCCACGGCCCGCCCTCCCAGCGCCATCGATCTCCGTCTGACAGGCTACGAAGGAAACCCTATTCGGACCACACCACGGCACGCACACCACCCGGCGCAGATCACGACGGGGAGGGCGTCGGTGGCCCGGTGCCGGTGGCGTCCGGCGAGGTGGTGACGCTCGGCGGGGCCGACTCGGTGGGACCGGTCGTCGACGGTTCGGGTGATGGGATCGTCACGACCGGTGCGGGTTCCGACGATTCGCCCATCGGTGCCGAGGGCACCGGCGCGACCGGCGGCGACTCAACCGGCACCTCCGGGGTCGGCTCCGCGCTCGGCCCGGTGTCGGCCGGTGGGCGGACCACGTCCTGCTGCTCGGGCAGTGGCGGCGTGAAGACCGTGCGGTCCAGCCGGTACACCTCGGGGGCGGGGTCGACCGCCCGCACGTCCGGCCGGGTCGCCATGCCGCGCAGCGCCACCGGCGCCGCCCGCACCACCGCCGCGTACACGCAGGCGCAGCCGGTGCGGTACCCGGCCGCCTCGGCCGCCGCCACGGCCGCACCGCTGGCGTACCGCTCGCGCAGCTCCCGCACGTCCGCGCCGTCGCCGCTCACCGCGGCGGCCTTCGCCCGGTAGTCCGCGGCTTCGGCGTCCTTGCGGGCGGCCACCTGCGCCATTCCGGCGACCACGTCGTCCGGCACCCGCAGCGCGGGAATCTTGACGATCTCGGTCTGCCGGCCGGGCAGCGGGACCCGCCCGAACACCGTCGAGACCGACACGTCGCCGAGCACCGCCGCCAGTCGCTGCGGCGGCAGGTACGCGTCCAGCGTGACCAGGGCGTAGGTGCCCTCCCCGGTGGCCGGGGCCGCCGTGGGCAGCGCGGCCAGGTCGGCCGCGGCGGACCGCAGGTAGCCGGGGACGGAGTCGCCGTCGACCACCCCGACCCGGGTCACCTCGCCCACGGTCCGGTCGCCGACCGGAGCGTCGTCGACGGCCCAGACCGCGGTGCCCAGCACCGCCGCCGAGGAGAGCAGCGCGGCCCAGGTGAGCACCCCGGACCGCGCCGACCGGTCGCCCAGCCGGGCCACGGCCCGGGTCAGCGGCGGCAGCAGCCGTTGGTCCAGCTGCCGCAGCAGGTCGCCGGCGCGCACGGGCGGGATCCCCTCGTCGGATCGGTGTCGGGCGGTCGCCGCTCAGTCACGCAGGATCTGGAGCGCGCGGTCCAGGTCGTCAGGGTAGTCGCTGACGAACCGGACCTCGTCCCCCGTTCGGGGGTGCAGAAAGCTCAACTCGCGGGCGTGCAGCCACTGTCGGGCCAGCCCGAGCCGGGCCGACAGGGTGGGATCGGCGCCGTAGGTGAGGTCGCCCACACAGGGGTGCCGCAGGGTCGAGAAGTGCACCCGGATCTGGTGGGTGCGGCCGGTCTCCAGGCGGACGTCGACCAGGCTGGCCGCCGGGAACGCCTCCAGCGTGTCGTAGTGGGTGATGCTCGGCTTGCCGCCGGAGACCACGGCCCAGCGGTAGTCGTGGGTGGGGTGCCGGTCGATCGGCGCGTCGACGGTGCCGCGCAGCGGGTCCAGGTGCCCCTGCACCACCGCGTGGTAGCCCTTGTCCACCTCGCGGTACTTGAAGGCCCGCTTCAACGCGGTGTACGCCTGCTCGCTCTTGGCCACCACCATGATCCCGGTGGTGCCCACGTCCAGCCGGTGCACCACGCCCTGCCGTTCGGCGGCGCCGCTGGTGGAGATGCGGTGCCCGATCGCGGCGAGGGCGCCGATCACCGTCGGGCCGGTCCAGCCCGGGCTCGGGTGCGCGGCCACGCCGACCGGTTTGTCCACCACCACGATGTCGTCGTCGGCGTACACGACCCGCAGGCCCGGCACCGCCTGCGGCACCACGGTCGGCGGGGCGACCGGCGCGGGGAGCGTGACGTCCAGCCAGGAGCCGGCCTTGACCTTGTGCGAGTTGGCCCGGGCGGTGCCGTCGACCAGCGCGTCCCCGGCATCGACCAAGGCCGCGGCGGCGGTACGGGAGAGCCCGAACAGCCGGGACACCGCCTGGTCCAGGCGCATCCCGTCGAGCCCGTCCGGCACGGGCAGTGAACGGTGGTCGCCGCCGGCGGCGAACGCGGAGGTCACGCCCGCTCCCGCTGGTCGGCGTCCTGGGTGGCGCTCGCGTCGGCGGGGTCGCCGTCGCGGCCGACCCGTCGGCCGTCACGCTGGCGGCCGGTCAACTCCAGCAGCACGGCCAGCAGCACACCGCAGACCAGCGAGCTGTCGGCAAGGTTGAACACCGGCCAGACCTGGCCGTACGGGTCGAAGAGGCTGACCATGTCGACCACGTGCCCGTGGAACGGGGAGGGCGCCCGGAAGATCCGGTCGACGAGGTTGCCCAGCGCGCCGCCGAGCACCAGCCCGAGGGAGATCGCCCAGGGCAGCGACCGCAGCCGCAGCGCCATCCAGAGGATCCAACCGACCACCCCGATGGTGATCAGCGGGAAGACCCAGGTGTGGTCCGCGCCGATGCTCCACGCCGCACCGCTGTTGCGGGTCAGACTGAAATAGACCACACCGCCGAGCAGCCGGACCGGCTCCCGGTCGGTCAGCGTGGCCAGCGCGAGGTGCTTGGTGAGCAGGTCGGCCAGCAGGGCCACCAGCGCGACCCCGGCGAGGATCGCGACGGCCCTCGGCCGGGGTTTGTCGCCGCCCGGGTCGGTGCGGCCGGGTTCGGCGGACGGTGCTGCGGTCATGCGCTCCCCATCGACAGTCTCGGCGGTGATCGCTCACCGTCTCATCGCCGCCGGGGAGCGGACCTCAGCGCCGCTCCTCCAGCTGCTTGCACGTCACGCACAGGGTGGCCGACGGGAAGGCGGCGAGGCGCTCGACGGGAATCGGGTTGCCGCACCGCTCGCACCAGCCGTAACCACCCTCGTCGAGGCGCTCCAGGGCGCGCTCGACCTGCGTGATCCTTTCCAGGATGCTGTTGGCGAGAGAGATCTCCTGCTCCCGCTCGAGCGTCTTGGTGCCGGTGTCGGCCTGGTCGTCCCCGGCCGAGTCGGTCAGCCGATCGCGCTGCAGCTCGGTGATCTCACTCAGCGTCTGATCGTACTCGGCGCGAAGCTCGTCCCGCCGCGCCGCCAACGCCGCCCGGATCTTCTCGGTCTCCGCCGCGCTGCGGGTGGCCTTGGCCACCGGCTTGCGGCCGGCGGTCCTGGTGTCGGCTGGCTTCGCCATGGGTCGCTCCCTCGGCCGCGGAACCGCGTGGACCGCGGCACCTGGTCAGGGGGCGCCGACCAAGGCGTCCCCTATGTACGAAAAGGGGCGCACGGCGACGATGGCCGCGCACTCCGGAGGTTGGCAAGAATACGGAACGTACAGGCGTCCGACAACGTGCCGCACCGTCGCACCGCTTAAGAGCCCCGAGCCCTGCCTAACTGGGGCAAAAGGAACGCTAGCAGATCAAACGTCCGCCTCATCGCCGTACTCACCAAACCACCGGGCCAGCCGACCCCGCCTGCTGACGGCCCGCAACCGGCGCTCGGCGGCGTCGCGTACCCCGCCGGTGGCGACGATCAACAGGCTGTCGCCGGTCTTCAGCCGGGTGTCCGGACCGGGCACGAAGCCCACCCCGTCCCGCAGCACCAGGGTGACCGAGGCGCCCAGCGGCAGCCGCAACTCGTCGACGTGCACGCCGGCCAATCGCGAGCCCGTCGGCACCTCCAACTGGAGCAGATCGGCCCGCATCCGCTCCAGCGGGGCGGTCTCCACGTGGATCTCGGTGGCCTCGGCCGGCGCGGTGATCCGCAGCCGGCGGGAGAGCGGCCCGAGCGTCCCGGTCTGCACCAGCGTGAAGATCACCACCAGCACGAAGACCGCGTCGAAGAGGCGCTCCGCGCCGGGCACCCGCTCGGAGAGCGGAATGGTGGCCAGCACGATCGGCACCGCCCCGCGCAGCCCCGCCCAGGACAGGAACGCCTGCTCGCGCAGGCCGACCCGGAACGGCAGCGCCGACACGACCACCGACAGCGGCCGGGCCAGCAGCACCAGCGCCAGCCCGGCGACCACCGCCGGCAGCACCGCCGCGTCCAGCCGGCCCGGCGAGGCCAGCAGCCCGAGCAGCACGAACAGACCGATCTGGGCGAGCCAGGCCAGCCCATCGGCGAAGCCGAGGATCGCCTGCCGGTGCGGCAGCCGGGCGTTGCCCAGCAGCACCCCGGCTACGTAGACGGCGAGGAACCCCGAGGCGTGCAGCACCGCTCCCGCGGCGTACGCCAGCACCGTGATCCCCACCGCGGCGATCGGGTACAGCCCGGCCGAGGGCAGCGCCGCCCGGCGCAGCGCCCAGGTGCCGGCGACACCGGCGCCCACCCCCACCGCGGCCCCGACGCCCAGCTCGTAGGTGACCAGGGCGGCCTCGTACCACCACGGGTGCGACAAGCCCCGGTGGGACAGGAGCACCACCAGCAGCACCACCGGGGCGTCGTTCATGCCCGACTCGGCCTCCAGCGTCGCCACCAGCCGGGGCGGCAGGCGCAGCCGGCGCAGGGTCGCGAAGACGGCGGCCGCGTCGGTGGAGGAGAGCACCGCGCCGTAGAGGAGCGCCAGCCGCCAGTCCAGCCCGAGCAGCAGGTGCAGGGCGACGCCGACCAGCACGATGCTGACCACCACGCCCACCGTGGACAGGGCTGCGGACAGCGCGAGGACCGGCCGCAACGTGCTCCACCGGGCGGTCAGGCCACCCTCCGCGATGATCACGATCAGCGCGCAGAAGCCGAGGGTCCGGGTCAGCTCGACGTCGTCGAAGCGGATGCCCAGCCCGGCCTCGCCGATCGCCACGCCCAGCGCCAGGTAGACCAGGAGGCTGGGCACCCCGAGCCGGGTGGAGAGCCGGACCGCGCCGACCGCCACGAGCAGCACCCCCGCGCCGAGCAGCAGCGCGATATCCAGCCCGGGCGTCACGGTTGCCTGGCCCGGGCGTTCCTCACCCCGCGGATCCGTCGCGCAGCCGGCGCAGCACCTCGGGCAGCTCCGGGCCGGGACGGTCGACGAGGAAGAGCTTGTCCCGGCTGGCCGCGCCGGTACGCAGTGACACCGAAGCCGGCCGGACGCCCAACGCGCCGGCCAACGCCCGGCGGGCGGCCTCGGTGGCCCGACCGTCCACGGCCGGGGCGTGCACCGCGATCACCAGGGCCGGGCCGTGCGGGCCGTCGAACCGGCCCCCGATCCGGTCCCGGGAGGAGCCGGGCTTCACCCGCACCGCCACGGTGAGCGTGTCCTGCGCGGGCACCGGTGCCGCTTCAGATCGGTCGGGCGTCGGCGAGCAGGGCGGTGGCCGGCGCACACTGCGCGCACGGGGTGAAGCCGAGCTCGACGGCCTCGGCGACTGGGAGCGTCTCCGACGCCCGGCCGACGAGGTGCGGGCAACTGGCGAGGTGGTAGCGGGGGCGACCGTCCACCACCTGGACGGGGTCGGGCAGCCGGGCCACCCGGGCCGCCTCGGCGGGGGTGACCGGCTGCGCGGCCGGCTCCTCGTCCCTCATGCCATCGGCCGTTGGCGCATCGACGCCGGACGCCTCGTCGGCCGGCGCCGGGAAGGGCGACGCCTGACTGGCGGACGAGGCGTTGGAAGCGTGGTCGGCGGTCGCGAACGGTGGCCCCTGGTCGGCCGGCGGCTCGGGTGGTTGCCGCCACCCGGTGCCGCCGGTACCGACCGTCGTGGGCATGTGCTGGATTGGCACTTCCGGCTCGACCAGCGGCGGCCCGTACGCGACTCCCGGTCCGGCCTGGTTGGCCGTGCGGGGTGCTCCGGGGCTCCGCCGGCCGGTCCGGCCGGGCTCCGCCGTGACGCGGTTGGCGGCTGCCTGGCGGGCGCCCACCACCAACGCCACGGCGGCCAGCAGACTGGCCGCGATGGAGATGATCAACATAATGCTGGAACCACCGGCCAGGCCGAGCACCAGTAGCACCACCGCGACGAGGATGAGCAGGAGACTCGCGACTATCACGGCTCACCCCCGCCGCGTCGTACCGTCCAGGCGGGGCCGGCGACCGTCACCATCTGCGGACAGCGATCGCCGGCCGGTGCTCAGCGTCCGGCTTCGAGGGCGCCGGAGCGCCCGGCGCCGTACGAACCGGCGAGACCCGCGGCGGCCAGCCCGTTGCCGCCGGCGACCCGGCCTGCCTCGGAGCGGGTCATCTCGGCTTCGAGGCCCTGGCCGCGACCGTCGAGGTCACGCAGCTGGCTCTCCAGGTACGCCTTGAGCCGGGTGCGGTACTCGCGCTCGAACTGCTTGAGCTCCTCGATGTGCTTCTGCAGCGCCGTGCGCTTGGCGTCCAGGCCGCCCATGGCCTCCTGGTGCCGCTGGCGGGCGTCCCGCTCCAGGGCGTCGGCCTTCGCGCGAGCCTCGCGGGTCACCTCCTCGGCCTTGCCGCGGGCCTCGGACAGGAGCTGGTCGGCCTCGCGACGCGCGTCGGACACGTGGTCGTCGGCGGTGCGCTGGGCCATCATCAGCACCCGCAGGGCCTGCTGCTCACCGTCACCGGTGACCGCACCCGGGCCGCCGGTCGCGCGGACCTGCTCCAGCTCGGACTGCATGGCGCGGGCGGCCTGCTCGGCCGCTGCCTTGTCGCGCTGCACCCGGTCCAGCTGTGCCTTGACGTCGTTGAGCTCCGCCGCGAGTCGGGCGTCGCCGCCGGGGCCGGCGGGGGCACCGCCACGGCCGCCGCGCTCCACCTGGGCGCGCAGCTCGTTGTTCTCCTCGATGAGACGGGCGAGCTCGCGCTCAACCTCGTCCAGGAAAGCGTCGACCTCCTCCTCGTCATACCCCCGCTTGCCGATCGGCGGCTTTTTGAAGGCGACGTTGTGTACGTCGGCCGGGGTCAGCGGCATCGAAACTCCTCGGGTCAGTTGCGGCCGCGAAAGCGCGTCGGTCATCAGGCAGATGCCCTGATCGACGGCCCTAACACGAACTCCATCAGCACGAACAGGATAACCAGGAGCACAAGGGAGGCCAGGTCGATGCTCACGGTACCAATTCGCAGCGGAGGGATCACACGCCTCAACGCGTTGAGAGGGGGATCAGTGACGCTCCACACGGATTCCAGTCCCGCCGATGCTCTGCGCCCCGGCTGCCACCGGCGGCCGTACTGCAGGACGGCGCTCAGAACAAACCGGGACAGAAGAAGGAGCAGGAAGACATAAAGGATCAGGTACAACACTTGCAGCAAGATCGACAACACGGTCAGCGACGTCCCTCGGGTCGGGCGATCAACTCAGACTGAAAAAGCCGCCCTCAGCGATCTTGGCCTTGTCCTCCGCGGTGACCTGGACATTGGCCGGTGAGAGCAGGAACACCCGATTGGTCACGCGCTCGATCGTACCGCGCAGCCCGAACGCCAGACCGGCGGCGAAGTCAACCAGACGGCGGGCATCGGCCTCATCCATCTCGGTGAGGTTGATGATCACCGGAACCCCGTCGCGGAAGTGCTCACCGATGGTGCGCGCCTCCCGGTACGTGGTCGGGTGCAGCGTGGTGATCTGGTAACGCTGCTCCTCCTCGGGCGCCCGCTCCCGTGCCGTGACCTGCGGCGCGAGGGCAAGGTTGTCCCGGGTGTGGTACGTCAGCGCGCCGGAGGTCTCGCCAGCCGAGGACCTGGTGATCGACCGGACGCTGGACCGCTCGACCCGCTCCGGACGCTCGCCGTCGCCCCGGTCGGAGTCACCGACCCGCCCGTTCGAGCGCTCGGAGAGCCGACTCCGCTCGCCGGCCCGCGGCCGGGGAGCCGGCGGCTCCTCGGTGTCCTCGTCGTCCTCGTCGGCGAACTCCTCGGCGTACCGGCTCTGCCGGTAACGCGAGTCGCGGTAGCCACCCTTGTCGTAGCCACCGTCGTCGTAGGCCCGCTCATCGTCCTCTTCGACCAGACCGAGCCAGACCCCCGCCTTGCGCAGTGCACCCATCCCGCGCCCTTCCGTCCGCCGTGCGGCACGCGCCCCCGTGCCATGTCGCCCGTCGCGAGTGGACAACTATGCCCATCGGACCGGAACGGCAATCCCCCTGGCGCGCGATTCGCGTCGCGCGCCACGACCCCCGACTGGGAGACGCCGTTCCTGAAACAACACTGATGTAATTTGCTTCTCTCGCGGTCAGGCTACCGCAGCGTGGGGCGCATTCCGAGCAACGCGCTACCGACGCGGACATGTGTCGCGCCGTATTGGATCGCGATTTCCAGGTCGCCGCTCATTCCGGCGGACAACGCGACCGCTCCCGGATGGACCAAGCGAAACGCCTCGGCCACCTCGGCCAGCCGGGCGAAGGCCCGCTCCGGCGCCCAACCCAGTGGCGCCACCGCCATCAGGCCGGCCAACCGCATCGTCGGCGAGTCGGCGACCGCCTCGGCCACCGGCTCCAACCCGACGCCCGGGTCGGCCGAGCCCGGCAACGCGCCGCCCCGGGCCGGGTCGCCGTCGATGCTCACCTGGATCAGGGCGGCCAGCGGTCGCTCCCGCCCGGCCGCCGCGGTGGCCAGCGCCCGGGCCAGCCGGACACTGTCGACGGAGTGCACCACGTCGGCGTACCGGACCACCGAGCGGGCCTTGTTGCGCTGCAACTGGCCGATGAAGTGCCAGCGCGGGCTCACCCCGGCCGCGGCGACCTCGGCGGCCTTGCCGGCCGCCTCCTGGTCGCGGTTCTCTCCCACGTCGGTCACCCCGAGCCCGGCCAGCGCCAGCACGTCGCTGGCCGGGTAGGTCTTGGTGACCGCGATCATCGTGACGTCGGCACGATCCCGGCCGGCGCTGGCGCAGGCGTCGGCGATGCGGGCCCGGACCTGCGCCAGGCCGGCCGCGAGTTCGGCGCGCCGGTCCGGTCGTACCGTGGCTGAGCTGTCGGTCATCGGCGGTGCTCAGGACCCGTTCTTGAGGAAGTCGGGCACGTCCACGTCGTCGAAGAGCACCCGGCGCGGCGACTGGGTCGGCGCCGGCATGGTGGCAGGTGCCGGGACCGGGGCGCTCTGCGCCGCCGGCTGGTTGGTGTTGGTCTTGCGGGCCGGCTCGGCCGCCTTGTACGCCGGCGCTCCCCCGTCGAAGCCCGCCGCGATGACCGTCACCCGCACCTCGTCACCGAGCGCGTCGTCGATCACGGCGCCGAAGATGATGTTGGCGTCCGGGTGGGCCGCGTCGGTGACCAGCTGGGCCGCGTCGTTGATCTCGAACAGGCCCAGGTCGGAGCCGCCGGCGATGGAGAGCAGCACGCCGCGGGCGCCGTCCATGCTCTGCTCGAGCAGCGGGCTGGAGATGGCCGCCTCGGCCGCCTCGACCGCGCGGTTCTCGCCGCGGGCGCTGCCGATGCCCATCAACGCGCTGCCGGCACCGCTCATCACGCTCTTGACGTCGGCGAAGTCCAGGTTGATCAGACCCGGGGTGGTGATCAGGTCGGTGATGCCCTGCACACCGGAAAGCAGCACCTGGTCGGCGGTGCGGAACGCGTCCATCATGCTGATGCCGCGGTCGCCCAGCGCCAGCAGGCGGTCGTTGGGGATGACGATCAGGGTGTCGCACTGGTTGCGGAGTTCGTCTATTCCGGACTCGGCCTGCACCTGACGGCGCTTACCCTCGAAGGAGAACGGCCGGGTCACCACACCGATGGTCAGCGCGCCGAGCTTGCGGGCGATGTTCGCCACCACGGGCGCGCCACCGGTGCCGGTGCCGCCGCCCTCACCGCAGGTCACGAAGACCATGTCGGCGCCCTTGAGCACCTCCTCGATCTCGTCCCGGTGGTCCTCGGCGGCGTTCTTGCCGACGTCCGGGTTGGCGCCGGCGCCCAGCCCCCGGGTCAGCTCCCGGCCGACGTCCAGCTTGACGTCCGCGTCACTCATCAGCAGCGCCTGGGCATCCGTGTTGATCGCGATGAACTCGACGCCCTTGAGCCCAACCTCGATCATCCGGTTGACGGCGTTGACGCCGCCGCCCCCGATGCCGACGACCTTGATGACCGCCAGGTAGTTGTGCGGAGGTGTCATCTCCGGTCCTTTCCTTCGAGATTGGCTTCGGCCGACCGGGTACGGCGTGGCCAGACCAGCGGCCGACGACAGCTGTCACCAGCGAGGATCAGAGCTGAACCATCACCCTCTACTAGAGGCTTACAGTTATGTCAACCACTGATCCTCTTCGGGGCAACGTAAGCGCCGCCGCGCGATGAGCCAAGGACCCGACCGGCGTGTCGCCGCCCGGAGCGCAACGAGTCACCTTTCCGCACCTCGCGGCAAGCCCCTCGGTCAGCGGAAGGTCACCACATCCGGTGCGCTCACGTCGATCCGGTCGGTGTCCTCGCCGAGCAGCGCGGTGGCCACCCGGGCCTTGTCCGTGCTCCGGGTCGCGTCGCCCCACACCACCGTCCGGTCACCGCGCAACCGCAGACTGATTCGAGCCAACCCCTCCACGGTCACGTCCACCAGCTCGCCACGCAGCTGCGGGGTCAGCGCGACGAGCACCTCGAGCGCGGCCCGGGTGCCCGGATCGTCGGCGGCCGGTCGAGCCACCTTCACCAACGGCAGCTCGGCGGGGCGTCGGGCGACCGTCCGGAACGCCACCCCGGCCCCGTCGACCAGGGCGAACGCCTCCCCCTGCGGCACCGCCGCCACCGGAGTCCGCTCGGTCACCCGGACCACCAGCGCGCCCGGCCAGTCCCGCGACACCGTGGCCCGCTCCACCGGCGCCAACGCACCGACCCGCCGGGCGGCGGCGGCCAGGTCCACCCGGGCCAGCGGCACCCCGTCCGGCACCCCGACCGCATCGCGCACCTGCACCGGGGTGACCAGGCCGGCACCCTCCACCTTCACCTCGCGGACCCCGAACAGCCCGGTGCCGAGCACCGTCCAGGCGACCAGCCCGGCCAGCGCGAGCACCCCGGCGGCCACCGCCCACGGCAGCGCCGCGCGCATCCGGCGCTGGCGGGCCCGGGCCATGAACCGGCGGGTCGACGGTGGGACCGCGTCACGGCCGGCCCGGACCAGCTGCCAGCGCCGGACCGGACCGCGTCGCGCAGCGCCGCCGTCGGCGGCGCTTGTCCGCCCTCGGGCCGGGCCGGGGCTCATCCGGCCGTGGGCGCCGCGCCGTCCGGTGCGGCGGTGCCACCGAGGGCCGCTCCGTCGCCACCGGCGGTCGCCCCGCCGGGCACCGGACCACCGACCGCGGGGGCGGGGGCGGGGGCGGGGGCCACCGGGTCGACGGTCGCGGTCGGCGCGGAGCCGGCGCGCGCGAGCAGGCCGGCCAGCAGCTCGTCACCCATCAGCGAAATCGGCGGGGCGCCCATGGTCACCACCACGTCGCCCTCGCGGGCCCGGCGGATCACCTCGACCGGCGCCTCCTCCCAGGAGTCGACGAAGACCTTCCGGTCGGCGGGCAGCGCCACCGCCTCGATCAGCGCCGCCGAGCCCTCACCGGGCTGGCGCAGCTCGCCCGGCCCGAAGACCTCCAGCAGCACCACCTCGTCGGCGATGGCCAGCGCCTCGGCGATCTCCGCCTGGGAGTCGCGGGTGCGGTACAGCCGGTACGGCTGGAAGACCACGATCAGCCGCCCCTCCCCGGCCACCTCACGCAGCGTCTGCAACGCCAGCGTCATCGAGGTCGGGTGGTAGGCGTACTCGTCGTAGACCAGCACGCCGTCCGCGACACCCTTGCGCTCGAAGCGCCGCCGCACGCCGGGGAAGACCGCCAGCGCCGCCTCCGCCGCCGGCAGCGGCAGATCCAGCAGGTACGCGGCCAGCACCGCGGAGGCGCTGTTCAGCCCCATGTGCCGCCCCGGCACCGGCAACCGGAACTCGCCCAGCGACCGGCCGTCGATCGCGGCCAGGTAGCGCACCCCGCGCGCGGACGAGACGATCTCGGTCAGTCGCAGGTCGGCGTCGGCCGCCTCGCCGTACGTGTGCACCCGCCGCCCCTCGGCGCGCAGGGTCTCCGCCAGCCGCCGCCCGCCCGGGTCGTCGGCGCAGGTGATGATGAACCCGTCCGGGTCGGTGAGCCGGGCGAACTCGACGAACGCCGCCTCCAGCGTCGCGTAGTCGCCGTAGGTGTTCAGGTGGTCCGCCTCGACGTTGGTGATGATCGAGACGTACGGGCGGTAGATGAGGAACGAGCGGTCGCTCTCGTCGGCCTCGACCACGAAGTGCTCACCGGTGCCGTGGTGGGCGCCCGAGCCGACCTCGGAGATCTCCCCGCCGATCACGAACGACGGGTCCACCCCGGCCTGCTGGAGCACCATGGTCACCATCGAGGTGGTGGTGGTCTTGCCGTGGGTGCCGGCCACCGCGATCGCGCGGCGGCCCGTCATGGCCGCCGCGAGGGCCTCCGAGCGGTGCAGCACCCGCAGACCGCGACGGCGGGCCTCGACCAGCTCCAGGTGGTCCTGCGAGATGGCCGAGGAGTAGACGACGGTGTCCACGCCATCGAGGTTGGTCGCCTCGTGGCTGAGGTAGATGGTGCCGCCGAGCGCCCGCAGCCCCGCCAGCGAGGGCCACTCACGCAGGTCGCTGCCGGACACCCGGATGCCCCGGGTGAGCAGCAGCCGGGCCACGCCGAGCATGCCCACCCCACCCACTCCGATCAGGTGAACCGCGCCCAGGTCCTCGGCGGTCAGCGTGCCGGCCGGGGTGAACTGCGCGGTCATCGGGCCACCGCCTGGATGACGAACGAACGCAGCGCCTCGTCACCGTCGCGCCGCCCGTAGGCGGCCGCCGCGGCGCCCATCGCGTACAGCCGCTGCGGGTCACGGATCAGCGGGATGACGGTGCGCTCCAGCCAGGCCGGGGTCAGCTCCGTGTCGTCGACCAGCAGCCCACCGCCGGCCTCCACCACGGGCAGCGCGTTGCGCTTCTGCTCCTGGTTGCTGTGCGGGTACGGCACGTAGATCGTGGGCAACCCGATCGCGGCCACCTCGGCGCAGGTCATCGCCCCGCCCCGGCCCAGCATCAGGTCGGCGGCGGCGTAGCCCAGCTCCATCTCCGACAGGTACGGCAGCGTCACGTACGGCACCGGCAGGTCGGTGGGGATCGGCACCGGCTCGTTGCGGGCGCCCATCACGTGCAGCACCTGCACGCCGTTGCGGGCCAGTTCCTTGGCCGCCCCGGAGACCGCCAGGTTGATCGAGCGGGCGCCCGACGAACCGCCGGCGACGAAGAGCACCGGCAGGTCGGGGCGGAGCCCGAAGTGCGCGCGGGCGGCGTTGCGCAGCGCGTACCGGTCCAGTGTGGCGATGTTGCGGCGCAGTGGCACGCCGACCACGGTGGCGTCGCGCAGCGCCTCGGCCTGGACCGGTTGGTGCGGGAACCCGACCGCGACGTTCTTGGTGAACTTCATGCCCAGCCGGTTGGCCACACCCGCCGGCACGTTCACCTCGTGGATCACCATGGGCAGCTCCCGGCGCCAGGCGGCGAGGTAGGCCGGCACCGAGACGTACCCGCCGAAGCCGACCACCACGTCGGCGCGCACCTCGTCGATCACCTTGCCCGCGGCGCGCGCCGCGGTCCACATCCGGCCCGGGGTGCGGACCAGGTTCATGTTGACCGACCGGGGCAGCTGGTACGCCGGGATCTGCCGCAGGTCGTAGCCGTGCGGCGGGATCAGCTCGTTCTCCATGCCGCGTGGTGTGCCGAGGCAGGTGATCCGGACGCCCGGGTCGTGTCGGCGCAGGCAGTCGGCGAAGGCGAGCAGCGGGTAGACGTGCCCCCCGGTGCCACCTCCCGCGAGCACCACCGAACGCAGCGGACCCATCAGCGTCTCCTCTCGCTCGCCGTACCCCCGCGGCGCCGGTCCTGCCGGACCCCGCGCGGTGCGGCCTGGTCGTCCTGTCGCCGTTCGCGGGACCGGGGCACGGACCCTCGGCCAGCCGACGGCGTCGCCGGCCGGCGACGCCGGCCGGGAAGCGGCGGCAACGGGGCCCAGAGTAGTCGGACCCACCGGGCCGGCGGACGGGCATGCAGTGCTCTGGCCGCATCGGGTTCGGCGCGCGCGAAGGACGCCAGCATGCCGATCGCCGCCAACGTCACGACCAGGGCACTTCCGCCGTCGGAGATGAACGGCAGCGGCAGGCCGGTGATCGGCAGCAGCCCGACCACCCCACCGATATTGATCACGGCCTGGCTCACCAGCCAGGTGGTCACCGCGGCGGCGGCGAGCCGGCGGAACGGGTCGTCGACCCGCCGGGCGATCCGCAGCCCGGTGTACGCGAGCACCGCGAACAGGCTGAGCACCACCACGCAGCCGATCACGCCCAACTCCTCGGCGATGATCGCGAAGATGAAGTCGTTGTGCGCCTCGGGCAGCCAGTCCCACTTGAGGCTGCTCTTGCCCAGCCCGACGCCGAACCAGCCGCCGTGCTCGATGGCCAGTCGACCCTGGTAGAACTGGAGGCAGCCGTCGAGCTTGCACTTCTCCGGGTCCGGCGGGTTGAAGAACATGGCCAGCCGGGCGAAGCGGTAGTTCTCCTCGCCCTGCTCGCCGGAGCCGGCGCCCAGCGATGCCACCGCGATGAGCAGGCCGACGCCGAGCAGACCGACCACCGTCAGCACGCCGAAGACCCGCATCCGGACGCCGGCGGCCCAGAGCAGACCCACCACCAGGGCCAGCAGACAGAGCATGGTGCCCGTGTCGTTGTAACCGACCAGGACGAAGAGCAGGCCGACCACCGGGAAGAGCGGGGTGGCCAGCTCGCGCCACCAACCCAGCGCGGCACCCTTGCGGGCGACCAGGTACGCACCCCAGAGCACCATCGCGAACTTGGCCAGCTCGGACGGCTGGAGCTGGATCCCGCCGACGAACAGCCAGTTCAGTCGCGCCTCGACCGGACCGAACCCGGCCGACCGCTGACCGGTGAGCCGGGCGTAGGCGACCAGCAGGTTCAGCACCAGCAGCAGTGCGACCGAGGTGATCAGCAATGGCCGACCCAGGGATCGGTAGGTGCTGGCGGGCAACCGTTGGCAGGCCCAAAACACCCCGATGCCGATCACCGCGAAGATGGCCTGCTTGGTCACCGAGGCCGAGGCGTTGCCGTCCTCGGCGTAGTCCTTCACGCTGGTCGCCGAGAAGACCATGGTCAGCCCGATCAGCAGCAGCAGGCCGGCGCTGGACAGCAGCAGGTAGTAGGAGGCCAGCGGCCGGTCCAGCAGGCCGCGCAGCGCCGCGAGCCCATCGGCCGCGTCCAGCCCGCGCAGCGGCGCGGCAGCGACCGGGTCCGGCGCGCGCGGCGGCCCGCCCGGCTCGGCGCCGCGCTTGTCGTCCGGGCCGCGCTTGTCGTCCGGGCCGCGTAGCGCCGCGGTACGCGACGCACCCGGTGACCGCCGCGGCCGGCCGGCTGTCCTGTCCTCGGTGCCTGGTTCCTCCCCCACCGGGACATCATCACCGCTTCGTGCGCCGGGCACGCCCACACCGGCGCCCCCGGCGTGTCGGGCGGACACGCCTCGGCCCCCGGCGGTCCGCCGTGGGCGTAACCGGGGGCCGAGGTGGGGTGGCCGGCGCGCGCCGGTCAGGTCATGTTGGCGAGGAACTCGCTGTAGAACAGGCCCAGCGCGATGGCCACCCCGATGCCGGCGATGATCCAGAACCGGACCACGATGTTGACCTCGCTCCAGCCGGCCAGCTCGAAGTGGTGGTGCAACGGCGACATCCGGAAGACGCGCTTACCGGTGGTCCGGAAGGAGATGATCTGGATCACCAAGGACATCGTGATGATCACGAAGAGCCCACCGATGATCGGCAGCAGCAGGATGGTCCGGGTGGACATCGCCATGCCGGCGATCAGGCCGCCCAGCCCCAGCGCACCGGTGTCACCCATGAAGATCCGCGCCGGGGACGTGTTCCACCAGAGGAAGCCGACACAGGCCCCCGCGGCGGCGCCGGCTATCAGCGCGATCTCCAACGGGTCGCGGACCGCGTAGCAGTACGACTGGGTGTAGCTCGGGTCGGCGCACCAGTGCCGGTACTGCCAGAACGCGATCAACGCGTACGCGGCGAGCACCATCACCGAGGCGCCGGTGGCCAGACCGTCCAGGCCGTCGGTGAGGTTCACCCCGTTCGTCGCGCCCATCACCACGAAGATGAAAATGATCACCGCGCCGATCTTGCTGACCTCCAGGGCGTCGATGTCCCGGATGAAGCTCAGCGTGGTGCTGCCCACCGTCTCGGTGTTCGTCACCGCGCCCGACGCGTCGGTCATCGTGCTCGGGAAGTACAGCGCCACCACGCCGAAGACCGCGCCGACCAGGATCTGGCCGAGCAGCTTGCCACGCTTGTTCAGCCCGGCGCTGTTGCGCTTGCGCACCTTGAGGAAGTCGTCGAGGAAGCCCACCGCGCCGGAGAACACCATCAGTCCCAGCAGCACCAGCGCGGTGATGGTCGGCTCGACCTGGGCGATCTGCGCGTCCGGCAGGGTGGTCAGGGCCAGGTGCCCGGCCACGTACGCGATCACCGTGGCCAGGATGAAGACCACGCCGCCCATCGTCGGCGTGCCCTTCTTGGTCTGGTGCATGGCCGGGCCCTCGGCCCGGATCGGCTGGCCGGCCTTGAGCCGGGCGAACACCTTGATCGCGATCGGGGTGCAGAAGAGCGAGACGATGAAGGCCACCCCGACGGCGACGATGACCGCCCTCACGCGGTAGCTCCGTTTCCGGGGGTGCCGTCGGCGCGCAGTGCGTCGGCCACCTCCCACGTCCGGTACCGGGAGCCCTTGACCAGGACGACATCGCCCGGCCGTAGCTCGCCCCGCAGCACCTCGACGGCCGCCGCCTGATCGGTGAGCAGCACCGACTCTCCTCCCCAGTTCCCTACCGCTGTCGCGCCCTCATGGATCGGCGCAGCCGGCTCGCCCACCACGAGCAGCCGGTCGACACCCAGCTCGGCCGCGAGTTGGCCGAGCTCGGCGTGGCCGTCCCGCTCGAACGGCCCCAGCTCGGCCATGTAGCCGAGCACCGCGACCGTACGCCGATCCCGGCCGAGCGTGGCGAGCGCCTTCAGCGCCGCCGACATCGAGGCCGGGTTGGCGTTGTACGAGTCGTCGATCACGGTCACCCCGTCGGGGCGGTCGAAGACGTCCATCCGCCGGGTGGAGACCAACCCCAACTCGCCGAGCGCCGTGGCCAGCTCGGCCAGCGGCATGCCCAGCTCCCGGGCGACCGCCGCGGCGGCGAGGGTGTTGGAGACCTGGTGGCGGCCGGTCAGCCCGAGGCGCACCGGCGCGCTCCCCTCCGGGACGACCAGGGTGTACGACGCGCGCCCCCGGTCGTCCAGCGTGACGTCCTCGGCCCGCACGTCGGCGTCCGGGGCCTCCCCGTAGCGGACCACCCGGGCCCGGGTGCGGCTGGCCATCGCGTCCACCCGCGGGTCGTCGGCGTTGAGCACCGCCAGCCCTTCCGGCGGCAGCGCCTCGACCAGCTCCCCCTTGGCCACGGCGATGGTCTCCTGCGAGCCGAACTCACCGATGTGCGACGTCCCGACGTTGAGCACCACGGAGATCCGCGGCGGGACGATCTCGCACAGGTAGCGCACGTGCCCCACCCCGCGCGAGCCCTTCTCCAGCACCAGGTAGCGGGTGTCCGGCCCGGCGCGCAACGCGGTGTGCGGGTGCCCCAGCTCGTTGTTGAACGAGCCGGGCGGCGCCACCGTGGCCCCGAGCCGGGCGGTGAGCTGGCCGATCAGGTCCTTGGTGGTGGTCTTGCCGGAGGAGCCGGTCAGGCCGATCACGGTCAGCCCGGGCAGCCGGTCCACCACCGCGCGGGCCAGCCGGCCCATCGCGGTCAACGCGTCGGCGACCAGCACCATCGGCACACCGGGCACCTCGCGGGTGCCGAGCACGGCCACCGCGCCGGCCGAGATCGCCCCGGCCGCGTAGTCGTGCCCGTCGACCTTCTCACCCGGGAAGGCCACGAAGAGCGCCCCGGGCCCCACCTTGCGCGAGTCGAACTCGACCGGCCCGGTGACGGTGGCGGCCGGGTCGGCGGCGACCAGCCGCCCCTCGACCGCCGCGGCCACCTCGGCCAGGCTCAGTGCGATCACCGCTGACCCGCCAGGTCCCCGAAGCGGGCCCGCAGCGCGTCGGCCAACTCGATGCTGTCGTCGAACGGGAGCACCTCGCCCGCCACCTCCTGGCCTCGCTCGTGACCCTTGCCGAGCAGCGCGATCACGTCGCCCGGCGCGGCCAGCCGGACGGCCTCGTCGATCGCGGCCCGGCGACCGGCCACCTCGATGATCCGGGCGGCCGTGCCGGCCCGGTACGCCCCGGCGAGCACCTCGGCGCGGATCTCCGCCGGATCCTCGGTGCGCGGGTTGTCGTCGGTCACCAGCACCACGTCGGCCCCCTCCGCGGCGGCGGCCCCCATCACCGGCCGCTTGCCCCGGTCCCGGTCTCCGCCGGCACCGATCACGCAGATCAGCCGGCCGGCGCTCAACTCACGCAGCGCGGCCAGCGCGGCCACGATCGCGTCCGACTTGTGCGCGTAGTCGACGACCCCGCGCACCGGCCCGGCGACGTCGACGAGCTCCAGCCGGCCGGGCACACCGCCGCAGGCGGCCACGCCGGCGGCCGCGATCGCCGGGTCGACCCCGGCGCCGACCAGCGCGGCGATGGCCAGCAGCGCGTTGGCGACGTTGTGCCGCCCGGGCAGCGCCACCCCGGCGGGCAGGACCACACCGTCCGGGCCGTGCGCGGTGAACCGCTGGGCGTACCCCTCGCCATCCACGCCGTCGGCCCACCAGGTCGCCGCCGGGTCGCCGGCGGCCGAGTAGCTGATCGTGGCCGGCCGGTACAGCGGCTTCAGCGCCGGGTCGTCGTGGTTGAGCACCTCGACCGCGCACCGGCCGTCGAAGAGCTGCGCCTTGGCGGCGAAGTAGTCGGCGCTGTCGGCGTGGAAGTCCAGGTGGTCGGAGCCGAAGTTGGTGTAACCGCCGACGGCGAACCGGACACCGCCCACCCGGCCCATGGCCAGCGCGTGGCTGGAGACCTCCATGACCACCGCGGTGACCCCCCGCTCGCGGGCGGTGGCCAGCATGGCGTGCAGGTCGGTCGCCTCGGGGGTGGTACGAACGCTGTCGATCACCAGGTCACCGAGCCGGGTCTCGACGGTGCCGATCAACCCGGTGGTGTGCCCGGCGGCGCGCAGCCCCGACTCGATCAGGTACGCCGTGGACGTCTTTCCGGCGGTGCCGGTCACGCCGATCACGGTCAGCTCCGCGGTCGGGTCGCCGTAGACGGCCGAGGCCAGCTCGCCGAGCACCGCGCGGGGGTCGGGCACCACGAGAGCGGGCAGGCCGGTCTCCGCCGCCAGCTCGGCGCCGGCCGGGTCGGTCAGCAGAGCCACCGCCCCCGCCGCGGCGGCGCCGGCGGCGAACTCCGCGCCGTGCCGGCGGGCGCCGGGCAGCGCCGCGTACAGGTCGCCGGGGCGGACCTCCTGGCTGGCGTGGGTCGCCCCGGTGACGACCACCCCGGCGGCGTCCGCCGGCAGGTCGACGGCGAGCCGGACGGCGAGATCACCGAGCCGGACTCCGGTCACGGTACGTGGACGTGGATTGCCGGGCACGGCGTCAGACCCTACCCGGTCGCACGGTCCCGGCCACACAGCCGCCCCGGTGGTTCTTCGGCACTCACCGATGATGTCTCGCCGTCGCTGCTCAGCGCGGATAGACCACGAACTTGGGCGCCGAGCCGCCGGTGGACGGCGGTACGCGGTAGTGACGCAGCGTGAACTGCATCATGTCGCGGAACGCCGGCACGGCGATGGCGGCACCCCCACCGGCGGGCGCGTACACGAAGACCGCGATCACGTACCGGGGCTTCTCCGCGGGAGCCATGCCGATGAACGAGGACACCTCGCCGGGCTGCTTCTTGCCGTCCACCAGCCGCCAACCGGTGCCGGTCTTGCCGGCGATCCGATAGCCGGGGACCGCCGCGCCCACGCCGGTGGCGCCGTCGACCGTCGTGACCGCCTCCAGCATGGTGCGCAGCGCCGCCGCGTTCTGCGGGCTGAGCACCGACCGGGTCACCGGGGCCGGCGCGGGAGTGCGCTTGCCGTCCGGGCCGATCGTCTCCTTGACCAGGTGCGGCTGGACGTACGTGCCGTCGTTGGCGATGGCGGCGTACGCGGCGGCCATCTGCAGCGGCGTGGCGTCGACGCTGTGCCCGATCGGCACCGACCCGGCCGACGACCCGCTCCACTCGTCGGCCGGCAGCAGCCGGCCGCTGGCCTCGCCGGGCACCCCCTCACCGGTGGGCTGGCCAAGCCCGAACCGCTTCTGGTAGTCGATCAACCGGTCCCGGCCGAGCTTGTCGGCGATGGTGATGGTGCCGACGTTCGACGAGTAGGCGAGCATCCCGGGCACGCTCATCCGCCGGCCGTTGGCGAAGTGCGTGTCGGAGAACCAGGTGTCGCCCTTCTTGATGCTGTTCGCGATCGGCAGCGTGGTGTCCGGGGTGATCACCCCCTCCTGCAACGCCGCGCCGAACGTGATCGCCTTGTGCACCGAGCCGGGGTCGACCACGAAGCTGGTCGCCGCGTCCTCCCGGGCGACCGGATCGCTCGGGATCGGCTTCGCCGCGTTGTAGGTGGGGTGGCTGGCCTGGGCCAGCACCTCGCCGGTGGGCACGTCGATGATCACCGCCGCGGCCGTGGCGCCGCGCTGCTGCCCCATCCCCGCACTGAGGATCTGCTGCGTGCGGAACTGCAGGTCACGGTCGGTGGTGAGGGCTATCGAGCTGCCCGGCTTGGCCGGCGTGGTCCGGCTGTAGCCGCCCGGGATCGGCGCGGCGAGGTCACCGAGGCCGGCCTCGTACACCCGCTTGCCGTCCTGCCCGGCGAGCAGCTCGTCGTAGCGGGCCTCCAGCCCCTCCAGCCCGACCATGTCCTGGCTGGTGAAGCCGATCAGGTTGGCCGCCAGGTCATCGCCGGGCACCTCGCGGCGCTCGTCGCGGTGCACCCCGATGCCGGGCAGCTCGAGCGCCAGCACCTGCTTGGCGTTCGGGATCTCCACCCCCCGGGCCAGGTACTCGAACCGGGACGGGTTGCCGTTCTCCAGCTTGCGGGGCTTCATCAGCTCGGTGAGCCTCGACGCCGGGATGCCGAGCAGCGGGGAGAGCGCCTTCGCGGTGGCGGCGGAGTCCTCGATCTCGGTCGGGTCGGCGAACACGTACCGCGCCTCGACGCTGTGCGCCAGTGGCTCGCCGGTGCGGTCGTAGATCGCGCCGCGCGGCGCGGGCAGCTCGACCGTGCGGGTCCGGTCGGCGACGCCGCCGCCGGCGTACGCCGGGGTGTCCACCGCCTGAAGGAAGATCAGCCGGATCCCGATGGCGGCGAACAGCGCCAGGGTCAGGGCGGTGCCGAGTCGCAGCCGCAGCCGCGGGTCGGCCAGCTTCGGCGGTCGCGGCGGCTTGCGGGACGGCCGCCGGGCCGCCGGGCGGTCGGCGCGGCGCGGCGCGCGCGGCGTGGTCCGTCGGCGCGGCGGCGGCTCGTCGCCGGCCGGGCCACGGGGGGTACGGGGCGCGACGGTGCGCACGACCCCGCCGCGTCCCGCTGCCGGGGCGTCCCGCCGGCCGGATCGGGCGGCGGCCCGGCCTCCGTCGAGCACCTGCAACGCCGGCCGGAACGGGTCGCCGGACCGGGTGCTGCGCGGCGTACGCCGCTGCTCGGCGCCCCCGCTGCGCGGCGGCGTGCCGCGCTCCTCGCGGATGGTCCGACCCCTCGGGGTGTACGCCCGGGCGCCGGAGATGCCCCCCATGCCCGGCTCGCTGGCGCGCGGCTCCCCGTCCCTGGGGCCGGCGTCAGGTGAAGAGCCGCGCCGGGACCCCTTGGGATCCCGGCGCGGCTCGTCCGACCTCGGTGGCACGGGTCAGCCTCCAGAGCCCTGCTGGCTGGTCACCGACGGCTCGCCGGTCGCCGGCTTCGGTACGCCGATGGTCCGGCCGTCCGGCAGCCGGATGTACGCCGGCTCGCCGGCGTCCACCAGGCCCAGCCGTCGCGCCTGGGCAGTCAGGTTGCCCGGCGCCTTGGCCTCGGCGATCTGCTTGTCCAGCTGCTGCTTCTCCAGGTCCAGCCGGGCCTGCTGCTCCTGCAGCTTCTCCAGCCGGAACGCATTCTCGTTGATCTTGGTGTTGACCGCCAGGATGCCCAGCACCCCGCCGACCACCAGGACCACGATCAGCGCCGCGAACGGCGCGCGCGGCACCGACACCGGAGGCGGTGGCGCCACCCGCAGCCGGGGCGGGCGGGCGGTGGCGGCTACGCCGGCCTTCGCGGCCGGGCGCAGCGCGGCGGTGCCCTGGGTCGGGAACTCGCGCGCCCCCCGGGCGCGAGCCTCCCCCTGCCGGTTCACTCGATCGATGCGTGGCGTACCGTTGCCCCCGCGCGGCGCCCGCTCCGCCGCGGTCCGGCCCCCCGACCGCGGTGTGCGCTGCCCGGCGCCGGTGACGTCCCGACGCTCGCGCTTGTCAATGTTCATGTCCCTCCCCCTCTACATCCGTCCCTCTGTCGTCCCCCGGCGTCCCTGGATCCCCCACGGATCCCGCGGACCCCGTCCCCGGTTGGTGCATCGCCTTCACCCGTCGGCGGGACCGTTCGCGGTCGGTCCGCCCCTGCTGTGTCGCGTTCGGGTCGAGTCGCTCCGCGGCCCGCAACCGCACCGAGGCGGCTCGCGGGTTCGCGGCGACCTCCGCCTCCCCGGGCAGTTCGGCGCCCCGGCTGAGCAGCCGGAACGTCGGACCGGACCCGGGCAGTTCGACCGGGAGGTCGATCGGGCCCTTACTGCGGACCCGGTCCGCGAGCGCCACCTTGGTGAGCCGGTCCTCCAGCGAGTGGTAGGACAGGACCACCATGCGACCGCCCACGGTCAGTGCGTCGAGCGCGGACGGCAGCGCTGACTCCAGCGCTGCCAGCTCCTTGTTTACCTCGATCCGCAAAGCCTGAAACGTTCTCTTTGCCGGGTGTCCGCCCGTTCGTCGGGCTGGTGCCGGAATGGAGCCCCTGACCAGCTCCGCCAACCGCGCGGACGAGGTGATCCGGGCGCGTTCCCGCTCCCGGATGATCGCCGAGGCGATCCGGCCGGCGAACTTCTCCTCGCCGTAGACCCGCAGCACCCGGGCCAGGTCCGGATGGCCGTAGGTGTTGACCACCTCCTCGGCGGTCACCCCCCGGGTCTGGTCCATCCGCATGTCCAGCGGAGCGTCCTGGGCGTACGCGAACCCGCGGTCGGGCGCGTCCAGTTGCAGCGACGAGACACCCAGGTCGAACAGGATCCCGTCGATGCCCGGATAGCCCAGCCGGTCCAGCACCTCGGGCAGCTCGTCGTAGACGGCGTGCTCCAGGTGCACCCGGTCGGCGAAACGGGCCAGCCGGACCCGTGCGTGGGCGAGCGCCTCGGTGTCCCGGTCGAGCCCGATCAGGACCGTCTCCGGGTGCGCCTCCAGCACCGCCTCCGCATGCCCGGCCAGGCCGAGCGTCGCGTCGACGTGCACCGTCCGGCCGCCCCGACCCAGCGCGGGGGCCAGCAGCTCGAGACACCGCTCGAGCAGCACCGGCACGTGCGTGCCGCGCAGCTCCCCCATGATGACCCCCACTGGTTGAAACGTCCGTTCGTTCATGCGCCTGCCGTCGGACGGCGCCGCCGTCGTACCGCCAGATCCCCATCCGCTCCCGCCGGGCACCGGGCTCGGCCCGATGACTGGATCGTGCGCCTGGCACCGGGGAAGGGATGCCAGGAACTCGAAAGCGGCTGGAGATCTCGCAGTACGTCGGGCGCCGTCCCGCCCTACAGACCGCCGGGCAGCACCCCCTCCTCGATGTCGGCGAAGTCGTCTTCACTCTCGGCGAGGTAGGTCTCCCAGGCGACCCGGTCCCAGATCTCCACCCGCGTGCTCGCGCCGATCACGACCAGGTCGCGGTCGAGTGCGGCGTACGACCGCAGGTGGGCTGGGATCGTGACCCGGCCCTGCTTGTCCGGCACCTCGTCGTGCGCGCTGGCGAAGAAGACCCGGCTGTAGGCCCGGGCCGCCTTGTGCGTCATCGGTTGCGCGCGCAACTGCTCCGCGATCCGCTGGAACTCGGGCGTCGGAAAGACGTAGAGGCAGCGCTCCTGCCCTTTGGTGATCACGACACCCCCCGCCAGCTCGTCCCGGAACTTGGCCGGAAGGATCAACCGGCCTTTGTCGTCCAGGCGCGGAGTGTGGGTGCCGAGAAACACCGGCCCTACCCCCTCGCCCTTAAGCGGCGTTCGCGGCGCCGCTGACCCCCCGGGCCGGTGAGCCCTCCCGGCCTCACCATTGGGCCCCACTCTACTCCACTTCCCTCCACCTGCAACCAGAATCGACCGCGTGGCGCGCCCTATCCGTGGGCAAAACCGCACGTCACAGGGGGTGGGGCGGAGTGGAGGGCCCGGACCGCCGCCCGGCGTGGTCCGCTTTCCGACATTGATCGACTCCGTCCGGTGGAAGCCGACTCGGCCACCCGAGTCCGCACCACAACCGAACGGTTCGCCGTCGGCGGCGATCTGGTGGGGTGGGTGGTCCGGTAACCTCGCTCGCGTGACGGACGCGAAAATGCCCCTACGGGCCAAGGTGGCCAGCTCCGTGTCACGGACCGCCGCGGCGCTCTCCCGGGCGGCCGGCCGTGGCGACGGTTCGGTGATCGGCGGGTGGATCGGGCTGAAGATCGACCCGGACCTGCTGGCCCACCTGTCGGCCGGGCGCGCGATCGCGCTCGTTTCCGGCACCAACGGCAAGACCACCACCACCCGGCTGGCCGCCGCCGCGGTCGGCGTGCTCGGCCGGGTCGCCACCAACTCGTTCGGCGCCAACATGCCCAGCGGGCACACCTCGGCGCTCGCCAAGGCCGGCAGCACCCCGTACGCGGTGCTGGAGGTCGACGAGCACTACCTCGCCCAGGTGCTGGAGGCGACCGAGCCGCACGTGGTCGCGCTGCTGAACCTCTCCCGCGACCAGCTCGACCGGGCCAAGGAGGTCGCCATGATGGCGCAGCTCTGGCGCGCGGCGCTGGTCCGGCACACCGACGTGCGGGTGGTGGCCAACGCCGACGACCCGATGGTCGTCTGGGCCGCCACCCCGCCGGCCGACCCCGCCCGCGGCATCAACCCGCCGCACGTGACCTGGTTCAGCGCCGGCCAGCGCTGGCACGACGACTCCTGGGTCTGCCCCGAGTGCGGCTCCACCATCCAGCGCTCCGGCGACCAGTGGTGGTGCACCGGCTGCGCACTGCGCCGGCCGGAGCCGCAGTGGGTCGTCGAGGACGAGGGCGTGCTCGACCCCACCGGCGCCTGGCACAAGGTCTCCCTCCAACTGCCCGGCAAGGTCAACCTCGGCAACGCGGCGACCGCGCTGGCCGTGGCCGCCGAGTTCGGCGTCCGCCCGGTCGACGCGGTGTCCCGACTCGGCATCGTCACGTCGGTCGCCGGCCGCTACGCGCAGGTGGACAAGGACGGGCGCAACATCCGGCTGCTGCTGGCCAAGAACCCGGCCAGCTGGCTGGAGGCCTTCGACATGGCCGACGAGGCGCCCACCCTGCTCTCCATCAACGCGCGCGACCCCGACGGGCTGGACACCTCCTGGCTCTTCGACGTCGACTTCGCCCCGCTGCGCGGCCGGCAGGTGCTGATCACCGGCGACCGGGCGTACGACCTGGCGGTCCGGCTGAACGTCAACGACGTGCCGTTCCAGCACGTGCGCACCTTCGACGACGCGATCCGGTCGGTCCCGCCCGGGCGGCTGGAGGTCATCGCGAACTACACCGCGTTCCAGGACATCCGAGCGGAGTTGGACCGTGTCAACTGAGAGCCTGCGCATCGTCTGGATCTACCCCGACCTGCTCTCCACCTACGGCGACCGGGGCAACGCCCTGATCCTCGCCCAACGGGCGCGCCAGCGCGGCATGCCGGTCGAGGTCATGGAGGTCCGCTCCGACCAGCGGCTGCCCGCGACCGCCGACATCTACCTGGTCGGCGGCGGCGAGGACGGTCCGCAGGCGCTGGGCGCGCAGCGGCTGATCGCCGACGGCGGTCTGCACCGGGCGGTCGCCCAGGGCTCGGTGGTGTTCGGCGTCTGCGCCGGCTACCAGCTGCTCGGCATGTCGTTCTTCGCCAAGGGTGTGCAGTGCCGCGGCCTTGAGCTGCTCGACCTGCAGTCCGACCGGGGCCCGAGCCGGGCCGTCGGCGAGCTGGCCGGCGAGATCGATCCGCGGCTGGGCCTGCCCGCGCTGACCGGCTTCGAGAACCACGGCGGCCGCACCCACCTCGGCCCGGAGGTCGCGCCGCTGGCCCGGGTGACCGCCGGGGTCGGCAACGACGGCAGCACCGAGGGCGCCTGGCGCGGCAAGCTGCTCGGCACGTATTCGCACGGGCCCGCACTGGCCCGCAACCCGGCCCTGGCCGACCTGCTGCTGCGCTGGGCCACCGGCGCGCACCAGCTCCCGCCGCTGGACGACACCTGGTCGGACCGGCTCCGGAACGAGCGCCGCGCCGCAGTGGCCGCCGCCCGGGCATGATCCGGGCCGTCCGGCGGCTGCTCCGGCAGCCGTCGGCCGTCCGGTTCGCCCTGCTCGTGCTGCTGATCGGCGTCTGCGCGCTGCTGTTGCTCCTGGCGCCCCGGCCGGATCCGGCGCGGCTGCCGCAGCTGGCTGACCGGCTCGGCGACCTCGCCCCGGTGGCGGCGGTCCTCGGCGGCGCGCTGCTGCTGGTCGCGTTGGTCCCCCGGACGTTCATCACGCTCGCCGCCGGCGCCATCTTCGGTCCGCTGGAGGGCGCCGCGTACGCCCTGGGCGCCGCGCTGGTGGCGGCGGCGGTCGGGTTCACGGTCGGTCGGCTGCTCGGCCGGGAGTTCGTCGCCGAGCGGGTCCGCGGCCGGCTGGCCCGCCTCGACGGCTGGTTCGCCCGACAGAGCGTGCTCGGCGTGATCACCGTCCGGCTGCTGCCGATCGCCGGCTTCGGGCTGGTCAGTTACGGCTACGGCACCACCGGAGCCCGGATGCTGCCGTTCCTGGCCGGCAGCGTGATCGCCTCCGCCCCGACCGCCTTCGGTTACGCCGCGATCGGCGCGGCGGTCAGCTCCCCCGGCCACATCAACTGGTACGCCGCCGCCCCGGCCAGCCTCGGCCTGATCGCCAGCGTGGTGCTGATCTCCCGGTGGTGGCGCGCCGAGCGGCGGCGCCGGCCGGTGGTGAGCCGACCGTGAGCCGGACCGACGGGCCCGGCGAGCAGCGGCTCGCGGGCGGCTTCGTGGCCGAGGTGGTCCGGGTCGGTGACACGGTACGGCGTACGCCGCCGGCCAACCTGGACTTCGTCGGCGCGCTGCTGCGCCACCTGGCCGGGGTGGACGCGGACCTCGCGCCCCACTACCTGGGCGTCGACGCCCACGGCCGGCAGATCCTCAGCTACGTCGCGGGTCGGGTGCCGTGGCGGGACCGGGAGGATCCCACCTTCTTCGCCGACCCGGCGCTGGTGCGGCTGGCCGAGCTGATCCGGCGGCTGCACGACGCGTGTGCGGGCACCGCGCTGGCCGGCGACGCCGAGACGGTGTGCCACCGCGACCTGTCCCCGAAGAACACGGTGTACCGGGACTCCCCGGCCGGACCGCTGCCGGTGACCTTCCTCGACTGGGACCTGGCCCGGCCGGGCCGAAGGATCGAGGACGTGGCGTTCGCCGGCTGGCACTGGGCGGCGTTGGGCGAGGGCGCCGATCCGACCGAGCTGGGCCGGCGGTGCCGCGTGCTCTGCGACGCCTACGACGCGGCGTGCGGCGCGCCCGTCCGTCCGGCACTGCCTCGCCACGAGCTGGTGGGCCTGATGCTCGACCAGATCGAGAGCACCTGGCGGACCATCGACGCCGGCGCCGACCGCGACGAGCCGGCCATGCGCCGACTGCGCGACCTGGGCGCGGTCGAGGGGGTACGCCGCTGGCAGGACTGGCTGCTCACCCACCGCCCCGCCGTGGTCACGGCGTTGACCGCCTGAGGCGGTGCCGCACGTCGAATAACCGGCCTGCCGCGCCCGCGGAGGCGGCGTGCCGCGCCCGGCGGCGCGTGCGCGCCGGAGAGCGTTATGACTCAGAGGCATATTTATACCTCTGAGTCATAACGCTCGTCACAGTGTCAGGCGACGACCGAGACCACCCGGCCCGGGACGACGATGACCTTGCGAGGTTCCTTACCGGCCAGGGCGGCGGCCACCGCCTCCAGCGCGGCCGCGCGGACGGTCTCCTCGGACGAGTCGGCCGGAACCTCGATACGGCCACGCACCTTGCCGTTGATCTGCACCGGATAGGTGACCGTGTCCACCACCAGCAGCGCCGGGTCGGCCGTCGGGAAGTCCACATACGTCAGCGACGTGTCGTGGCCCAGCCGACGCCACAGCTCCTCGGCGACGTGCGGGGCGAACGGCGCCACCATCAGCACCAGCGGCTCGGCCACCTCGCGCGGCGTCGCCGACAGCCGGGTCAGCCCGTTGGTCAGCTCGATCAGCTTCGCGATCGCGGTGTTGAACCGGATGCCGTCCATGTCGCCGCGGACCCCGTGGATCACCTTGTGCAGCAGCCGGCGGGTCGCCTCGTCGGCCGGCTCGTCGGTGACCCGCAGCGCACCGGTCTCCTCGTCGATCACCGCCCGCCAGACCCGCTGCAGGAACCGGTACGACCCGACCACCGCCCGGGTCTCCCACGGGCGGGACACCTCCAGCGGGCCCATCGACATCTCGTACACCCGGAACGTGTCGGCGCCGTACGCGGCGCACATGTCGTCGGGGGTCACCACGTTCTTCAGCGACTTGCCCATCTTGCCGTACTCGCGGTTGACCACCACGTCGTCCAGGTAGTAGGCGCCGTCGCGCTCGATGACCTCCTCGGCCTGCACGTAGCTGCCGCGCGAGTCGGTGTACGCGTACGCCTGGATCATGCCCTGGTTGAACAGCTTGCGGAACGGCTCGAACGACGACACGTGCCCCAGGTCGAACAGCACCTTGTGCCAGAACCGCGCGTACAGCAGGTGCAGCACGGCGTGCTCGGCGCCGCCGACGTACAGGTCGGTCCCCCCGCAGTCGCCCTCGCCGCGCGAGCCCATCCAGTACCGCTCGTTCTCGGCGCCGACGAACCGCTCGCTGTTGGTCGGGTCCAGGTAGCGCAGCTCGTACCAGCAGGAGCCGGCCCACTGCGGCATCACGTTGGTCTCCCGGGTGTAGCGCTTCGGCCCGTCACCCAGGTCCAGCTCCACCTCGACCCAGTCGCGGCGACGCGACAGCGGCGTCTCCGGGTTCGAGTCGGCGTCGTTCGGGTCGAACGTCTTCGGCGAGAAGTCGTCCACCTCCGGCAGCTCGACCGGCAGCATCTCGTCCGGCAGGGCGATCGCCGCGCCGGTCTCGTCGTAGACGATCGGGAAGGGCTCACCCCAGTAGCGCTGCCGGGAGAACAGCCAGTCGCGCAGCCGGTAGGTCACCGCGCCGGCCCCGTGCCCGTTCGCCTCCAGCCAGGCGATGATCGTCGACTTGGCGTCGGCGACCCCCAGGCCGTCCAGGTCCAGGCCGCGCTCGGGCGCCGCGCTGTTGATCGCCGGACCGTCCCCGGTGTACGCCTTACCGTCGAAGCCCTCCGACGGCTGCACGGTCCGCACGATGGGCAGCTCGAAGACCTCGGCGAACGCCCAGTCCCGCTGGTCCTGTGCGGGCACCGCCATGATCGCGCCGGTGCCGTAGCCGGCCAGCACGTAGTCGGCGATGAAGATCGGGATCTGCCCGTCGGTGACCGGGTTGGTGGCGTACGCCCCGATGAAGACGCCGGTCTTCTCCTTGGTGTCGGCCTGCCGCTCGATGTCCGTCTTGGCCGCCGCCGCCTTGCGGTACGCCTCGACGGCCGCACGCGGGCTGGCGTGCCCGCCGGTCCAGGCGTCCCGCGTCCCCTCCGGCCAGGCGGTCGGCACCAGCGTGTCGACCAGTTCATGCTCGGGCGCCAGCACCATGTAGGTGGCGCCGAAGATGGTGTCCGGCCGGGTCGTGAACACGCGCACGGGCGCGCCGGCGGTCGGGAAGTCGATGTGCGCGCCGGTGGAGCGGCCGATCCAGTTGCGCTGCGAGTGCTTGATCGCCTCGGGCCAGTCCAGGCTGCCCAGGTCGTCCAGCAGCCGGTCACCGTACGCGGTGATCCGCATCATCCACTGCTTCAGGTTGCGCTTGAAGACCGGGAAGTTGCCCCGCTCGGAGCGGCCGTCGGCGGTGACCTCCTCGTTCGCCAGCACGGTGCCCAGCCCCGGGCACCAGTTCACCGGGGCCTGCGAGACGTACGCCAGCCGGTGGTCGTCGACGACCTGCCGGCGCTCGGCGATGCTCAGCTCGGCCCAGGCCCGGCCGTCCGGAGTCGGCCGGTTACCGCCCTCGAACTCGGCGATCAGCTCGGCGATCGGCCGCGCCCGCCCGGCGTCCCGGTCGTACCAGGAGTTGAAGATCTGCAGGAAGATCCACTGGGTCCAGCGGTAGAAGTCGGTGTCGATGGTGGCCACCGAGCGACGCTCGTCATGCGCCAGCCCCAGCCGGCGCAGCTGCGCCTTGTACCGCTCGATGTTCGCCACCGTGGTGGTCCGCGGATGCGTGCCGGTCTGCACCGCGTACTGCTCAGCGGGCAGGCCGAACGCGTCGAAGCCCATCGCGTGCAGCACGTTGCGCCCGGCCATCCGCTGGTAGCGGGCGAAGCAGTCGGTGCCGATGTAGCCCAGCGGGTGGCCGACGTGCAGGCCGGCGCCGGAGGGGTAGGGGAACATGTCCAGCACGTACAGCTTCTCCGCACCGGCCCGGGGGTGGTCCGGGTCGGCCAGCGGGCCGGTCGGGTTCGGGGCGTGGAACGTGCCCTCGCGCGCCCAGATGTCCTGCCAACGGTTTTCGATCTCGTCGGCCAGGGCCGCGGTGTACCGGAACGGGGGGATGTCGCCCGCCGGTGCGGCTGCCTCACTCATGGTCTCTCCTCGCTCAGCTTCGCTTCGTCTCGGCGCCACCGGGCCGGCCGGCGACGGGCACAAAAAAGCCCCTCGCGCAGGAGGGGCCGCCGTGCTGTCGCGCGTTCAGCGCATCAGCACGGCCCGGTAAGAAGCAGGAAAGCTCCGGCCATGCCCGGCAGTGTACCTCGCCGCCGGGCCTGGCTGGCGTGGCCCGGGACGAGCCGGGTCCGATCGCCCGAGTTGGCGAATATCGGTGCGTAACCGACGGACTACCTGCGGGGGTCGGCGTTAACGACAAACATGGTTAGCCTGAGAGGCCAGTGAGATTTCTGCGGCAAACGAGGCTCGACGTCGCGAACCCAACGGCGGGTCCAGGTGCTCTATACAGAGCTGCAGTGACGGCGACGAGGAGGAGGCCCGTGACACAACAGACCTGGGACGAGGTGGGCGGCTTGCTGCCGCACGACGAGTTCCGCGCCGCCAGCGAGGCCATCGTGGCCAACATCGAGCAGGTCATCGAGGGTAAGACCGCCACCGTGCGGCTGGCCCTGGCCGTCCTGCTCGCCGAGGGCCACCTCCTCATCGAAGACGTCCCCGGCGTCGGCAAGACCAAGCTGGCCAAGGCCCTCGCGCGGTCCATCGACTGCACGGTGCGGCGGATCCAGTTCACCCCCGACCTGCTGCCGAGCGATGTCACCGGCGTCAGCGTCTACAACCAGGAGACGCACGACTTCGAGTTCCGCCCCGGTGCCGTCTTCGCCAACCTGGTCGTCGGCGACGAGATCAACCGGGCCTCGCCGAAGACCCAGTCGGCGCTGCTGGAGTGCATGGAAGAGCGGCAGGTCACGGTCGACGGGGTGACATACCAGCTGCAGACCCCGTTCATGGTCATCGCCACCCAGAACCCGATCGAGATGGAGGGCACCTACCCGTTGCCCGAGGCGCAGCGCGACCGGTTCACCGCCCGGATCGCGATGGGCTACCCGGACGCCGGCGCCGAGCTGGCGATGCTGGACGGGCACGGCGCCACGGACCCACTGAACGAGCTGCGTCCGGTCTCCGACGCGGACATCGTCCGGCAGCTCATCGCCACGGTCCGGAAGGTGCACGTCGCGGACGCGGTAAAGCAGTACGCCATCAACCTGGTCACCGCCACCCGCGAAGCCCCCGACCTGCGTCTGGGCGCCTCCCCCCGGGCGACCCTGCAGCTGCTGCGCACCGCCCGGGCGGTCGCCGCCCTCGAGGGGCGCGACTACGTCCTCCCCGACGATCTGCAGGCTCTCGCGGTGCCGGTGCTCGCGCACCGGATCATCCCGACCGCCGACGCCCAGCTCGCCCGCCGCACCACCGACGCGATCGTCTCCGAGCTGGTGCACCGACTGCCGTTGCCACACGACCGGCAGCGCTCCCCCTACGACACCCGGCCCGCCACCGGCAACGGTCGCGCGCCCTACGAGCCGCGGAGGCCGTGACGTGCGTGCCGGGCTGCGCGGGCTGACCACCCGCGGGCGCTCGTTCCTCGCCGCCGCGGTCGCGGCGGCGATCTCGGCCGGCATCCTGGGCGAGAAGGATCTGCTCCGGGTGGCCGTGCTGCTGGGCATCCTGCCGCTGCTGGCCGCCGCCTACGTCGGGCGCAGCCGCTACAAGCTGGCCTGCAACCGATCGCTGGATCCGCACCGTGTGCCGGTCGGGGCCAACTCCCGGGTGGTGCTGCGCCTGCAGAACCTCTCCCGGCTGCCGACCGGCACCCTGCTGCTGGAGGACCGGCTGCCGTACGCCCTGGGCAGCCGGCCCCGGGTGGTGCTGGAGCGGTTGGGCGCGCACCAGGCCAGCTCGGTGGCGTACACCGTGCGGGCCGACGTGCGGGGCCGCTACGACGTGGGCCCACTGGTGGTCCGGATGACCGACCCGTTCGGTCTCTGTGAGCTCAGCCGGGCGTTCCCCAGCACCGACCACCTGACGGTCATCCCGCAGGTCACTCCGCTGCCGTCGGTCCGGCTCCCCGGTGAGTACGCCGGCAGCGGCGACAGCCGGGCCCGCTCGGTGGCGGTGCACGGCGAGGACGACGCGGCGACCCGGGAGTACCGGCGCGGCGACGACCTGCGCCGGGTGCACTGGAAGTCCACCGCCCGCACCGGTGAGCTGATGGTGCGCCGCGAGGAGCAGCCCTGGGAGAGCCGGGCCACGGTCGTGCTGGACACCCGCGCGTACGGCCACCGCGGCGACGGGCCGACGGCGAGCTTCGAGTGGGCCGTCTCCGCAGCCGCGAGCATCGCGGTACACCTGCGGCAGGCCGGCTACAAGCTGCGGCTGGTCACCGGCTCGGGGGTCGACGTGGACGCCTCGGAGGCCGGTGGCGACGGTGCCCTGCTCGACCACCTCGCCGAGGTCCGGTTGGACCAGCGGGCCGAGGTGGCCGGCCTGGTGCAGCGGGTCCGGCAGCGCGCCGACGGCGGTCTGATCATCGGGTTGTTCGGCGCGGTGAGCGTGGCCGAGGCCGAGCTGCTGGCCGGGCTGCGGGGCAACGGCGCCACCTGCGTCGGCTTCCTGCTGAACAGCTCCACCTGGCTCAGCCTGCCCGAGAAGGCCCGGGCCGAGGCGGAGCACGTGCACGGCGCCGCCGCGCTCGCCATGCTGCACAGCGGCTGGCGGGTGGTCGGCGTCGACCACGGCAGCCGACTGCCGGCGCTCTGGCCGCAGGCCGGCCGGGGCCCGCAGGGGTTCGCCCTGCGCGCCGCGCTGGCCGAGACGGTCGCCGGCGGCGTGCGATGAACGGAAGGCTCCCCTCATGATCGCCAGTCGGAACATCGGTCCGGTGGCGGCCGCCGCCACCCTTCTCGCCGCCGCCCCGCTGTCGGCCATCTTCCAGAGCTGGACGTGGCTCGTCCAGTCCGCGATCGCGGTCGCGATAGTGGCCGGGGTCGCCGCGCTGACCCGGCTCGTCCGGGCGCCGCTGTGGGGTCAGGTCCTCGGCATGCTGGCCGCCCTGGTGCTCGCCCTGACCTGGCTGTTCCCCAGCGGCGGGGAGCTGCTCACCTTCCTGCCCACGCCGGGCACGTTCGGGTACTTCGCCGAGCTGTTCACCGGCTCCATGCAGGACATGCACTCGTACGGCGTGGAGGTACCGGACACCGACCCCCTGCTGTTCATCACCGTGCTCGGCGTCGGCGGGGTGGCCGTACTGGTCGATGTGCTGGCGGTGGGTCTGCGCCGGCCCGCCCTGGCCGGGCTGCCGATGCTCGCGATCTACTCGGTGCCGGTCGCCGTCTACGTCGACAGCGTCCCCCCGGTGCCGTTCGTGGTGGGCGCCGCCGGGTACCTCTGGCTGCTGGTCACCGACAACGTCGACCGGGTCCGCCGGTTCGGCCGCCGGTTCACCGGCGACGGCCGCGACGTCGACGTGTGGGAGGCCTCGCCCCTGGCCGCCGCCGGCCGCCGGCTCGCGGTGGTCGGGGTGGCCATCGCCGTGGCGCTGCCGCTGGCCGTGCCGGGCATGACGGGCGGGCTGCTCGACACGCTCGGTGGCGGCACGGGCAACGGCAACGGCCGCGCGGGTGCGGGCTCATCGGGCCGGATCGACCTGTTCGCCTCGCTCGCCGGCCAGCTCAACCAGTCCGAGGTGGCCGACCTGGTCAAGGTGACCACGTCCGAGCCGAGTCCGTTCTACCTGCGCTACGCCGTCGCGGACGAGCTGCGCACGAACGGGTTCCAGGCGCGCAACCCCATTGGCCGGCCGGTCAACCGGGACCTGCCGGACCCGACCGAGCGGGTTGGCCCGGGCGTCCAGCAGGCCCGCTACCAGGCGACCGTCGAGGTCACCAAAAGCCTGAGCATGTCCCTGATGCCGGTGTACGCCGAGCCGGTGCGCACCGAGGACCTCAACGGCAACTGGCTCTACGACCCCAACCAGCAGGTCGTCTTCTCCAACCGGGACAACTCCCGGGGCAAGAAGTACTCCTTCGACTACATCCGCTCGACGTACACCCCGGCGGCGCTGCGGGCCGCACAGCCGCTGCCGGCCGACCATCCGGTACGCCGGCAGCTGACCGCCACTCCCGGGGCGGTGCCCGAGGTTGAGGAGCTGGTCAAGGGCCTGGTCCAGGGCAAGCGCACCGACTACGACCGGGTGCTGGCGATCTACCAGCACTTCTCGGCGGACAACGGGTTCAGCTACCGGCTCAGCACCGAGAGCGGCAGCAGCGGCGAGGACATCGTCAACTTCCTGACCAACAAGGTCGGCTACTGCCAGCAGTACGCCGCGGCGATGGCCTGGCTGGTGCGCAGCGCCGGCATCCCGGCCCGGGTGGCGTTCGGGTTCACCAACGGCAGCAAGCGGGACGGCGACACCTACACGCTGACCAACCTCAACCTGCACGCCTGGACCGAGGTCTACTTCGACGGGGTCGGCTGGGTGCCGTTCGACGCCACGCCGTCGTACGGTGTGCCGGGCTCGACCCGGTCGGCCTGGGCACCGGACATCGACGCGCCGGAACCATCCAGCCCAGACCCCGGCACCTCGGGCGCCACGGCGGACCCCGGCGCGTCGGGCGGCCCGGCCGGTCCGGACAACGCCGATCGGGACCTCGACTCGGGGCTCTCCGTCGCCGGCGAGACGCCGGCCGATCAGCCGCCGGTGTGGCCGTGGTGGACGGCGGGTCTGCTGGCACTGCTGGCACTGCTGGCGGTGCCGGCACTGCGCCGGCTGGCGCTGCGCCGACGGCGGGGTGGCCGGGCGGCGGACGCTGCGATGACCGCCGCTCCGAACGACACCGCGTCGGTGGACGGGACGCGTGTGATGGTGGTCGGGCCGGATGCCAACCGGGCTCGCGCGGACGCGCACGCCGCCTGGGCGGAGCTGCTCGACACGCTGGTGGACTTCCAGGTCCGGGTCGACCGGACCGAAACACCCCGGGCGACCGCGGACCGGCTGGTCCGGGAGACCTTCAGCGATGACACCGCGGCGGTCGGCGCGGCGCGGCTGCTCGGCCGAGCTGAGGAGCGGGCCCGTTACGCGCGGGATCCGCTGACCGGTGAACCGCTGGTGCCGGCGCTGCGCGCGGTCCGCGGTGCGCTCGCCGCCCGGGCGAACCGCCGGACCCGACTGCTCGCCACCGTGCTGCCGCCGTCGGTGCTGCTGCGCTGGCGGACCGCCCTGGCGGACAACTCCGGCCGGATGGTGGCGCTGACCGGGCGGGCCCGGTACCGGCTGCTCCGCTGGAATCCGCGTCGGCTGCTGGCCGACCGGGCGGCCCGCTGAGCGACGTCCGTCCGGCTCGGGGTGGCGGTCCATCGGCCGTCGCCCCGGGCCACCCGGGCTCTCCGCCCCGCGGTGCCCCCATGGTCACTTGATTTCGGGTGGTCGCCGGAAGCCGCACGGCTTCGCCTACAGTGCGATGGGCACACGGATACCTCAGCGGTCGCCGGGACTGATCCCGGCGACCCGCTCGTCGCGGCGTACGGCCCGCCTCAGCGGCGGGACCGGCTCAGCGGTGCCCCTCCGGGCGCTGCCGCCACCTGTCCTCCATGCGGTCCAGGATCGACGGCCGACGACCAGATCGGCCGCCGCGGGGACGGCGACGACTGGTCGTGCCACCCACCACGTGCAGGTCGGGTGACTGCGCCCGCCGGTGCGACTGCACCGCGAACGCGGCCGAGGCCAGCATGACGACAAAGCCCGCCACCGCCAGCGGTGGAGTCTTGATCACCGCGCCATAGACCAGTAGAGCCAAGCCAGCGATTATCACGCCAGCAGCGACGAGCAGGCGACGCCGCGCGTGGAAGCGCGGATCGCTGGCGCGCACGGCCGAGGCGAATTTGGGGTCCTCGGCAAGCGACCGCTCGATCTGCTCGAACAGCCGCTGCTCGTGCTCCGAGAGCGGCACGGCACTCCTCCCCGGTCACGTTGGTCGGGCCCACTCGGGCCGACAGACCGTGGCAGCCAACCGGCTGCTTACCCGCAAGTCTACGAGGGGGGTCGCGCGTCGGAAAGCGGGACGACCTACCGGTGGGGTGGATTTTCGTTTCGACGGGGGTCACGGTCGCCCAGGAGACTGGCCGGACCTATGACGGACCGCCCGAATCGGGCAGCAGCGGCGTCCGCGGCAGCTTCCGCCTCACGCCAGCCACGCTCGGGCGCGCCGAGGGTGAGCTGGCGGGGCGCGCCCAGCGCCGGGGCGAGCCCCTCCACCCGGACACCGACGAGCCGGATCCGCTCGCCCGGGTCCAGCGCGGTGTAGAGCGCCCAGACCGTGTCGAACATCTCGCGGGCGGTGTCGGTGGGGACGCCGAGGGTGCGGGAGCGGTTGACGGTGCGGAAGTCGGCCAGCCGCACCTTGAGTGTCACGGTGCGCCCCACCTGCCCGGAGCCGCGCAACCGGACGCCGACCTTCGCGCTGAGCGCGAGCAGGGCGCGGCGGATCTCCACCGGGTCGGCCACGTCGGCGTCGAAGGTCGCCTCGGCGCCGATCGACTTGTCGACATGCTCAGGGCTGACCCGGCGGGGGTCCCGCCCCCAGGCCAGCTCGTGCAGGTGCGCCGCCGATGCCGCACCGACCGCCCGGCGGAGCATGCCCACCGGGGCCTCGGCGAGGTCGCCGACGGTGGACAGGCCGAGCCGGCGCAGCGACTCGGCGGCGCGCTCCCCCACCCCCCAGAGCGCGTCCACCGGCAGGGGGTGCAGAAAGTCGAGCACCTGCCCCGGGGGCACGACCAGCATGCCGTCCGGCTTGGCCCGGGTGGAACCCAGCTTGGCGACGAACTTGCTCGGCGCCACCCCGACCGAGCAGGTCAGCCCCTGCTCGTCGGAGACCCGGCGGCGGATCAGCCGGGCGATGGCGGCCGGGGAGCCGAACAGCCGACGGGCTCCGGTCACGTCGAGGAACGCCTCGTCGAGGGAGAGCGGCTCGACCAGCGGAGTGACGTCCCGGAAGATCTGCATGACGGCCCGGGAGGCGGGGGTGTAGGCGGTGAAATCCGGTGGCAGATAGACCGCGTTCGGGCAGCGGGCCCGGGCCTGGCTGGTCGGCATCGCGCTGCGGACGCCGTAGCGGCGGGCCTCGTAGCTGGCCGAGCTGACCACGCCGCGCGGCCCGACGCCGCCGACGACCACCGGTCGGCCCCGCAACTCGGGCCGGCGGCGCACCTCGACGGCGGCGAAGAAGGCATCCATGTCGACGTGCAGGATCGGGCTGCCGGAGTCGTCGGCGTCCGGCCCGAAGCGCGGATCGCCGCCCCGGGGCAACGATTGGCTGCGGCCCATCCCGGCAGGTTAACCCGGGGGTACGACATCACCAGCGACCGACGGGGCGTGCCACCCGTCGCTCAGCCGCGGACCACCAGCAGCGGCACGGCCAGCTCGGCGGCGGTGTCCGACCCGTGGTACGCCACCAGCCGGGACGCCATCGGTGGCTCGGTGCGGGTCGCCAGGACCGCGTACGTGTCGTTGCAGCTCACCACCACATCACCGATGCGACCCAGGTGCTCCTCGGGCACCGGCCCGAACCAGCCGCTGGCCACCACCTCGTCCCGGGTGCGGACCCGCGCCGCGCCGCCGAGCACTGCCGACCATGCGGCCACCACGTCGTCGAGCGCACCCGGTACGACATGCAGGTAACGCACCCGGGCCTCGCCGGCCACCAGCCGCACACCGGCGCGCAGCCGCGGATCGGTGTCCAGGTCGAAGCGGTGTGTGATGGGCACGTTGAGCTGGCCGTGGTCGGCGGTCACCAGCAGCGCCGCGTCCGGCGGCAGCCCGTCGACCAGCCGGGTGAGCAGGGCGTCCACCTGGCTGGCGGCGATCCGCCAGGGCGCCGAGTCGACCCCGCCGAGGTGGCCGTGCCGATCGAGGTCGGGGTGGTAGCCGGAGACCAGGGTGGGCCCGGGGCCGGCGGCCAGCGCGGCCAGCATGGTGGCGGCCACGGCGTCCACGCCAGTTGCGCCCCGGAAGTCGCCACCCCGGTTGGCGGCCAGGGTCAACCCGCTGCCGCCGAACTCCGGCCGGCTCACCACGGTCACCGCCACCCCCGCGGCGCGGGCCCGTTCCAGCTGGGTGGGCACCGGCTGCCAGCGCAGCGGCGACGGGTCGGCGGCCCAGTCGGTGTGGGTCAGCACCCGGTCGGTGCCGGGCACCCGCACGGTGAAGCCGAGCACCCCGTGCGCGCCCGGCGCGACGCCGGTGCCGAGGGTCGCCAGGCTGGTCGGGGTGGTGGACGGGAAACCGGCGATGAGCGGCCGGCCCACCGTCGCGGCGAGCCCGGCGAGGATCGGCGCGTACGGGGCGACGGTCGGCAGCTGATACCAGCCGAGCCCGTCGACCAGCAGCACGGCGACCCGGCGTACCCCGGCCAGCGCGGGGACCAGCCCGAGCGGATCGGCCGACCCGGGCACGCCCAGCACGGCCAGCGCGCTGGGCAGCACGTCAGCGAGGCACCCCCCGCCGTGACCCGGATCGAGGACGGCCAGCGGCGCCGGCGCCCCACCCGGCAGGGCGGTCATGCCGGCCGGCGGGCGAACAGGTGCAGCTGGGCGGCCAGATCCCGGTACGGGGGGTGGGCGGCGAGCACCCGTTCCAGCTCCACCAGCGCGGCCGACTGCCCGTCGGCCACCGCGGCCGGCAGCAGGTCGGCCAGCACGCGTACCCCGTGGATCTCCTCGACCGCCAGCCCGGCGGCGCCGAGCAGCGCGGCGGCGCCCGAGGCGTCGTAGCGACGGCGCAGCGTGTCCCGTGGTCCGGCGGTGCCGGCCGGGTCGGCGGCCAGCGCCGCCGCGACGTCCAGGTGACCGTTCATCGCCCGGCCCAGCACGGCGGCGGCCCGGCCGGCCACCAGCACGCTGGCCGCGCCGCCCGGGCGCAGCGCGGTGGCCAGCGCGGCCACCACCGCCGCCGGGTCGTCGACGACCTCCAGCACGGCGTGGCAGAGCACCAGGTCGACGCCGGCCGGCTCGACCAGCCCCGCGAGGGCGTCCCCATCGCCCTGCACGGCGGCGATCCGGTCGGCCACCCCGGCCTCGGCGGCCCGGCGGGTGAGCGCGGCCAGCGCGTCGGGGCTGGCGTCGACCACGGTGACGCGGTGCCCGGCGCGGGCCAGCGGGACGGCGAAGCCGCCCGTGCCGCCGCCCACGTCCAGCACGGTGAGCTCGGCGTCGCCGCGCCGGTCCAGCTCGGCGCGGAGCACCGACCAGATCACGGCGGTACGGGGGGTCAGCGGCGGCCCGGTGAACCGGCCTCGGGTCTGCTCCACCCGGTCGAGCCTAGTCACCCGGTCCATCGGTCAGGACTCGCCGCCCTCGACCTCGTCCTCCGCGCGGGATCGCCGCTCGTTGGCGACCGGACCGTTGGTCACCTCGTACTCGCGAGGGTCGGCGAGGTGCGACGGCATCCAGCCCGCGCCGAGCCGGGTCCGCCGGGAGTTGGCGATTCCACCGGTGTACGTGTGATTCCCCATCGCTGTTCATTCCCCTCGTGGCTCACGGGCCGCTCTGCCCGCTCGGCACGAGTCTCCCGCTCGGCGGCGCCGGAAACCGTAATGTGGATCACTGAATCAGCGGAAGTCACGGGATGCGGGGCTGACCGGTGGCTCGATGGCGTCCAGCCGGTCGGCAACGAGGTTGGTCACCCCCTCGTTCCGCTCCAGCCGCCCACGGACCACCAGCGCGGCGCTGGTCCGGGCCACCCGCCGGTAGCGCTGCCACAGCCCCGGCGAGCAGGTGACGTTGAGCATCCCGGTCTCGTCCTCCAGGTTGAGGAAGGTGACCCCGCCCGCGGTCGCCGGGCGCTGCCGGTGGGTGACGATGCCGCCGACCCGGATCCGCTGCCCGGGCTCCACCCGGCCGAGCCGGGCGATCGGCACCGCGCCGAGCACGTCGAGCTGACCCCGGATGAACCGGGCCGGATGGCTCTCCGGCGACAGCCCGGTGGCCCACACGTCGGCGACCAGCCGATCCACCGCCTCCATCCCGGGCAGGGTGGGTGCCGCCGCGCCGGTCACCGTGCCGGGCAGCCGACCCGGCCGGTCCTGGGCCGCCGCGCCGGCAGCCCAGAGCGCTTCCCGCCGGGTCAGCCCGAAACAGGCGAACGCGTCCGCGGTGGCCAGCGCCTCCAGCTGCGCGGCGGTGAGACCGACCCGCCGGGCCAGGTCCGGCATGTCCCGGTACGGTCCACCGGTCGCCCGTTCGGCCTCGATCCGCTCGGCCACCTCGGCGCCGAGGGTCCGCACGCCGGACAGCCCGAGCCGGACCGCCGGGCCGCCCAGCCCCCAGGCGTGCGGCGGCTCCCCCGGGCCGCTGCCCCACCGGGTGTCCGGGGTGGACTCCAGCACCGCCTTCGACCCGCTGGCGTTGATGTCCGGGCGGCGTACCTCCACCCCGTGCCGGCGAGCGTCGTCCACCAGGGTCTGTGGGGAGTAGAAGCCCATCGGCTGGGCGTTCAGCAGCGCGGCCAGGAACGGCGCCGGGTGGTAGCGCTTGAGCCAGGAGCTGGCGTAGACCAGGTAGGCGAAGCTCATCGCGTGGCTCTCCGGAAAGCCGTAGCTGGCGAACGCGGTGAGCTTGCGGTAGACGTCGTCGGCCAGCTCGCCGGTGATGCCCCGCTCGGCCATCCCGGCGTAGAGCCGGTCGGCGATGCGGGTCATCCGCTCGACCGAGCGTTTGGCGCCCATCGCCCGGCGCAGTTGGTCGGCCTCGGCCGCGTCGAAGCCGGCCAGGTCGATGGCGAGCTGCATCAGCTGCTCCTGGAACAGCGGCACGCCCAGGGTCTTCTCCAACGCGTTGCGCATCAGCGGGTGCGCGAAGGTCACCGGCTCCAGGCCGTTCTTGCGCCGGATGAACGGGTGCACCGAGCCGCCCTGGATCGGGCCGGGCCGGATCAGCGCCACCTCGACCACCAGGTCGTAGAACTCGCGGGGTTTGAGCCGGGGCAGGGTGGCCATCTGGGCGCGGCTCTCCACCTGGAACACCCCGACCGAGTCCGCCCGGCAGAGCATGTCGTAGACCTCCGGGTCGTCCAGCGTCATGTCGCCGAGGTCCAGGCTCATGCCGATCATGTCGTAGCCGTAGTGCAGCGCGGAGAGCATGCCGAGGCCGAGCAGGTCGAACTTGACTAGACCGACCGCCGCGCAGTCGTCCTTGTCCCACTGGAGCACGCTGCGCCCGGGCATCCGCCCCCACTCCACCGGGCAGACCTCGATCACCGGCCGGTCGCAGATCACCATGCCGCCGGAGTGGATGCCCAGGTGCCGGGGGAACGTCTGCAACTCGTTGGCGTACTCGACCACCTGCTCGGGGATGTCCTCGACGTCGACCGTCGCGACCGAACCCCACCGGTCGATCTGCTTGCTCCAGGCGTCCTGCTGGCCGGGTGAGAAGCCGAACGCCTTGGCCACGTCCCGCACCGCCGACCGGGGCCGGTAGGAGATGACGTTGGCGACCTGGGCGGCGTGCTCCCGGCCGTAGCGGGTGTAGACGTGCTGGATCACCTCCTCCCGGCGGTCGGACTCGATGTCCACGTCGATGTCCGGCGGGCCGTCCCGCTCCGGGGCGAGGAAACGCTCGAAGAGCAACCGGTGCCGGACGGCGTCCACGTTGGTGATCCGCAGCGCGTAGCAGACCGCCGAGTTGGCCGCCGAACCCCGGCCCTGGCAGTAGATGTCCTGCGCACGGCAGAACGCGACGATGTCGTAGACCACCAGGAAGTAGCCGGGGAAGCCCAGCTCCTCGATCATGTTCAGCTCGTGGTCGAGCTGCGCGTACGCCGTTGGGTGCGCCTGCGGCGGACCGTAGCGCTCCCGCGCCCCGTCGGCGGTCAGCTTGCGCAGCCAGCTCATCTCGGTGTGCCCCGGCGGCACCGGGTACGCCGGCAGCTGCGGCGCGACCAGTTGGAGGTCGAAGGCCAGCTCGGCGCCGAACTCGGCGGCCCGGGCCACCGCGCCCGGGTACGCGGCGAACCGGGCCGCCATCTCCGCGCCGCTGCGCAGGTGGGCGGTGGCCGCCGCGGGCAGCCAGCCGTCGATCTCGTCCAGGCTGCGCCGGGCCCGGACGGCGGCGACCGTGGTGGCCAGCCGCCGCCGGCCGGGGCTGGCGTAGTGCACGTTGTTGCTGGCCACCGTCGGCAGCCCGGCCGCGGCGGCCAGGTCGGCGAGCGCGTCGTTGCGGTCGGCGTCGACGGGGTGGCCGTGGTCGGTCAGCTCCACCGCCACCGTCTCCGCGCCGAAGAGCGCGGTCAGCCGGTCCAGCTCGCGGGCCGCCGCGTCCACTCCCTCGGTGAGCAGCGCCGCCGGCACGTGGCCCTTGCGGCAGCCGGTCAGCACCAGCACGTGGTCGCGCAGCTCGGCGGCGACCTCCTCCAGCTCCCCGTAGACCGGGCGGCCCTTCTCCCCGCCGCGCAGCTGGGCGCGGGCGATGGTGGTGGCCAGCCGGGCGTACCCCTCGTGGCCGTGCGCGAGCACCAGCAGGTGCGCGCCGTGCGGGTCGGGCTCGCCGTTCTGCGGACCGGGCAGCCCGAGGGAGAGCTCCGCGCCGAAGATGGTCGGCAGGGCCAGCGCGCGGGCCGCCTCGGCGAAGCGGACCACACCGTAGAAGCCGTCGTGATCGGTGACGGCGAGGGCGGTGAGCCCCAGCCGGGCCGCCTCCTCGGCCAGCTCCTCCGGATGGCTGGCGCCGTCGAGGAAGCTGAAGTTGGTGTGCGCGTGCAGCTCCGCGTAGGGCACCACACCGTCGGGGCGGGCCAGCTCCGGCGGCTGGTACTGCTCGCGCCGGCGGCTCCAGGCCGGGGAGTCCCCGCCGTCGGCGTCCACGGCGAGCGGGTCCACCACGTGCAGGTGCCGCTCGCCCCGGCTCCCCCGTTTGTCGTCGGCCCGGCCGGAGAGCACCCGTTCCAGCTCCGACCAGGGCATCTTCGGGTTGTGAAAGCTCATCCGGCCGGCTCCGGCGGCGAGAGGGGCGGTGAGCGATATACCTGAGAGTCATAAATATGCCTCACAGTCATATCGCTCACCGGGGCATCCGCCTCCGGCCTGGAGCGGACAAGGACCAGCTCAGTCATAGATCGCCTCCACCAACCACTGCCCGGCCTCGACGGCGAGCAGCAGGGCCGTACCGTCGGCGAGGCCGATCTGGAACCGGGCCCGGCGGTGGGCCTCCGCCGGCACCCACCAGCGCTCGTCCACCGGCCACGGCCCGGCCCAGCCGACGATCTCCGCTGGCCGGCCGGTGCCCACCAGCAGCCGTGCGGGTGGGGCGCTCACCGCCAACCGGGCGTTGACCACCACCGGCTCGCCGGCAGCGTCCTGCACGGTCGCCGCGAGCGGGCTGGCCAGCACCACCGCCGGCGCGGGCGGAGGAAGCTGGCCTGGCCAGGGCGGGGCGCCGGCGCGGGCGGGGACCCGTTCGTCGCCCCACGGCACCAGTCGCACCTGGTCGGCCGGGGACCGCCCGCCGCCGAGCACCGCGGTGACCACCGCTTCCGGGCCGAGGATGCCCTGCACCCGGTTCAACGCCCGGTGCGCCCGCTCCCGCTCCTCGCCGGCCTCCCCCCAGAGGCCGGACTGCAGGCCGGCCTGGGCGATCACCCCGTCCGGGATCAGCCGCAGCCGGATGATGCCGGCCGTCGGTCGGACCGCCCGGGCACCGGCCCGGCCGTTGCTGCCGGAGAGCCAACCGTCGAGCTGCCAGCGCACCCGGTCGGCGATGGCCGCTGCGGTGAGCAGGCCGTCGTGCCGCCACACCCGATGCAGCTCCTGCCCGTGCGCGGTGACCGCCTCGATGCCGAGCCGGGTGCAGGCCAGCCCGTGCCCGGCCAGCCGGTCGTGCAGCTGCTCGGCCAGCGCGCGGGCGGCGAACGCCGCCGCGTCGACCCGGTCGATCGGCTCGTCGTGCTCGGCCGTCACCGTCAGGTCGGCCGGCGGCCGCCGGACGGCGAGCGGGCGGTGGTCCCGCCCGGCGGCCAGCCGGTGGGCCAGTGCGCCGTCGAACCCGAACCGGGCCAGCACGTCGCCGGCCGGCAACGCGGCGAAGTCGCCGAGGGTCCGCACCCCCAGCCGGCGCAGCAGGTCGGCCAGCGCCGACCGGCCGAGCGCCTCGACCGGCAGTCCGGCCAGGAACTCCGGTGTCCCGCCCGGTGCCACCACCCGGCCGGCGCGGGCGGCCAGCCCCGCGGCGAAGACCCCGTCGGCGATGCCGACCTGACTCTCCACCAGACACGACTGGGCGATGTGCTCGATGATCCGCTCGGCGGCCGCCTCCTCGCCGCCGAGGTAACGGCTCGGGCCCCGGGCGGCCACCGCGCAGGCGCCTGGGCGGACCACCTCGACGCCGGCGACCAGCTCCTCCACCGCGGCGACCACCGGCTCGAACGCCCGGGCGTCCCGGCCGGGGTCGTACTCCACGACGGTGAGCTGCGGGCAGCGGCCCTGCGCCTCCCGCTTGCGCAGCCCCCGGCGCACCCCCTCGGCACGGGCCCGCTCGGAGCAGGCGACCACCCGGTTGGCGTGCAGCACGGCGACCGGGCCGGTGGCCGGCACCCCGTCGACGATCTCGGCGGCGAGCACCGGCCAGTCCGGGCACCACAGCAGCAGGGTCCGTGTCGGCGAGTCGGTCACCCCGCGCCGACCAGAGTGAGCGCCGGACGGGTCGCGGTCGACACCGTACGAGGAATCACCCGGGTGAGCTCGTCACCGGGAAGCCAGACCTTGATCTCCTTGGGTCGGGCGGCCGCCCCACGCCCGCGCGCCGAGACGGTGACCTCCCGGCGGCGCAGCCGACCCCGGCCCGACCCGAGCCCTTCCCAGACCCCACGGACCACCTGCAACGTCACGTCCGCGCCGTCCCACCGGCCGTAAGGGACGAGCACGCTGCCGCGCTGCCGGGCCCGGGCGGCCAGCCGGGTGGCGACCGACGCGGAGACCGCAGCCGGCACGGCGGTGACCACGACGTCCACCCCGTCGATCAGCGCGGCGACCACGGTGGCCCACTCGGGGCCGGGATTCGGCACCAGGGCCAGCCGGTCCAGGGCGATGCCCAACTCGGCGGCCGCGCCCGCGCCGAACGTCGGCACGCCGACCACGGCACACCACGAGCCGGCCCGGGACGCCTCGGCGAGCAGGGCCAGCACCAGCGAGGTGCCCCCGCTGCGCCGGGGTTGGCCGACGGCGACCGCGATGGTGCTGCCCCGACGCAGGCCCCGGTTGGGCAGTAGGCCGGTCAGCTCGGGCGCCACCGGCAACACCCGGTGGCCGCCGCCGACCGGGTCGGGTGCGCTCGCCGGGCGTACCAGATCGGCCAGTGCGGCGGAACCGACCACCATGCGGCCCGCCATCGGACCAACCCCCCGTCGTTGCTGTGGATCAAATCAGGACCGGCACGCCGTGACGCCGGCCGCCCGACTCCCCCCGCCGGGCGGGTCGGCGTCACGGCGGGATCATGCGGCGAGGCCGTCCAGGGCCGGTTGGTGAGCCACGCCGAGCGCGGTCTCCACCACCGTGACGAACTGTTCGGCCGCGCGGAGCAGGTCGTCGGCCTCCCGGGCACTGACCACCCGGGGGATGCCGGCCTCGGCGGCGGCCCGCTTGCCGGCGCCGGCGGCGAAGAACCGGGCCCACTCGTCGAGCTCGGGGGCGACGGCACAGAGCAGGACCCAGACGCTGGTGATCCGGTTGCGCCGGCTCGGCGCGGGTCGGGCACGGGCGGCGAGGAGTGCGGCGGCCGCACGCAGCGCCGCCAGGTGGGCGGCCGCGTAGCGCAGGCCGTCGGGTCGGGTCTGGCCGGCCTCGACCAGCCCGCGCCGGGCCAACGTGAGGAGCTGGGCGGGGGTGCGGTGCGGCAGCACGTGCGCCGGCACCGTCGGTGCCTGAGCCGGGTTGGTCGGCATGGACTGTCTCCTCCACTGGCCGGGGCGTCGCCTCGGCGCACTGGTGCCGCCGATGGGATGCCGAGGTCGGATGGTGCGGAGGAAGACGCACCGGGTGTGGCCGGCCGGGTGTGGATGCTTCCCCACACCACACCCGGCCGGCGTACCGGCGGGTTCGTCGCCCGCCGCCCGGGGGTCGTGGGCGGCGGGCGACGCTCCTGCCTGTCGGGACCGGGCTCGCGACTGCCCGGAAACCCAGGTGCGGCCCGCGGAGCCGCACCGGCCGGAGCTGGCGCCGCGAAACACCGCGCCCCGGCTGGTTGGAACGGGCGTTCGAGGCAATCGAACACTCGTTCTAACTGCTGCTGACAGTACACCTCCCCTCCGACGAAAATGCAACGCGTGACGCGCCGGCCCGGTGCACCGGGGTGAACCCGGCACTGCGGACCGGGAAGAATGGCGACATGCAGCCACACCCGAACGTACGGGCGGTGCAGGACGCGCTGGACGGCTCCGGCGCGCTCGACGGCGCCGGCCAGCCCAGCACGGTCCGCCTGCTGCCCGACGCGGTGCACACCGCCTCGGCGGCCGCCGAGGCGCTCGGCGTCGAGGTCGGCCAGATCGCCAACTCGCTCATCTTCGACGCGGACGACGCGCCGCTGCTCGTGCTCACCTCGGGCGCGCACCGGGTGGACACCGCCGGCCTGGCCGCGTCGATCGGGGTCACCCGGCTGCGTCGAGCCACCCCGGAGTTCGTCCGGACGCACACCGGGCAGCCGATCGGCGGGGTCGCCCCGCTCGGGCACCCCCGACCGCTGCGCACCCTGGTGGACACCGCGTTGGAGGCGTACCCGGAGATCTGGGCCGCGGGCGGCGTACCGCAGGCGGTCTTCCCGACCACCTACGCCGAGCTGCTGCGGGTCACCGCCGGCACCCCGGCCGAGGTGGCGTGAGCGAGCGGAGCGAGCGAACCAGCAGGCACAGCAGCCATGCGCTCGCGCCGCCGCGAAGCGGTGGCGCGAGCAGCGCCGTTCCGGATCTGGTCACCCTGCACGTGTGGCGGACCTCCCGCAGCGCGCTGCCCCGGGCGCTGACCCGGATGGCGATGGACCCGGGCCGGCTGCGCGCCCTGCCGGGCGTCCGGTTCGGCAAGCTGCTGGGCACCGGGACGGGCACCGGCTTCGGGCCGGGTGACGCCGACCTGACCCGGTGGGCGGCGCTGACCGTCTGGGACTCCCCCGCCGCGGCGGACGGCTTCGACGACTCGCCGGTCGGCCGCGCCTGGGCGCGGATCGCCCGCGCCCACGCCCGGGTCGACCTGCGGCCGCTGAGCAGCCGGGGCGAGTGGTCCGGTCAACGGCCGTTCGGCGAGCCGTCGGGCGGCCGGGTCACCGGCCCGGTGCTGGCACTGACCCGGGCCCGGCTGCGGGCCCGCCGGGCGGCCACCTTCTGGCGTGCGATCCCCCCGGTCGCCGCCGCCCTGCGCGACGCGCCGGGGCTGCTGGCCCGGTTCGGCGTCGGCGAGGCGCCGCTGGGCTGGCAGGGCACGGTGAGCGTGTGGCGTGACCCGGCGGACCTGGTGGCGTTCGCGTACCGTCACCCGGAGCACCGGGCGGCGATCATGCGAACCCCCACCGCGGGCTGGTACGCCGAGGAGCTGTTCGCACGGTTCGAGGTGCGCGACGTGGTCGGCGACCGGACGGTGCTCGGGTGGGTCGCCGACGGCGACCCGGGAACGGCGAAGGGTGGACGGGCATGAGGTTGGTGCGCTGGACGCCGGACGATCTCGTCCGGCGGCTGGACGACGTGGTGACCGTCTACGGCGAGGCGATGGGATACCGCACCGATCTGCTGGAGGCCCGGCGCGGCTACATCGCCACCCACGTCCGCCGGCCCGGGTTCCGGGCCGTGGCCAGCCTGACCAGCGAGGGTCACCTCGCCGGCTTCGGCTACGGCTACCTGGGCGGCCCCGCGCAGTGGTGGCACGACCAGGTGCGCCGGGCGCTGGACGCCCCGACCCGGCAGCGTTGGCTCACCCACTGCTTCGAGGTGGTCGAGCTGCACGTCCGGCCGCCGGCGCAGGGGCACGGCCTGGGCGCCGGCCAGCTGCGCGCCCTGCTCACCATGGCCGAGGGCGACACCACGCTGCTGTCCACCCCGGAGGCCGACGAGAAGACCTCGCGGGCCTGGCGGCTGTACCGGCGGTTCGGCTTCGTCGACGTCCTGCGCGACTTCCACTTCCCCGGCGACGAGCGGCCGTTCGGCGTGCTCGGCCGGGATCTGCCGCTCGAGCGCCCGGCGTCATGACCCGGCGGGGCATCTCCTGGACGCTGCTCGCCGTCCTGGTGCTCGCCCAGATCTGCTACCCGCTGACCACCAGCGCGACCCGGGCCGGGCTCACCGTGGCCACCGTCGTGCTCGGCTGCCTTCTGTCGGTCGGCCACGCGCTGCTCAGCCGGGGGCCCCGGGCCGCGGTGGCGCTGGTCGCCGCGGCCACCGGTGGCGGGTTCGCGATCGAGGCGATCGGGGTGGCCACCGGCGTACCGTTCGGCAGCTACGACTACTCCGGCGAGCTCGGCCCCAAGCTGGCCGGGGTGCCGCTGATCATCCCGCTGGCCTGGACGTGGATGGCCTGGCCGGCATGGCTGGCGGCGGTCCGGCTGACCGGCGGCAGCACCGGCTCGCCGGCCCTGCGACGGGTACGCCGCATCGCCCTGGCCACGCTGGGGCTGGCCGCCTGGGACCTCTTCCTCGACCCGCAGATGGTGGCCGAGGGGTACTGGGTCTGGCGGGACGCCACCCCGGCGCTGCCCGGCCTGCCCGGCATCCCGGTCAGCAACTACCTGGGCTGGCTGCTCTTCGCGGTGCTGCTGATGAGCGCGCTCCGCCCGCTGGCCGGCCCGGACGCCGAGCGCACCGACCACCGGGACCACCCGATGATCGCGCTCTACCTGTGGACGTACTTCTCCAGCATCCTGGCCCACGCGGTCTTCCTCGACCTGCCCGCCTCGGCGCTCTGGGGCGCGGCCGGCATGTCGGTGACCGCCGTGCCGCTGGCGGTGATCCTGCTGCGCGCCCGCCGGGCCCCCGACGTCCACCGGGAGGGCCACCAGCCGCACCGCCCCGGCGTCGACGCGACCCGATGATCGTCCTGTTCGCCCTGCTGCTCACCGTCGCCGCGCTGACCGGGCACACCTGGGTCAACGCCTCGCGCTGGCTGCGCCGGCCCACCGATCGGCCGGACGAGGTCGGCGAGCCGGTGGCCGTGCTGCTGCCGCTGCGGGACGAGGCCGCCCGGGTCGCCCCCTGCCTGCGCGCTCTGCTCGCCCAGCGCGGTGTGCCCGGGCTCCGCATCGTGGTCCTCGACGACGGCTCCACCGACGGCACCGCCGACGTGGTCCGCGCGGTGGCCGGCGGCGATCCCCGGGTCACCCTGCTCACCGGGGTCGCGCCGCCGCCGGGCTGGCTGGGCAAACCGCACGCCTGCTGGCAGTTGGCCACCCGGGCCGACCCAGCGGCCACCGCGCTGGTCTTCGTCGACGCCGACGTGGCGCTCGCCCCGCACGCCGTGGCGGCGGCTGTCACCGAGCTGCGCGCCGCCCGCGCGACGCTGCTGTCGCCGTACCCCCGGATCGTGGTGACGACGGCGGCCGACCGCCTGGTGCAGCCGCTGTTGCAGTGGCTCTGGCTGACCTTCCTGCCGCTGCGCGCGATGGAGCGCTCGCCGCGGCCGTCGCTGGCCGCGGCGGGCGGGCAGTTCCTGGTGCTGGACCGGGCCGGCTACACCGCCGCCGGCGGGCACGCCGCGGTCGCCGACAAGATCCTGGAGGACGTCGAGCTGGCCCGGGCGGTCAAGCGGGCCGGCGGGCGGATCGCCCTGGCCGACGGCTCCCGGCTGGCCACGTGTCGGATGTACGACGACTGGCCGCAGCTGCGCGACGGGTACTCGAAGTCGCTCTGGGCGTCGTTCGGGCACCCGGGCGCGGCGACCGCCGTGGTGGCGTCGCTGCTGCTGCTCTACACCGCCCCGCCGCTGGTCACGGTGGTCGCCCTGGCGGCCGGCGCGCCGGTGGTGGCCGCCGTGGGCCTGGCCGGCTACCTGCTCGGGGTGGCCGGGCGGGTGCTCACCGCCCGAGCGACCGGCGGCCGGTGGTGGCCCGACGCGCTCGCACACCCCGTGTCGGTCGTGGTCCTCGGTTGGCTGACTTCGCGGTCGTACCATCTGCGAAAGCAGCGCCGCCTGACCTGGCGGGGCCGCCCGGTCAGCTAGGAGGGCGCGGCATGGCGCGGATCGTGGTCGTCGGCGCCGGGGTGGGTGGCCTGGCCGCCGCCGCCCGGCTGGCCGCCACCGGGCACCAGGTGACCGTCCTGGAGCGGGCCGACACGGTGGGCGGCAAGCTCGGCCGGTACGTGCACGACACCCCGGCCGGGTCGTTCCACTTCGACACCGGGCCGAGCCTGCTCACCCTGCCCGAGGTCTTCCACGACCTGTTCGAGGCGACCGGGGCGAAGCTCGACGAGTACCTGGACCTGGTGCCGCTGGACCCGATCGTCCGGCACGTCTTCGGAGACGGTGGCCCGGCGCTGGACTCCTGCGCCGACCCGGTCGAGTTCGCCGCCCGGATCGGGGCGGCCTTCGGTGACCGGGCGGCGGCCGACTGGCAACGGCTGTGGCGCCGGGCGACGCGGGTGTGGAACGCCTCCTCGCGGGACATCCTGCGCCGTACCGTCGACTCTCCCCGCGACCTCGCGTCACTGGCCTGGCGTGTCGGCGACCTGGCCGCCATCGCCCCGGGCCGCTCCCTGCGCGGGCTGGGCCGCCGGCACCTGTCCGACCCGCGGCTGCGGATGCTGCTGGACCGGTACGCCACCTACACCGGCGCCGACCCCCGCCGGGCGCCGGCGGCCCTGGTGGCGGTCCCCTACGCCGAGCTGACCTTCGGCGGCTGGTACCTGCGCGGCGGGTTGGGCACCCTCGCCGACGCGCTGCTAACCCGCTGCCTGGACCTCGGCGTGGTCGTGCGGACCGGCGCCACGGTGACCCGGATCGACGCCGCCGGCGGCCGGGTGCACGGGGTACGCCTCGCCGGCGTCACCGCGCCGGTGCCCGCCGACGTGGTGGTCGCCAACGTGGACGCGCTCACCGTCTACCGCGACCTGCTGCCGCACGCGCGTCGGCTGGCCGGGCTGGCCGACCGCAGCCTCGCCGGCTTCGTGCTGCTGCTCGGCGTCTCCGGCAGCACCGGGCTGGCACACCACAACGTCTTCTTTCCGCGCGACTACGACGCGGAGTTCGACGCGGTCTTCGGCGATCCGGGGCGCGGCGTACGGGCCCGGCCGGCAGCCGACCCGACGGTGTTCGTCACCGTGGCCGACGACCCGATGGCCCGCCCGGACGGGCACGAGGCGTGGTTCGTGCTGGTCAACGCCGCCCGGCAGGGCACCGCCACGGGCGCGGTCGACTGGCGACGCCCGGGGCTGGCCGACGCGTACGCCGACCGGATCCTGGCGGTGCTGGCCGAACGTGGCGTGGACGTCCGCGACCGGCTGCTGTTCCGGGAGGTCCGTACCCCGGCCGACCTGGACGTGGCGACCGGCGCGCCGGGTGGCTCGATCTACGGCACCGCCGGAGGACTGCTCCGCCCGGCCAACCGGGGTCCCGCGCACGGGCTGTGGCTGGTGGGCGGCTCCAGCCACCCCGGGGGTGGGCTGCCGATGGTGACCCTCTCCGCGCAGATCGTCGCCGACGAGATCGGCCCAGCCTGGTAGGTGCGGGGGTCAGCCGGCGTCGAGCAGCGCGCGGCGGATGGTGGAGAGCAACTGCCCCAGACCGAAGCCGGCCAGCAGCACCCACACCGCGGTCGCCATGGTGATGGTGCCGGCGGCCAGGTCCGGCTCGATCAGCCCGGCCAGCCCGGCGACCAGCAACCCGACCAGCGCCACCGAGACCCGGGTGGGGCGTTCGCCCACGGTCACCGCGCCGATCTCACGCATGCCGGCGGAGACCGCTCGGGCCCGGGTGTACTCGTGCAGCCAGGACAGCGCGCCGCCCGCGACGACCAGCGCGCCCGGCGCGCCGACCAGCCAGAACGCCAGCAGCCAGGCCACCTCACCGAGCCGGTCGGCGACCGAGTCGTAGACGTAGCCGAGCCGGGTGGTGCGGCCGGTGGCCACCGCCACCGCCCCGTCCACGCTGTCCGCCACGGAGGCGAGCAGCACGAACAGCGCGCCGAGAAACGGCCCGTCCGCCGGCCGGGTCACCAGCAGCGGTACGCAGAAGCAGAGCAGCACTCCGGCCACGGTGACCGCCGTGGGGCTGACCCGCAGCCGGCCCAGCACGTACCCGACGTGGTACGCGAGCCGCAGCCAGGCGCGCACCACCGGCGCGGCCGTGCGGGGGTCGAACCCGCCGTGCAACCGCGCCCACGCCGTGGCGTACTGGTCCCAGTTCAGCTGTGTGCCCACCACGGATCAACCGTCGTGCCGGGCATCAGGTGTCGCGGGCCCCGCGGTCACATCCGCACGCCGGCCTTGAGGTTCTGCCAGACCTCGCGGGTCGCGGTGGACCGGTTGAGGGTGACGAAGTGGATCCCCGGCACGCCCTCGTTCAGCAGCCGGCGGGACATCTCGCTGGCCTGCTCGATGCCGAGCCGGCGGACCGCCTCCGGGTCGTCGGCGACCCGCTCGAAGCGCGCCGCCAGCGCCGGCGGGAAAGGCGCCCCGGACAGCTGCACGGACCGCTCGATGGTGCCGATCTGCGTCACCGGCATCACCCCGGCGAGGATCGGGGTGTCGCAGCCGGCGGCCGCCACCCGGTCACGAAGCCGCAGGTAGTCGTCGGCCTCGAAGAACATCTGCGTGATCGCGAACTCGGCGCCGGCCTGGCACTTGCGGACGAAGTGCGTGGTGTCGCTGGCCACGTCGGGTGAGCGGGGGTGCTTGTACGGGAAGGCCGCCACGCCCACGCTGAAGTCACCGGCGTCCCGCACGAGGCGCACCAGGTCCTCGGCGTAGTCCACGCCCTCGGGGTGGCGGACCCACTCGCCGCCCGGGTTGCCCGGCGGGTCGCCGCGCACCGCCAGCACGTTGCGGACCCCCACCCCGGCGAGCCGACCGATCACGTGCCGCAGTTCGGCGACGGAGTGGTTGACCGCGGTCAGGTGGGCCATCGGCAGCAGGGTGGTGTCGGTGGCGATCCGCTCGGTGACCGACACGGTGGTGTCCCGGGTCGAGCCGCCCGCGCCGTAGGTGATCGACACGAACGACGGGCGCAGCGACTCCAGCTCGCGGATCGCCTGCCAGAGCAGCCGCTCCCCCACCTCGGTCTTGGGTGGGAAGAACTCGAACGAGAAGGTCGGCTGACGGTCACGGATGAGCTCCCCGATCGCCGGCTGCGGATTGGGGAGTACCGAGGGAAGACCGAGCGCCACGACCCGACTCTAGTGGGCAGCGTCCGCACCACCCAGGCGCTTCCCGTCGCGTCCCACGGATCGACGGATGCGTGGGCGCGCCCACCTGCCCGATGCCGTCCCGCGCCCCGGCCGGGTGGGCGGAAGCCGTCGTACCCACGGGGTAGTAATGGGTGGCGCGGGAGGGTCGGCGGGGGCGGCCCGGGGGCACGCGCGGGGGTCAGCAGCCGAGCGGCGACGCCGGTCCCGTCCGGTCGGGCGGGCGCTCGTCGCCGCACCGACGCCCGCCGGGAGGACCGATGACCCCGCCCCCACCGCCGCGCCCAACACAGCTCGGCCCGTTGCTCGTCCGGTGCCGGCTGGCCCAAGGCTGGAGCCAGCAGCGCACCGCCGCCGAGTTGTGTGCCGCCGCGGGCGTGCCGACGTTGAGCCGGCACGAGGTGTCCCGGTGGGAACGGCAACGGCGCATCCCGGGAGGGTTCTGGCTCGGTTGGCTCGCCGTGGTGCTGGACGTGCCGCTGGTGACGCTCGCCGAGGCCGCCGCGGTCACCCGGCGAGCCGGCCCGGGGCGGGCCACCGGGCCGGGGCGGGGCCGGCGCGCGGCCGGGCGGACGGCCGGGCCGGAGCCGGACCGGCGAGTGGGCCGGTGGCGCCACGAGTGGCGGGGGAGCGCGGCACGCGGCGACCGGCTAGCGTCGTGGCGTGACCCACGCTGCTCCCGTGTCTCCCGTCGACCGTGCCGGCCTGCGGCAACGGGTCGACAAGGCCCTCACCGAGTTCCTGGCCGGCCAGCGGGTCCGTTTGGCCGACGTCGACGACGCCCTGGCCCCGGTGGCGGAGGCGATCGAGGCGTTCGTGCTCGGCGGCGGCAAGCGGCTGCGGCCGGCCTTCGCGTACTGGGGGTTCCGGGGCGCCGGCGGAGTGGACGGCGACCAGGTCCTCACCGCCCTGGCCGCGCTGGAGTTCGTGCAGGCCAGCGCCCTTATCCATGACGACCTGATGGATCGCTCCGACACTCGGCGCGGCGAGCCGGCGGTGCACCGGCGGTTCGCCGCCCGGCACCGGGCGGCCGGCTGGGGCGGCGACCCGGACGGGTTCGGTGACGCGGCGGCGATCCTGCTCGGCGATCTTTGCCTGGTCTGGTCCGACGAGTTGCTGCACTCCGCGGGACTGGACCTGCGGGCGGTGGCCCGGGCCCGGCCGGTCTTCGACGAGATGCGCACCGAGGTCACCGTCGGGCAGTACCTCGACGTGCTGACCCAGGTCACCGGGGACACCTCGGTGGAACGGGCCAGCAAGGTCGCCCGGTACAAGTCGGCGAAGTACACGGTCGAACGTCCGCTGCTGCTCGGCGCCGCGCTGGCCGACGCGACGGCGGACGTGCGGACGGCCTACTCGGCGTACGGGCTGCCGCTGGGCGAGGCGTTCCAGCTCCGCGACGACGTGCTGGGGGTCTTCGGCGACCCGGCGCAGACCGGCAAGCCGGCCGGGGACGACCTGCGCGAGGGCAAGCGCACGTACCTGGTGGCGGCGGCCGTGGAGGCCACCGACGACGCCGGCCGGGATCTCCTGCTCAGCCGGCTCGGCGATCCGGAGCTCGACGAGCAGGGGGTGACCCAGCTGCGCGAGCTGATCTCCGCGAGCGGGGCGCTGGCCCGTACCGAGCAGCGGATCGTCACGCTCACCGACGCGGCGCTGGCGGCGCTGACCGCCGTCGACCTCGACACCGAGGCCCGCCAGGCCCTGGTCGACCTGGCGATAGCCGCCACCCGCCGCGCCGACTGACCCCTCCCCCTGCCCGGCCCCGCGCCCCCGCCGTTGATCATGAAGTTAGCGGCGCGACACGCCGATGCGGACGCCGCCAACCTCATGATCAACGCACGGAAACGGCGCGGGAAGCGCGGGGGCGCGGGGGTTAGAAGCCGAGGGCTTGGGCTCGGCGTTTGACTTCGCGGGCCTGGTCGCCGGAGAGGGCGGCGGCCGGGGTGGCGCCGGGGAGGGTGTCGTCCGGCTCGTAGAGCCAGCGCAGCGCGGCCTCGTCGTCGTAGCCGTTGTCGGAGAGCAGGTTGAGCACGCCAGGCAGGTGCTTGAGCGCGGTCTGGTTGGCTACCAGGTCCGCCGGCACCCGGCGGATGCCGTCGCGGCGGACCGCCAGCAGCTCCCGGTCGCGGATCATCTGGTGCACCTTGCTGATCGACACGTCGAGGCGCTCGGCGACGTCAGGCAGGGTGAGCCAGTCGGCCGGGTCTGCGGGGCCGGCGAGCTCGGGGCCGGGCACGGCCTGGTCGGGTACGGGTTCGGTCACCCGATCACCCTGCCACGCCACTGCCCGGACGGGCCACCGGGCACCCCGGGACGACCGGTCCGAACACCCGGGTGAACGCCCGGCGACCAGCGGATGAGGGCGTCGGGACAGCTCGGCGGGCGCAGCGGGACGGACCAGGTTGGCCATCGGCTGTAGCATCCTGTTCAACCTTTGCCCCCTGGACACATAGACTCCCTGCCGATGGACACACAGGTCGCCGACACGTTGCTGGGCTCGCTGATCGACGGGCGCTACCGCATTCGCGGTCGCGTGGCTCGTGGCGGCATGGCGACCGTGTACACCGCCACCGACGAGCGCCTCGAGCGCACCGTCGCTGTCAAGATCATTCACCCGACGCAGGCGCCCGAGGTCCGGGCCCGGATCGCCAACTTCGTGGCCCGGTTCACCGACGAGGCGAAGACCATCGCCCGGCTGACCCACCCGAACGTGGTGGCGGTCTACGACCAGGGCACCCACGGTGGGCTGCCGTACCTGGTAATGGAGTACGTCCGCGGCCGCACGCTGCGCGACGTGCTGGCCGAGCGACGCCGGGTCAACCCGGACGAGGCGCTGGCCATCGCCGAGCAGATGCTCGCCGCGATCGCCGCCGCGCACCGCGCCGGCCTGGTGCACCGGGACGTCAAGCCGGAGAACGTACTGGTCGCCGAGGCGCCCACCGGTGGTGTCGCCAACCTGGTGGACAGCGTGGTCAAGGTGGCCGACTTCGGGTTGGCCCGGGCGGTCGAGGCGAGCGCCGACGAGGAGCAGGGCAACCAGCTGATGGCCACCGTGGCGTACGTCGCCCCGGAGCTGGTCACCGAGGGCCGGGCCGACCCGCGCACTGACGTCTACTCGGCGGGCATCGTGCTGTTCGAGATGCTCACCGGTCGGGTGCCCTACGACGGTGACCGCCCGGTGGACGTGGCGTGGCAGCACGTCGACCGGGACGTGCCGGCACCGTCGACGCTGGTGCCCGGCCTGCCGCCGATCCTCGACGATCTGGTTCAGCGGGCCACCCGGCGCGACCCCGGCGCCCGGCCCGCCGACGCCGGGGCGCTGCTGGCCGAGGTGCAGACGGCCCGGGACGACCTGGGCGACGTCAACAGCCGTACCGCCGTGCTGCGCCGGGTGACCGACGAGCCGCCGATGTCACAGCCGACCATGATGGTCGCCACCGTCCGCCCGGCCGAGCGGCCGGCCTGGGCCCGGCTGCCCGAGGGCGGTGGGCAGGGGCCGGGCCGACGGCGGGCCGCCCCGGAGCCGGCGGATGGCCTGGGGTCCCGACTCGCCGCGCTGCGCGGCAGGGTGCTGGCCCACCCGCAGGGCCCGCTGGCCGTCGGGGCCGTGGTGGTGATGCTGGTCCTGGTGGCCGCGCTCGGCGGCTGGTGGTTCGGCGTCGGCCGCTACACGGCGGCCCCGCAGCTGGTCAGCCTGAGCAACGCCGACGCGCAGGCGCGGGCCGAACGCGCCGGGCTCACCCTCGCCTACGGCGAGCCGCGCTACGACGAGAAGGCGCCGAAGGACAGCGTGCTGGGGCAGAGCCCGGCTTCGGCTACCAAGATCGTCAAGGGCGGCACGATCACCCTGACCCTCTCCCTGGGCCCGGAGCGCTTCCCGGTGCCGGACGTGATCGGCAAGGAGTTCGAGCTGGCCGAGGCGGACCTGGTCAACGCGAACCTGGTGGTGGCCAAGGGCACCGCCCGCTACGACGACAACCTGCCGGCCGGAGTCGTGGTGGACAGCTCCCCCAAGGTGGGCGCCGAGGTCAAACCGGGCGCGAAGATCACCCTCATCCTGAGCCGGGGGCGGGCGCCGGTGTCGGTGCCGAACCTGGTCGGCAAGAGCCTGACCGAGGCTCGGACCACCCTGGCCCAGCTCAACCTCGTGCTGGTGGAGACCTACAAGGACTCCGACAAGCCCAAGGACGAGATCCTGGGCCAGAGCCCGGCCGACGGCACGGGCGTGGAAAAGGGCGCCCAGGTCAAGCTGGAGGTCAGCAAGGGCCCGCCGCTGGTGGTCGTACCCCGGGTGGTCGACCTGCCCTGCCCGGAGGCCAAGCAGGCGCTGGAGAGCCAGGGCTTCCCGGTGGCCGTCCAGCTCAACCCGAACGCCGTGGTCCGTTTCCAGAACCCGGGCGAGAACTCGCAGGTGCCGCCGGGCACCCAGGTCACCATCGGGTGTTTCTGAGATGCCGGTGACCCGCTCCCGACCGGTCGGCGCGCACACCCCCACCTCCGGGGGGCTGGCCAGGGCCGCCCTGCCGTACGCCGACGCGACCGGCGCCGAGGTGGTGCAGGTCTACGTCTCCAACTCGCGAGGCTGGGCGCTGCCTCCGGGTGACCCGGCGCAGGACGCGCTGTTCCGCGACGGTTGCGCCGAGCGGGGCATCCCGGCCTTCATCCACGCCTCGCTGCTGGTCAACCTGGGCTCGCCCACCCCGGCCACGGTCGAGCGCTCCGCCCAGACGCTGGCGCACGCGCTACGCCGGGGCATCGCGATCGGCGCCCGGGCGGTGGTGTTCCACGCGGGCAGTTCGGTGGACGAGGGGTACGCCGAGGAGGCGATGCGGCAGGTCCGCCAGGAACTGCTGCCGCTGCTCGACTGGACCGCCGAGGCCGGCGGGCCGATGCTGCTGGTCGAGCCGAGCGCGGGCGGCGGCCGGTCGCTCGCCTCTCGCGTGGAGCAGCTCGGGCCCTACCTGGACGCGGTGGACCGGCACCCCATGCTCGGGGTCTGCTTCGACACCTGCCACGCCTGGGCGGCCGGGCACGACCTGGCGGCCGAGGGCGGCATGACGGCGACCCTGGACACGCTGGTGGCCACCGTGGGTGCGGACCGGCTGCGGCTGGTGCACGCCAACGACTCGAAGGATCTGTGCGGCTCCACCCGGGACCGGCACGAGAACATCGGCAAGGGCACCATCGGTGAGCCCGCCTTCGCCGAGCTGATGGCCCACCCGGCCACCGCCGGCGTCCCCATCGTCGTGGAGACGCCCAGCGAGAAGCAGGTCGGCCACGCCGCCGACATCGCCACCCTCACCCGCCTCCACCCCTGACCACCCCGCACCCGCCCCAAGCTGTTGATCAAGAGATTTGCGTCATCCGGAGGCCGGGATCTGACGCAAACCTTTTGATCACTAAGGGAACCGCAGGGGCGCGGGCGGGGATCAGGCGGCCAGGAGGCGGGCCAGGACGGTGGCGGCGCGAGTGACGCCGGCATCGTCGAGGTCCAGGTGGGTGACCAGGCGGGCGGTACGCGGGCCGAGCACCGAGATCAGCACGCCCTCGGCCCGCGCGGCGGCGGCCAGGGCGCGTGCGTCCAGCGCGTGCTTTGTCAGGTCCAACGGGACCAGGTTGGTGCGGACCGCGGCGGCGAGCACGCCGAACGGCGCGACCGCCTCGGCGAGCCGTGCCGCCCTGGCGTGGTCCTCGGCCAGCCGGTCGACGTGGTGCGCCAGCGCGTACCGGCCGGCGGCGGCGAGGATGCCGGCCTGCCGCATGCCGCCACCCATCCGCTTGCGGATCAACCGGGCCCGTTCGATCTTCTCCGCGCTGCCCACCACCAACGAGCCGACCGGTGCGCCGAGGCCCTTGGAGAGGCAGACCGACAGGGTGTCGAAGAGCTGGCCGTAGTCGACCAGCGGCACACCGTCGGCGACATGCGCGTGCCAGATCCGGGCGCCGTCGCAGTGCAGGGCCACCCCGGCGTCGTCGGCGACCCGGCGCAGCTCCCGCAGGGTGGCCAGCGGGATCACTCCCCCGCCGCCCCGGTTGTGGGTCTGCTCGACCGCGATCGCCCGGGTGGGGACGGCGAAGTAGCCATCCGGCCGGATCATCCCGGCGACCGCCTCCGGGTCGATGTCCGCGCCGACCGCCGGCCAGGTCCGGGAGGAGATCCCGCCGTACGCGGCCGCGGCGCCGATCTCGTACGTGACCACGTGCGCGTCGGCGTCGCAGAGCAGCTCGTTGCCGGGCGACACCAGCAGTTGCAGGGCGATCTGGTTGGCCATCGACCCGCTCGGCGCGAACAGCGCCGCCTCGTGCCCGAACAGCGCGGCGACCTCGGCCTCCAGCGCGTTGACAGTCGGGTCCTCGCCGTAGACGTCGTCACCGACCTCGGCGGTGGCCATCGCCTCCCGCATGCCGGAGGTCGGTCGGGTCACCGTGTCGGACCGCAGGTCCACGAATGCGTCAGCCACGCAACATCTCCGCTACCAGGAAGGCCAGCTCCAACGACTGCTGGGTGTTCAGTCGCGGGTCGCAGGCGGTTTCGTACCGGTCGGGCAGGTCGAGGTCCTCGATGCCCTGGGCGCCACCGAGACACTCGGTGACGTCCTCGCCGGTCAGTTCGACGTGCAGGCCACCGGGGTGGGTGTCCAGCCCTCGGTGGACCTCGAAGTAGCCGAGCACCTCGTCGACGATGCGGTCGAAGTGCCGGGTCTTGTAGCCGTTGGACGACTCGTGCGTGTTGCCGTGCATCGGGTCGCACTGCCAGACCACCTTGGCGCCGGCCGCGGTGACCTTGGCCACGATCGGCGGCAGGGCGTCCCGCACCCGGTGGTTGCCCATCCGGCTGATCAGGGTGAGCCGGCCGGGGATGTTGTCGGGGTTGAGCTTCTCGCACAGCTCGATCGCCTCGTCCGGCGAGGTGGACGGGCCCAGCTTGACCCCGATGGGGTTGGCGATCCGGGAGATGAAGTCGATGTGTGCGCCGTTGATCTGCCGGGTGCGCTCGCCGATCCAGAGGAAGTGCCCGGAGAGCCCGTACGCCCGGCGGTCGGAGACCCGGGTGAGCGCCCGGTCGTACTCCAGGGCGAGGGCCTCGTGGGAGCAGTAGAGGGTGACGGTGCGCAGCGCCTCGTCGTCGGTCATCCCGCAGGCCCGGATGAAGGCCAGCGCCCGGTCGATCTCCCGGGCGATCGCCTCGTAGCGCTCCCCGGCCGGGGAGTTCTTCACGAAGCCCTTGTTCCAGTCGTGCACGGCGTGCAGGTCGGCGAGCCCGCCGGCGAGGTACGCCCGGAGCATGTTCATCGCCGCCGCCGAGTTGGCGTACGCCCGGATCATGCGCTGCGGGTCGGCGACCCTGGCGGCGGGGTCCGCCTCCAGCGAGTTGATCATGTCGCCGCGGTACGCGGGCAGACCGCGCGCGTCGGTGGGTAGCGAGCGGGGTTTGGTGTACTGCCCGGCGACCCGGGCGACCTTCACCACCGGCAGCGACGCGCCGTAGGTGAGCACGATCGCCATCTGGAGCAGGGTGCGGGCGTTGGCCAGCAGGTGGCTCTCGGTGTTGTCGGCGAAGGTCTCGGCGCAGTCACCGCCCTGGAGCAGGAACGCCTTGCCCTCGCAGACCAGGGCGAGCTTCTGCCGGAGCTGGTCCACCTCGTAGGGCGCGACGACCGACGGCACGGTGTCGAGCACCTTGCAGACCTGGGCGACGGTGGCCGGATCGGACCACGGCGGGGTCTGCTCGCGGGGCAGGTCCCGCCAGCGGTCGAGACCGAGGGCGGCGTCCTCCGCGGAGTCGACGGTCGGTCGGCTGGTCTGCAGGCCCGGGCTGCCCACCGCGGGATGGCTCAGCTGATGCCACTCATGGCGCATGACAAGAAGCGTACGGCGACCGCCGGGGTGCCCGGGCGGCGAGGGGGACGGTTCCGGCAGATGGGAGATCAGTCCCAGTGTGCGCAGGTCAGGAAGCGGGCGAGGGGACGACGCCGGCCGGCGGGGCGCCGCCCGGTGTTTCCCCGGCGATGCACCAGTCACCGCCGTCGCGGGTGACGGTGAACACCAGCGGCCGGGTGGTCTTGCGCTTGCCGGCGGTGACCGACACCGAGACGCTGACCTCCTGGCCGCGCGGGCCGGACCGGACGTCGGTGATCGCCGCCGTGGGCACCTCGAAGTGGTCCGCGAAGTCGCCGTTGGGGCCGGTCGCGCCCAGGTCGAAGCCCTCGTGCAGCAGCGCGCAGAGCTGGCTTCGGCCGGCGGCCACGTCCTTGGCGGTCATCGCGTCGAGGTACGCCTGCACGCGCTCACGGGACCGGGTGGAGGCCTCCTCGGCGGGCGCCCGCTCGGGCTTGGCGGACGGCTCGTCGCCGCCGCCGGTGAGCCCACAGCCGACCAGGGCGACCGGCAGCAGCGCCAGCCCGGCGGCCGTAGCCGCCAGCCTGCGGTGGGTCGGGCGCATGACCACCTCCGTCGACGGGGACATCGAGACTGCCGAGCCGCGAGTCTGCCACATCGGGCCGGCCCCGCCCAACGCCGGCGGCCCGGCCGACGCTGGGCATCGACCGGGCCGGTGCGCCACGGGCGGGGAGGGACGGTGCGTGCCCCTCCCCGCCGTGTGGGTGGTGCGTCGGCCCTCGGCTCAGCCGAGACCGCCCTTGATGGCGCCGATGAGCTCGCCGTTTCCGGTGTCACCGGAGAGCTCCCAGAAGAACGCGCCACCGAGGCCCTGGTTCTTCGCGTACGTCATCTTGCCGTTGATGGTGGACGGGGTGTCGTAACTCCACCAGTTGCTGCCGCACTTGGCGTACGCCGTGCCGGCGACCGTGCTGGTGGCCGGGCAGGTGTTCTTGAGGACCTTGTAGTCCTCGATGCCCGCCTCGTAGGTGCCCGGCGCGGCGCCGGTGGCGCTGCCGCCCGGGGCGGCCTGGGTGACGCCGGTCCAGCCCCGGCCGTAGAAGCCGATGCCGAGCAGCAGCTTGTTGGCCGGGATGCCCTTGCTCTTGAGCTTCTGGATCGCCGCGTCGGAGTTGAAGCCCTGCTGCGGGATGCCGGTGTACGAGGTGAGCGGGGAGTGCGGGGCGGTCGGGCCCTGGGCGGCGAAGGCGCCGAAGTAGTCGTACGTCATCGGCATCAGCCAGTTGAGGTTGCCGATGGCGCCGGCGTAGTCGGTGGCGTCGATCTTGCCGCCGTTGCTGCCGTCCGCGGTGATCGCGGCGGTGACCAGGGCGTTGGAGCCGAACCTCGACCGCAGCGCGCTGATCACGTTCTTGAACGCGTTCGGGCCGCTGGTGTCACAGGTCAGACCACAGGCGTTGGGGTACTCCCAGTCGACGTCGATGCCGTCGAAGACGTCCGCCCAGCGCGGGTCCTCGACGAGGTTGTAGCAGCTCTCCGCGAAGGCGGCCGGGTTCTGCGCGGCCTGGGTGAAGCCGCCGGACCAGGTCCAGCCGCCGAAGGACCAGATCACCTTGAGGTGCGGGTTCATCTGCTTGAGCTTGCGCAGCTGGTTGAAGCTGCCGCGCAGCGGCTGGTCCCAGGTGTCGGCGACGCCGTCGACGCTGTCCGCCGCGGTGTACGCCTTCTCGTAGTCGGCGTAGCTGTCCCCGATGGCGCAGCGGCCGCCGGTGGTGTTGCCGAAGGCGTACAGGATGTGGGTCAGCTTCGCGGCCGAGCCGCTGGTCTGGATGTTCTTGACGTGGTAGTTGCGCCCGTAGACGCCCCACTCGGCGAAGTAGCCGACGACCTTCTTGCCACCCGGGTTCGGCGGGGTGGTGGTCGGCGGCGGAGTGGTGGGCGGCGGGGTGGTGGGAGGGGTCGTGGTCGGCGGGGTGGTGGTCGGCGGGGTCGTGGTCGGCGGAGGGGTGCCACCGCCGCAGGCCGCGCCGTTGACGGTGCAGTTCAGTGGCGCCTTGTAGGCGCCGGTGCCGTTGTAGCCCCAGCTGAACGAGGCGCCCGGGGCGAGCGCACCGGCCCAGCTCTTCTTGACCGCGACGTAGTGGTTGCCGCTGCTGGTCACGTCGGCGTCCCAGGAGCTGCTGATGGTGGTGCCCGACGGCAGGTCGAACTCGATGCGCCAGGTGCTGACCGTGGCACTGGACCCGTTGGTGACGGTCACCTTCGTCTCGTGACCGGTCCCCCAGTCCTGTGCCTTGATGAACGTGGTGGTGACCGTGCCGGCGCCGAACGCGGTGGTCATCGGCACCGCCGCGACGGTCACGGCGACCACGGCACCGGCCCAGAGGGCCCGGCGGAGCGATCTTTTCATGAGGCGTCTCCCGAACTGTTAGGAAACTTTCCAAAAGAGATGGTGAGACGGTACTCACGGCGTCATCACTTCGTCAAGATGTACATGTTTCGATTTCTTCTGGTGCGTGGAGTGCGCCCGCTCCGCCCGTCACCGGAGCCCCGTCAGCCGGCGCGTAGCCTCGGGCCATGACCGTCTTCGACATCCCGATCGACGCCCTCACCGGCGGCCCCGCCGACCTCGCCCGCTACCGCGGCCGGGCGCTGTTGGTCGTCAACGTCGCCTCCCGCTGCGGCCTCACCCCGCAGTACGCCGGCCTCCAGACCCTCGCGGACTCCTACGCCGACCGCGGCCTGGTGGTGCTCGGCGTGCCCTGCAACCAGTTCGCCGGGCAGGAGCCGGGCAGCGCCGCCGAGATCAGCGACTTCTGCCAGGTCAACTACGGGGTCACCTTCCCCTTGACCGAGAAGGTCGACGTCAACGGCCCCGACCGGCACCCGCTCTACGCGGCGCTGGTGGACACCCCGGACGCCGACGGGCACACCGGGGACGTCCGGTGGAACTTCGAGAAGTTCCTGGTGGCCCCGGACGGCACGGTCGCCGCCCGATTCGCCCCCACGGTGGAGCCCGGCGCAGACGAACTGCGCGCCGCCATCGAGAAGGCGCTACCCGCCACGGCCTGACCCGGCCGGCATCACGGCGCGACGAACCGCCACTGCGCCGCGTCGGACAGCGGGCGGTAGCCGAGGGTCTGGTAGATCCGGTTGCTGGTGGGGTTGGCCAGGTCGGTGTAGAGCGTGCACGCGGTGGCGCCGGCGTCCAGGGCGTACCGGGTGACGTCTGCGACGCAGCCGCTGGCGAAGCCGCGCCCCCGCCACTGTGGCGGCGTGTACACGCCGCTGACCCGGACCACGCCGGCGACCGGTCGGCTGAGCCAGGCCGTCGAAACCGGTGCGCCGGCTCGCTCCCAGAGCCAGAGCAGGTCGCCGTGCGGCAGCCGGGCATCGATCTGCCCGGCCGCGTCGACCGGCGGACCGGCGGGCGTCGTCTCCGCGGCGTACGCGGCGGCCCAGGCGATCAGCAGGTCCCGGTCCGCGACGGTGGCCGGGCGGACGCGTCCGGCCACCCCCACCGGCGGCCGGACCGCGTCCAGTCGGAAGATCCGCTGCGCGGTGCCGGGTACGGCCACCCTGCCGGCACGTTCGGCGTACCGTGCCGCGAACTCGGCCACGGCCGGAACGGGGCCGTGCACCTCGACCAGCGGCGGCACCGCCCGCACGAAGTGCTCGGCGAGCGCCCACACGGCCGCCGGCGACATGGCGCCCAGCAGCGGCCCGCGCGGCGGCGTGTGCACCGCCGCACCCACCGTCGTGCCGCCTTCGACCACCCGGACGAACCGCTCGCCCCCGGAGAGTGGCACGTCACCGGAGAGCCGGTCCGCGACGAGCGTCAGCAGTACGTTGTGCAGGACGGGCTCGCGACGCAACCAGGCGTCGGCTTCGGCGGCGAAGGTCGCGAGATCCTCGGTCAGACACTGCACGGACGGCATTCTGCGCACCCGTGGGCGCCTCGACAAGTGGAATAACCCACCACTGCGGTCGGGAATGTGTCGCGGGTGGACGGAGTTGGGAACCAACATGACAACTGTGGGACTCATCGGCAGCGGCAACATCGGCGGCACCGTCGCCCGACTTGCGGTGGCCGCCGGCTACGACGTGGTGCTGAGCAACTCGCGGGGGCCGGAGACGCTCACCGACCTGGCCGACGAGCTGGGCGAGCACGCCAGCGCCGGCACGGCACAGGACGCGGCGCAGGTCGGCGACCTCGTGGTGGTCAGCGTTCCGCTCAAGGCCTACCGTGCGGTGCCGGTCGAGCCGCTGGCCGGCAAGGTCGTCATCGACACCAACAACTACTACACCCAGCGCGACGGCAACTTCCCGGAGCTGGACTCCGGCGAGGTCACCAGCAGCGAACTGCTCCAGCGGCACCTGCCGGACGCCCGGGTGGTCAAGGTCTTCAACAACATCTTCTTCAAGCACCTGGACTCGCTGGCCCGGCCGTCCGGCGCGGCCGACCGCAGCGCCCTCGCGATCGCCGGCGACGACGCCGCCGCGAAGGCCGAGGTGACGGCCTTCCTGGACCGCATCGGCTACGACGCGGTGGACGTCGGCCCGCTGGCCGAGGGATGGCGCTACCAGCCGGACACGCCGGCCTACGGCACGCTCTACTCCGCCGACCCGACCGACTGGGAGCACCCGAAGCAGGGCGACGCCGACACGCTGCGCACCGCGCTGGCCGCCGCGACCCGCTGAGCAACGCCGCCGCCCTCCCTGCGATCGCCTACCGGGTGGTCGTGCGGAGAGCGGCGGCGAGTTCCTCGTCGTAGCTGGCGATGGGCTGGCCGTCCGAGGCGTACGCGACGAGCCGACCCTGTGCCATGTTCGCCGACCGGAACGAGAACGTCCGCGTCCCCGGGTAGGCGGCGAGCAGGGGGATGGTCCGGGGCGCCCCGCCCGGGGCGGAGTAGTACTCCAATCGGGCCACCTGCCCGGAGACCACGCCGTTGACCCGCACCTTGGTCTTCTCCGCCCGGGTGCCGAAGGTGACCGGCGCGTCGGTGCCGTAGGCGGCGCACTCGACCGGGCCACGGCAGACGAAGAAGTATCGCGGGTTGACCACGTCGTCGAGGGTGTACGCCTTGAAGGTCGGGTCCGCTCCGGCGGGCAGCGGTTGCACGGCGAAGAACGCCACCGCCACCGTGGCCGTGATGCCCATCCGCCACCAGGCTCGCCCGACGGCCGGTCGCCGGCTCGTCCGGACGGCGGCGACCGCGACGCCACCGAAGCCGGCCAGGCACAGCAGGCACACCCCGACGGCCCGGGCGTTCTCGAACAGGAACTGCACGCCCGGCCGCATCGACACCGGACCGAGGACCGCACCCAACGAGACGACCATGGCGGCGAGCAGCGCCGCGCCGGCGGCCCGCTGGGTGACACCGGACGCGCCGATCAGCAGCATCGCGGCGAGCACCGGCCACACCTGATGATGGGTCCAGGAGACCGGGGACGCGGCCACGGTGGCGCAGCCGACGAGCACCGCGGCGTGCCCGGGGCGGCCCTGCGCGGTCAACTGCCGGGCACGCAGCAGCGCCGCCCCGCAGATGAGCGCCACCAGGCAGGCCCAGAGCAGGGGCAGCGCCGCCTCGTCGACCCCGACGCGCAACAGCATCCCGTGCACGGACTGGTTGCCCAGCGAGGCCAGGTTGCCGATCCGCGAGGTCTGCCGCACCGCTGCGGTCCAGTAGGTCCAGCTCTCGCTCGGCAGCACGATCGCGGCCAGCCCCGCGCAGGCCACGAACGTCGCCGCCGCGCGGCCGGCGTCGCGGTAGCGGCCGGTGGCGAGGAAGTAGACCACGAACAGCAGCGGGGTCAGCTTGATCGCCGCGGCCACCCCGACCAGCACGCCACGCACCCGGGGTGGAACCACGCCCATCCCGTCCAGCAGGGCCATCAGCACGATGAAGATGCTGACCTGCCCGAAGCGCAGGTTGCTCTGCACCGGCGCGGAGAGCATCAGCACGGTGGCCGCCACCGCCACGACGAGCGGGCGACGGGACCGTCGGGCGGTCAGCGCGACACCGACCGACCCGGCGATGGCGACGACCGCCGCGCACGTCGCCACCAACCAGGCCACCTGCAACACGCCCTCGCTGACGGCGGTGATCGGACCCAGCACGAGGGCGGCGAACGGCGGATAGGTGAACGGCCCCCCGTTCTCCGCCACGTACCCGTACAGCGGCCGCCCGGCCCGCAGGTCGGACAACGCTCCGTAGTAGATGTGCAGGTCGGAGAGGCGGTCCTCGCGTCGTGACACGAGCACACAGGACACCAGCGCGACGACGGCGAAAGCCGTCCACACCAGCGCCACCCGACGATCCCGCATCGACCGACAATAGGCGACCGCGACGGTGGGCGATGACCCGTCGACGACGATCATCGATACGTTTCCAAAAATCCTGCGACATGCCGCTGACAACTTGCGCCGTGGTCCCGTACACAGGACTCTGCTCCCTGGGTTGCCGCCCGCTCACCGACCGTGCTCTCGGAGGCGACATGCGCATGCTCCCTACCATCGGGCCCCGCCGGCTGCTGGCCGGCGCCGGCGCGCTCCTGCTCGGCACCGCCCTCGCCGCCGTCGGCGTCGCCACGCCGGCCAGCGCGGACACCGTCGGATACGTCCGGCTCGCCCATCTCTCCCCCGACACCCCGGCCGTGGACGTCTACCTGGCCGCCCCCGACGCCGCGAAGCCACGGGTCTTCCCCGGGGTGGGCTACGGCGTGGTCTCCGACTACCTGGAGCTGGCGCCCGGCCGGTACGCGGTGGCGATGCGCGAGGCCGGCGCCCCCGCCAGCGATCCCCCGGTCCTCACCACCGAGGTCGCGGTGACCAGTGGCGACGCGTACACGGTGGCCGGCGTCGGCCGGCACGCCGACCTGGGGTTGCGGGTGCTCAACGACGACCTGAGCGCGCCCACCCCGGGCCGCGCCAAGGTACGCGTCGTGCAGGCGTCGGTGCGGACCCCGGTGCTGGACGTGGCCGCCGCCGACGGCCCGATGATCGCCAACGGCGTGCAGTTCGCCACCACCACGGACTACCAGCAGGTGGAGCCGGGTAGCTGGCGGCTGCGGCTGACCGGGGCCGGCGGGCCGAGCACCGACACCGAGGTGCGGCTCACCGGCGGCGCCGTCTACTCGCTGCTCGTGCTCGACGCGAAGCAGGGCGGTCTCACCGCCGAGCTGCGCCGCGACGCCGAGGGCGGCACCGTGGTACCCGCCGGTGGGGTGGACACCGGCGCCGGCGGCATCGCCGGGACCGGGCGCGGCGGGTACCCCCTGGTGGCCGGCGGGTTGGCCGCGGCGGCCGTCGCGGTGAGCCTGCTGCTGTGGCGTCGGCGGCGCCGCACCACCTGGTGAACACCGGGCTCGGCCCCGCGATCCGACGGCACCGCGACCGTCGGGTGCCGCTGGCCGCGCTGGTCGCGGCCGGCGCGGCGGTCTGCCTGGTCGCCGGCACCGGGGTCGGTCTGGCCACCACCGGCCCGCCGCCGCCGGTGGCGAGCTGGCAGCCCGGCTGCACCGACGACTGCCCGTCCGCCGCCGCCACGCCCGCGCCGCAGGGTCCACCCACCCGGGTACGCGTACCGCGGATCGGCGTCGACTCCGCGCTGACCGTCCTGGGCCTCGACCGCGCCGGCACGCTGATCCCGCCGACCGACTTCGACACGGCCGGCTGGTACGGCGGCGGTCCGGCCCCCGGCGACACCGGGCCGGCTGTGCTGGCCGGGCACCTGGACTCGCGGCGCGGCCCGGCGGTCTTCGCCCGGCTCGGCGAGCTGCGTCCCGGCGATCGGGTGGAGGTGTGGCGCGGCAGGCAGCGCCTGTCGTTCCGGGTGACCGGGTCGCTGCGCACCCGTAAGGACCGGTTTCCCACCGCCGTGGTCTACGGTCCCACGCCCGGCCCGGAGCTGCGCCTGGTCACCTGCGGCGGCGACTTCGACCGGCGGCGCGGGCACTACCGGGACAACGTGGTGGTGTTCGCGGTGACCGACGCCGCCGACCCGGTCCTGCCGGACTCCGCCGCCGGCTGATCGACTCCGGTTCACGGATGTCGGGGCTTCCGGCTCACCGGGATGCCCCGGTTTCCGGGATGTCGAGTGGATCGTGCGGTGGTGGAAGCGCCGACGCGGCGTCAGACCGGGCGACGGCCGGCGAAGCCGCACTCGGCCCGGTGGTACCAGCGCACGTCGGAGTCCCCCTCCAGCCAACACCAGAGCACGGCGCGGCCAGCCCGCTCGCCGGGGAAGTCGAGCAGCACCGGCGCGATGCCCTTGACCTGGATGTCGTGCTGGTGCAGCTCGTCAACGACGCCGTGCAGCCGGGCCTCCAGCCCCTTCACCTCGGCCAGCCCGCCGAGCGCGCTGACGCCGTGGTCGGCCAGGTCGACGCGCAGCTCGGCCAGGTCGGCCCGGAGCCGGATCAACTCGTTGACGCGCGGCTGCAGGGTGGCCACCAGGTGCCGAGCCTGGGCGAGTGTGAACACCGCGCCAGTATGCGGCACACACCGGGCGGCCAGCCCCTGCGGCCTCAGTCGGCCTGGGCGGCCAGTTCGCGGGCGCGGTCCCGGGCCGCCTCCAGCGCGGCGAGCAGTGCCGCGCGCACGCCGTGCTTCTCCAGCTCACGGATGGCGGAAATGGTGGTGCCGGCCGGCGAGGTGACCGCCTCGCGCAGCTTGACCGGGTGCTCGCCGGAGTCGCGCAGCATCACGGCGGAGCCGATCGCGGTCTGCACGATCAGCTCATGCGCCACCTGCCGGGGCAGCCCGAGCAGGATCCCGGCATCGATCATGGCCTCGACCAGCAGGTAGAAGTAGGCCGGGCCGGAGCCGGAGAGCGCGGTGACCGCGTCCTGCTGCGACTCGGGCACCCGGATCGTCTGGCCGAGGGGCTTGAACATCTCCTCCGCCAGCGCCAGGTGCGCACCGGTGGCGTGCGCGCCCGCCGAGATCGCCGTCATCGCCTCGTCGACCAGGGCCGGGGTGTTGGTCATCACCCGGACCACCGGCGTGCCGTCGGGCAGCCGGCGGTTGAAGAAGCTGGTGGGCAGCCCGGCGCAGAGCGAGATGACCAGCTTGTCGGCGGGCACCTTGGCGCCGATCTCGTCCAGCAACGTGGCGGCGTCCTGCGGCTTGACCGAGACCGCGAGCACCGCCGCCTCGTCCACCGCCGTCAGGTTGTCGACCACCCGGACGCCGTAGCGCGCGGTCAACTCCTCGGCGCGGGCCGGACGGCGGGCGGTGGCCAGCAGCCGATCCACCGGCCATCCCGAGCGCAACAACCCGGAGAGCATCAGCTCCCCGATCTTCCCCGCGCCGATCACCGCGACGGTGTGCACCCCGGCGGACATCTCGGTCGTACCCCCTCGCGTCGGGTCGCGGCACGGCGGACCCGCAGGCCCGCCGCGCCGCCGACCGTCGATCAGCTGCCGAAGAAGACCTCGGCCTCGGCGTACCGCTCCAGCGGCACGGTCTTCAGCTCCCGGGTCGCCTCGGCGAGCGGCACCCGGACGATGTCGGTGCTCTGCATCGCGACCATCTTGCCCCAGTCGCCCTCGTGCACCGCGTCGATGGCCTGCAGGCCCAGGCGGGTGGCGAGCACCCGGTCGAAGGCGGTCGGGGTGCCGCCGCGCTGGATGTGGCCCAGCACCACGGTGCGGGCCTCCTTGCCGGTCTTGGCCTCCAACTGCTCGGCGAGCCACTGGCCGATGCCGCCGAGGCGGACGTGACCGAACGAATCCAGCTCCTGGTTGGCCAGCACCATCTGGCCGTCCAGCGGCTGGGCGCCCTCGGCGACCACGACGATCGGGGCGTACTGGTGCTGGAAGCGCTTCTCGACGTAACCGGCCACCTGGTCGACGTCGAACTGCCGCTCGGGCAGCAGGATGGCGTTGGCGCCACCGGCCAGGCCGGCGTGCAGGGCGATCCAGCCGGCGTGCCGGCCCATCACCTCGACGACCAGGGTGCGGTGGTGGCTCTCCGCGGTGGTGTGCAGCCGGTCGATGGCCTCCATCGCGATGTTGACCGCGGTGTCGAAGCCGAACGTGTAGTCGGTGGCGCCCAGGTCGTTGTCGATGGTCTTCGGCACGCCGACCACGTGCACACCCAGCTCGAAGAGCTTGGTGGCCACGCCGAGGGTGTCCTCGCCGCCGATCGCGATCAACGCGTCCACGCCCTGCGCGGCGAGATTGTCCTTGATCCGCTCGACGCCGTTCTCGATCTTGAACGGGTTGGTCCGGGACGAGCCGAGGATGGTGCCGCCGCGGGGCAGAATGCCGCGCACGTCGGCGATGTCCAGGGGCCGGGACAGGCCCTCCAGCGGGCCCTTCCAGCCGTCCCGGAAGCCCACGAACTCGTGACCGTAGGTGGCGACGCCCTTGCGGACCACCGCCCGGATGACCGCGTTGAGACCTGGGCAGTCGCCGCCGCCGGTGAGCACGCCGATACGCATGATCCGCTCATCCTCCTGGAGCATCAGGTAAAGCCCGATTAAGCCCCAGGATATGTGTCAGATCAGACCATCGGCGCCGTTGCCGGCCCGGGGCGGGCCGTCACTGCGCACTGTAGTCGGCCTGCCCGAACACCGACAGCGCGCCCCGGGGGCCGACCCGCCACCGGCCGGGCGGTCAGTAGGTCACCTCGTGGTTCTCGCCGGCCTCCGGCGGGCGGCCGGTCACCGCGGCCCTGGCGAAGCCGAGCAGGTTGACCATGGTGCTGCTGGGCGAGTCCCAGTACTCGGCGGAGCTGGCGTGCACCTTGATCAACGTGAGGCCGGGGGTGTCCAGCCCGTCCGGGAACCAGACCTTGAGCAGCGGGTTCCACAGCCGTTCGGCGCGGGCCCGATCGAACCCCTCGGTGGCGGTGCCGGAGACCGACACCCAGGCGTTGTGCCCCTGGTCGGAGAAGGCGACGTTGACCTCCGGGTTCACCCGGATCTGGCGGATCTTGGCCGAGTCGGCGTGGGCGAAGAACCACAGGTCGCCGTCGAACTCGGCCTCCTGGAGCCCCATCGGCCGGCTCACCTGCCGCCCGTCCAGGGCGATCGTGGTGAGCATGCAGATCCGCGCGGCCCGAACCAGCTCGGTGACCCGGGCACGGGCCTCGGCCGCGCTGGTCGGCTCGTTGCTCATGGCACTCTCCCTCGGCTCGACTCGTCGAACCGGTGCCCGGGACAGAACCGGTCAAACCTCCGGTGCCCACGACCGCCGCTCAGCGGGCCGTCATCGCCCGCCAGCGGGCCAGGTTGTGCCGGGCGTCGACCAGGGCGTCGTGCCGCGCCGCGTCCGCGTCCGGCAGGGTCGGCCGGCCCCGGTCGTCCCACAGCTGCCGCAGCTCCTTGGTGAACCGGGGGATCTCCCGGGGCAGCGCCGGCATCGCCCCCCAGAGCTGCGCGAGCACCACGTGGTCGTACGCCGCGTACCAGGCCCACAGCTCCAACTGCTCCCCCGGCCGGTCCCGGATGGGCTCCATGAGGAAGTCGTGCAGGTCGTCGCGGATGCGCTCGCGGGAACGCCAGGCCCGGTCGGCCGGCGAGGGCAGCTTGTCCAGCACGTTGCGGCGGACCCAGGGCACGGCACGGGAGTCGTCGAACTCGGTGGAGACCGCGTAGAACTCGCGGCCGTACTCGTCGACGACACCGATCGAGACGAGGTCGACGATCCGGCCGTCCTCGATGAACTCGCAGTCGTAGAAGTAGCGGTAGACCATTCCGGCCATCCTCGCCCACCGCCGGCCGGCGGTGGGCGGCGGGGCCCCGCGAACCGCGTGGCCCCGCCGGGCGGTGACCAGCGCCACCGGCCCGGATCGGCAGCTCGACAAGCGGTACGCCGCAGCTCGCGACGGTCACGGAAGTGCTTCGAGGGGTGTACAGCAAGCGACCGGACCGTCATGATCTGATGTGTATCGCTACCGGACGCCGAAGCGGTGTCAGTTCACCTTGTCGGGCCCAGCAGGTTCACCGGTGAGCGAGTTGTGGTCCTTGACCGGGGAGGGGTTGGGCCGTGGAGGTTCGCCTGCCGGAGCCGGGTGATGCGCTCACGGGTGTCGAGATGTTCGCCGGGTTGGAGCCCGAGGTACGGCAGCGTGTCATCGCCGCCGCCGTCCCGCGCACCTATCGCAAGGGTCAGCTGCTCTTCGTGGAGAACGACCCGGGCGAGTCGCTGATCGTGCTGCGCCGCGGCGCGGTGGCCGTCTTCCGCACCGCACCCACCGGCGAGCGGGCCGTGCTGTCGGTGATCCGTCCGCCGGACGTGCTCGGCGAGGTTTCCCTGCTCGATGCCTCCACCCGGTCCGCCTCCGCCGAGGCCATCGAGGACTGCGCGGCGCTCGCGCTCTCCCGGGGGGCGTTCATGGAGCTGGTGCACTCCAACCCGCGCATCCTGGACGCGGTGATGCGCTCGCTGGGTGGGCTGATCCGCCGGCTCACCGAGCAGAACGCCGACCACGTCTTCCTCGACCTGCCCGGCCGGGTGGCCAAGACGCTGGTCCGGCTCGCCGGCGAGAGTCAGGCCCCGATGATCACAATCGAGCTCAACCAGAGCCAACTGGCCGAGATGGCCGGCGGCTCCCGGCAGAGCGTCAACCAGGCGATCGGCTCGTTCGCCAGTCGGGGCTGGCTGCGTACCGAGGGGCGACGGATCGTGGTGACCGACGTCGCCGCGCTGCGCCGGCGCGCCGGCATGAACGACCGCTGACCCGCGGGCAGCGCACCGAAGCGGACACGACGCGGCCGGGTCACCCGTGGGCGACCCGGCCGCGTCGTCGCGTCACCGGCGCTGAGTCAGACCCCGGAGCTGCCCGGCCCGGCCCACTTGTCCGGGCCCTTGCCGTCACCGTCCGGGCCGTGGGACTGCTCGATGACGATGCCCTCGGCCTGGAGGGTGGCGAGCGTGGCGGCGTCGACGTCCACCGAGTCACCCGCGGAGTGGCTGACCCCGTTGCCGTCGGTCCAGTCGCTCTCCAGCTTGACGTACACCATTGACCTGTCCCCCTCTGGTCGCTGATCGACATGTGGCCGCCTGAATCTAGTCCGTGAAGCCGTGTGTGGACTGTCCACAAGCCAACAGGCCGGTACCCGACAGCGGCGTCGGCGGTGATACTTCCTCTGACGCGACGCCGTGGGGGGCGTCGGTTCGCGAGTGGAGGGTGTCATCGCCGCGCAGTGTGGGCGCTGTGGACGTACGGCCGCCGACGGGGACCGCTTCTGCGGTGGCTGCGGCGCCGAGCTGGGTGCGGTCTGCCCGCACTGCCTGCGTCCGCTCGCCTCGGACGTCGCGTTCTGCACCTCGTGCGGGTCGCCCCGGCCGGGCGCGGACCGGCCGGGCACGGTCACCCCGCAGGAGGACCGCCGTCGGGTGAGCGTGCTCTTCGTCGACCTGATCGACTTCACCCCGTACGTGGAGCGGGCCGACCCGGAGCAGGTCCGCGGGATGCAGACGGGCTTCTTCTCGGCAGCCCGACGGGTGGTGGGCCAGTACGGCGGCGTGGTGGAGAAGTACATCGGTGACGCAGTGATGGCGCTGTTCGGCGCCCCGATCGCCACCGAGACCGACGCGTTGCGTTGCGTACGGGCCGGGCTGGAGCTGCAACGGGTGCTCACCCGGTTCGCACCCACCGGCAGCACCGAGCTGCGGTTCCGGGTCGGTGTGGCCACCGGTGAGGCGCTTGTCGACGTGGCCGCCGCCCGCGACGGCGGGCAGGCGATCGTGGCTGGCGACGTGGTGAACACCGCCTCCCGGATGCAGTCGGTCGCGCCGCCGGGCGGGGTGCTGGTCTGCGGCACCACACACGCGCTGACCAAGGACGCGATCCGCTACGAGGAGCAGCCCCCGGTCACCCTGCGCGGCCGGTCGTCGCCGACCGAGGTGTGGCTCGCGCTGTCGCCGCTGCGCCGCCAGCCCACCGACCGGGAGCCGGACACCACGCCGCTGGTCGACCGGGAACACGAGCTGGGCATGCTGGTCAACGCGCTGCACCGGTCGCTGCGTGACCGCCTGCCGCAGGTGGTGACGATCTTCGGCCGGGCCGGCATCGGCAAGAGCCGGCTGCTGCGGGAGCTGTACCGGCACACGGGTCGGCTGGTGGACGAGCCGCTGACCTGGCGCACCGGGCGCTGCCCGCCGTTCGGGGAGAACGTCACGTTCGCCGCGCTCGCCGACATCGTCAAGTCCGAGGCGGGCATCCTGGACACCGACCCGGCCGGCAGCGCGGCGCAGCGGTTGGCCGCCGCGGTCGGCGAGCTGATCGGCCCGGGCGAACGTGATCGGGTGGTGGACGCGCTGCGCCCGCTGGTCGGGTTGCCCGGCACGCCGCTGCCGGCCGAGGAGGCGGAGTCCGCGTGGCGGCGTTTCCTGCTGGCGCTGGCCGCCCGCCGTCCCACCGTGCTGGTCTTCGAGGACCTGCACTGGGCCGACGACGCGATGCTGCGCTTCGTGGAGCTGCTCGGCGCGGCGGCCCGTGAGGTGCCGCTGCTGCTGCTCTGCACCGCCCGCCCGGAGCTGGTCGACCGGGACCCGAGCTGGGCCGGCACCATCACCGGCTCGGTGACGATCACCCTGCCGCCGCTGCGCGACACCGGGATCGCCGCGCTGTACGCGCACCTGTTCGGCCAGGCGGCGTTCTCCGCCGACATGCTGAGCCCGCTGATCGAGGTGGCCGGCGGCAACCCGCTCTACGCCCACGAGTACGTCCGGATGCTGATCGAGCAGGGCGCGTTGCGCCAGTCCGGGCGGGGCTGGTCGCTGGACAAGCAGCTCGAGCTGACCATGCCGGAGAGCGTGCACGCGGTGATCGCCAACCGGGTGGACCTGCTGGACGCCAAGGACCGCGCGGTGCTGCTGGCCGCCTCGGTGGTCGGGGTGCAGTTCTGGCCCGGCGCGGTGGCCGCCGCGCTGGGACAGCAGGTCGAGTCGGTCGAGCGTTCGCTGCGGCGGCTGGAGCAGCGCGACTTCGTGCACGAGCAGGCGGCGTCGACGATGGCCGGGCAGGCGGAGTTCCGGTTCCGGCACGTCCTGGTGCGCGACGTCTGCTACCAGCGGCTGCCCCGCACCGAACGGGTGGCCCGGCACGAGCGGGCCGCGGACTGGCTCGACGCGCTGTCCCACAGCCGCGACACGGATCTGGCCGAGGTGCTCGCCCACCACCGCTGGGCGGCCCACGAGATCGCCCGTTCGCTCGGCATGGAGGTCCGGCGGTACGCCGGGCCGGCGCGGCAGGCGCTGCACCGCGCGGCCCGCCGGGCGTACGCGCTGCACGGGTTGGACGCGGCGGCCAGCCACGCGGGCCGGGCGCTCGGCCTGGCCGACGACAGCGACCCGGTGGGCCGGCTCCAGCTGGAGCTGCTGAGCACCGAGATCTCGTTCTACCGGGACGGCAACGCGTTCCTCTCCGGCGGTGGGCCGGATCAGGTGCACACCCTCGCCGACCGGCTGCTGGCCCACGGCGACGACGCCTGCTCGGCCCGGGCGTGGACCCTGCTCGGTCAGGCCGCCTGGCTGCGCGCCGACCGCGGCGACGCGCTGGCCTGCCTGGACCGCGCGGTGCAGCTGTTCGAGCCGCTGCCGGACACTGCCCAGAAGGCGGACGCGTACGCCGAGCTGGGTCGGTTGCACATGCTCAACTACGAGCGGGATCCGGCGGTGGCGGCGGCGGACACCGCCGCGGAGATCGCCGAGCGGCTGGGCCTGACCGAGACCCGCACCAACGCCCGGATCACCGCGGCCACCGCCCGCTACCAGTCCGGCGACCGGGTCGGCCTGGACGAGCTGCACGCGATCGTCGAGTTCAGCCGGGCCGGTCAGCTGCTCGCGCTGCCCCGGGCCACCCAGAACCTCGCGTGGGCGATCCGGGAGGAGGGCGACTGGCTGCGTTCCAACGCCCTGCTCTCGGCGGCGCCGGCCCGCACCGCCAGCGGCCAGACGTTGACCACCGGCTACTCGGCGGAGGCGATGCGCGCCTGGTTCGACGGCGACTTCGGCCGGCTGCTCACCGCGGCGGAGGCGTTCGTCGACACCCCGACCGGCAGTTGGGACATGCAGGTGCGAGGGCTGCGCTGCTGCCTGCTGGTGCTGCGCGACGACGAGGACCCGGACGACGTGGCCGACGCGTTGGACACCGCGCGGCGCAGCGGGTTCCACCGGCTGCACTGGACGATGCTGAGCATGGCCGCGCTGTGCCGGGCGCTGCAGGGCCGCGACGCCGAGGCGGCGGCGTTGATCGACGAGCTGGGCGGGTCCTGGTCGGCGGTGCCGGCGCTGGCCAGCGGGGAGTGGATCGCCGCCGCCGCGTACGCCGCCGCACTGGCCGGCCGGGACGCCGCGGTGCGGGTCCGGGCGATGCTGGACCGGGTCGGCCACCGGACGCCCTGGTCGGAGGCGGCGTTGCGGACCGTGACGGCGGCCCTGGCCGCGGCCGACGGCGACCACCGGCGCTCGGCCGAGCTGCACCTGGCCGCCGCCGAGACCTACGGCCGGATTCCGGACGTCAGCGACCGGCTGCTGGCGCTGGCGCTCGCGGCGGCGGAGCTGACCCGCGCCGGTGACCCGGCGGCCGCCCGGGTGCCGCGCGCCGAGGTACGCACCTTCGCGTTGCGCAACGACGCCCCCGGGCTGCTCGCGCTGGCCGGCCGCCCGGTCGCCCCGGCGGGGCCGGCGGTCGCCTGCTGAGCGGGGTTCAGACGGCGATCGGGGTGGGGACGGGTTGGGGTTCCTTGAGCTTCTGCGCGTAGATGTCGACGTACTCGCGACCGGAGAGCTCCATCAACTCGTACATGATCTCGTCGGTGACCGCGCGCTCCACGAACCGGTCACCGGCCAGCCCGGCGTAGCGGGAGAAGTCCAGCGGGGCACCGAAGCGGATCTTCACCCGGGCGATCTTGGGGATGAGCTTGCCCGGGGGTTGGATCTCGTCGGCGTTGAGCATCACCACCGGCACCACCGACGCCCCGCTTTCCAGCGCGAGTCGAGCCACCCCGGTCTTGCCCCGGTAGAGCCGCCCGTCCGGGGAGCGGGTCCCCTCCGGGTAGATGCCGGCCACTCCCCCGGCACGCAGCACCTGCAACTGGGTGTCCAGCGCGGCGCGGGCCGCCCGGCCACCGGAGCGATCGACCGGGATGGTGCCGGTGCCGACGAAGAACATCCTGGTCAGCCAGCCCTTGATCCCCTTGCCGGTGAAGTACTCGGCCTTGGCCACGAACGTGACCTTTCGCGAGGTGATCAGCGGTGTGAAGATCGAGTCGGAGAAGGAGAGGTGATTGCTGGCCAGGATCACCGGGCCGGTCGCCGGCACGTTGTGCAGGCCCTCCACCTGCGGGCGGAAGATCAGCTTGAGCAGCGGACCGAGGATGACGTACTTCAACAGCCAGTACAGCACCGGCGTCCTTCCCGTGGCGTGGTCAGGACGGCGCCCGCGCACCCGGGCAGCGCTCGGCCGGGCGGTGCCGCCGTCGTCGTCGAGCCTACGAAGCGCGGGCCGCCCACCACAACGGACGCCTGGGCGGCTTCCGGTCGCGCCGGGCTAAAGATCGACTGACCTCGGGTCGACCCGTCCCCTGCCGCGCCCCTCGCAAGAACCGACAAAGGGGCACGGCCACCACCAGCAGCGGGAACGCTGACTTTGGAAGACGCGACACAACGCACTCCCGGAACCGGGTCCGGACGTGTCACGATTCAGAGCACGGCGTGCGGACGGGCGTCGAGGGGGCTGGGCGGCCGCGCCGGAAGGCGCGTTGAGGAGGATGTCCGGGTGTCAGCGGGTGGGGCCCGCCGGGGACGGCGGGACAACGGGCTCGACGCGAACGAGTACGCCGTCGCCGGCGACGTCGATCCGCGCGTGGGTGAGCACCTGCTCGACGTGCTGGCCGCCGGAGGGATCGCGGCCTACCTGCAACCCTCCGCCGACCTCAATCCGGTCACCCGCACCACCACCGTCCCGGCCCGCCCGGTCGACCGGCTGTACGTCGACCGCTCGCACCTGACCACCGCACGGGACTACCTCACCCAGCTCGCCGACGAGACCGCCCCGGAGCAGCCACCGGCCCCTGACGAGCCGGACATCGACGCCGAGTGGGCACGGATCGTCGCCGGCTTCCACACCACCTCGGCGGCGGGCGAGCACCCGTGGCCGGCCGCGGAGGACGTGGACGACCGGGCGGACCGGGACGAGCCGGCCGCCGGTCCGCTGGCCCGCTCCGGCGCGGACGAGGCCGGGCCGACCGCCACCGACGTCCGCCGGCTACCGTCCGCCACCGACATCTCCGGGATCTCGATCGGGCGCGGCGTCCGGCCGGATGAGCCGTCGCTGCTGGACGGGCTGGACACCTTCGGCGCGGACCTGCCCGACGACGAGGATGAGGACGAGGGCTACCACCCGCCTCCGCCGCCGCCGCTGCCCCGGTTCTCCAAGTACGCGGTGGTCGGCACGCTCGCCGTGGTCGTCGGGTTCGTGCTCTTCCTCTTCCCGTCGCTGCTCCCGATCGACCGTTCGGCGGTCACCCTGTTCGGGTTCACCGGCATCCTGGCCGGTTTCGTCACGCTGATCTGGCGGCTGCGCCCCGGCGACGAGGACGAGGACGACCCGGACAACGGCGCCGTCGTCTGAGCCGGCCCGCATCGCGGGACGCCACCGCCCCGCCCGTGACGTAACAGTGGTGTAACTTACTGTCAGTAGGAATACCGCCGTACGTCACTTCCCCGACTGACTGACCGGTTTTCCCTTGCTCGCGGCAGTCGGTCCTCTGCTGATCGGAATGCCCGAGATGCGACAGAGTTCCCTCGTGGTGGTGGCCAACCGCCTCCCCATCGACGACAGTGTGGTGCCCGACGGGGCCTGCGAATGGCGGCGCAGCCCTGGTGGGCTGGTCAGCGCGCTGCACCCGCTGCTGCGGCACACCCCGGCGACCTGGGTCGGCTGGGCGGGCGGCACCGGGCCCGCCCCCGCACTGCCGGACGTGGACGGCGTCCGCATGCACAGCGTTCCGCTCAGCCACGAGGACCTGCGCGACCACTACGAAGGATTCGCCAACGCCACCCTGTGGCCGCTCTACCACGACGCCGTCGAGCAGCCGCAGCACCACCGCCGGTGGTGGGAGGCGTACCAGCGGGTCAACCAGCGCTTCGCCGAGGCGACCGCAGAGGTGGCCGAGCCGGGCGGGGTGGTCTGGGTGCAGGACTACCACCTGCACCTGGTCCCCGGTCTGCTCCGCGCGCTCCGACCGGACCTGCGCATCGGGTTCTTCCTGCACGTGCCGTTCCCGCCGCCGGAGCTGTTCATGCAGCTGCCCCGTCGGGCCGAGCTGCTACGCGGCATGCTCGGCGCCGACCTGGTCGGCTTCCAGCGAGCCCAGGCGGCGCACAACTTCGCCCAGCTGGTGACCAAGGTGCTGGAGCTGCCGGCCACCGACCGGCGGATCGGGATCGACGACCGGGTGGTGCGCATCGGCGCGTTCCCGGTCTCCATCGACACCGCCGAGATGGCCGCGCTCGCCGCCCGCCCCGAGGTGGCCGCCCGGGCCCGCCGGCTGCGCCAGGACCTCGGCGACCCCCGGCGGGTCATCCTCAGCGTGGACCGGATGGACTACACCAAGGGCATCGAACAGCGGCTCAAGGCGTACAGCGAACTGCTCGCCAGCGGCGACGTCAAGGTCCGCGACACGGTGCTGGTGCAGGTCGCGATGCCGAGCCGGGAACGCGTCGGCCAGTACCAGATCCTGCGCGAGCGGATCGAGCGCGAGGTCGGCCGGATCAACGGCGAGTTCGGCCGGGTCGGCGAGCCGGCCATCCACTACCTCACCCAACCCTTCGACCGGGCCGAGCTGGCCGCGCTCTACCGGGTCGCCGACGTGATGGCGGTGACCCCGCTGCGGGACGGGATGAACCTGGTCGCCAAGGAGTACGTCGCCGCCCGGGTGGACGACGCGGGGGCGTTGCTGCTCAGCGAGTTCGCCGGCACCGCCGCCGAACTGTCCCAGGCGTACCTGGTCAACCCGCACGACCTGGAGGGGCTCAAGCAGGGGCTGCGCGCGGCGCTGCGGGCCAGCCCGGCCGACGTCGCGGAACGGATGCGGGCCATGCGCGCCTACCTGCACCAGCACGACATCCGGGCCTGGGCCGGCTCCTACCTGAGCGCGCTGGACGAGAGCGGCGCCCTGGTCAGCCGCCTGACCGGCACCGACGGCACCACCCGGATGCCGGCCCCGGCGCCCCGGGCCGCCCCGGCCGGCAGCGCGGCCACCCGCCACGCGGGCGGCTGACCGGCGCGCGCCGGCCGGACGCGGACCGCTCAGTGCGCCGCCGGCTCCTTCTCCAACCAGTCCAGGATCGCGTCGATCGGCTCCGCCCACCGCGCGTCCAGCATCAGGTCGTGGCCCATCCCGGGAAAGAGCAGCGGGGCCGAGCCGTACCGGCGGGCCACCCGGTTCAACGTCGACGTCGGCACCACCCGGTCGTCCGGGCTGCCCAGCACCAGCACCGGGGGCGCACCCACGGCCGGCTCGGCCTCCGGCTCGCCCAGCAGCGCCCACTGCGCCCGCCGGCTGGCCCGACCGAGCCGGGCGACGTGACGCCGGGCCTCCGCCTCAGGCAGCTCGCGGCTGAACAACTGGCCGCGGCTGAGCCGCAGCGGCCCACCGAACACCGCCGGCACCGTGCCGGACGGGTTGCGGCGCAACGCCGCGCCGAGCACACCCCAACCGCCGAAGACCGGCGCCACCAGCACGGCACTGCGCGCCGGGTAGCGGGCCAACGCGTGCGCCACCACCAGCGCCCCGGCGCCGTGCCCCACCAGCACCGCCTGGCGCGGCAGGCCCGCGGCCACCTGGACCACATCGTGGGCGTACGCCCGCAGCGTCGCCTCCGGCGCCGGCTCGCTGCCGCCGTGCCCGCGCAGGCTCACCGCGTACGACGGGAACCCCCGCGACGCCGCGTGCCCCAACCAGTGCTCCGCGAACGCCCACGCGCCGTGCCCGAACCCGGGCACGAAGAGCAGCGGCGGGCGCCCCTCCTCCAGCTCGGGGCTGGCGCTGAGCACCTCACGCCGGGCCGGCCGGACCGGGCGGGACCACTCCCGGCCGCGCATGATCCGCAGCTCACTGCTCGCGCTCACGGTGCCAGCCTTTCGTTCGCGACTGCGGGGCTCGCAAGCTCACTCCTCGCGCTCACTTGCCCTCCAGGTCGGTTAGGGCGCGCTGGACGGCGCGCAGGTAGTCGGCGTGACCGACCTCGAACCAGTGCCGGCTGCTCTCCTTGACCTGCGCGGAGTAGCGCTCCCCGGCCCGGTCGCGCACCCGCTGCGCGAACGCCGCCGCACGCTCCGGACGGTCCCGGCGGGCCTGCAGCAGCCGGGCGAAGAGCACCGTCTGCCAGTGCGACAGGGTGAACAGACCGGAGTCCGGCTGCACCAGGCCCGCGACCGCCAGCGTCGGATGCCCCGGGGTGAAGGCGTTGAGCCACAACGTGGGCCGGCCGACGCCGGCGCTGTCGCCGAACACCGAGGCGTCGAGGAACTCGAAACGCGGCAGGTAACCGGTGGCGAAGATGACCAGCTCGGGATCGATCTCGCGGCCGTCGGTCAGCTCCACCGCGTACGGGTGAAAGCGGGCGACGTCGGGCACCGGGCCGATCGCGCCGTGGCCCACGTAGTAGACGAGCTGGCTGTTCGCGATCGGGTGCGTCTCGTACACCCGGTGGTCGGGCTTGGGCAGGCCGAAGCGGGTCAGGTCGCCGACGGTCAGCCGCAGCGTCCAGTGGTAGAGCCACTGGCGCACCCGCAGCGGCACGCGCAGTGCCAGCAGAGAGTCGTTGACCTGGTCGGCGGGGCGGCCGAGCACGTACTTCGGCGCGTACCAGTAGCCGCGTCGGGTGGAGTGCCAGCACCGCGACGCCTGCTGGGCGGCCTCGACGGCGATGTCGCAGCCGGTGTTGCCGGCGCCCACCACCAGCACCCGCTTGCCCCGCAGCTGCGCCGGGTCCTTGTAGGACGACGCGTGCATGATCTCGCCGCGGAACTCCTCGAGCCCCTCGTAGCGGGGAAGCTTGGGCGACCAGTTGTGGCCGTTGGCGACCACCACGGCGGCGTACTGGGAGGTGCGCTCCGGCCCGTACCCGCCGGTGGAGCGGGTGGTCACGTCCCAGCGCTCCCCCGCGGCCGGCTCGACCCGGATCACCTCGGTGCCGAACCAGATGTGCGAGCGCAGGTCGAAGTGGTCGGCGTACCGCTCGAAGTACGAGAGCAGGTGGCTGTGGTGCGGGTAGTCCGGCCAGGAGTCCGGCATCGGGAAGTCGGGGAACTGGGTGAACGGCTTCGACGAGAGCAGGTGGGTGCTGGCGTACACCGGGCTGCGGTCGTGCCGCCAGTTCCAGGCGCCGCCGACGCCTGTCTCCCGCTCGTAGCAGTCCACGCCGAACCCGTGCTCGCGCAGGTTCTTGATGGCCGTCAGGCCGCTGGCCCCGGCCCCGATGACGCAGACCGTGTCGCCGCGGTCGGAGACCGGGCGGCCGTCGCGGCTCAGCGCGGACGGGGTCGCCTCCGGGTCGGGCCGGCCGTGGTCGGTGGAGGTGGACACCGGGACATCTCCTTTTGTGCGGCACGCGTGCCGGTCGCCGCGAAATCCTCTCCACATCGGAGCCGGATGTCCAGCCCCGGCGCGGACGGATCGGCGGTCGCGCCGGTCGGGGGTCAGCCGGTGGTGGGCAGCAGCAGGTCGACCAGGACCGGGAAGTGGTCGCTGGCCCGCCGGGTCTGCGGGGTGTCCACCACGTCGTAGTCGACCACGGTGATCCGCGGGTCGACGAAGAGCGCGTCGATACGCCGGCGGGGGTCGGCGCAGGAGTAGGTGAGCCGGTCGGCCCGGTCGGCCGCCACCGCGGCGTCGGTCAGCCCGCGCGCCACGGTCGCCCAGGCCGGCCCGTCCGGGCCCTCGTTGAGGTCCGCCCCGGCCACCACCGGGCTGCCCGCCGCGTCCAGGCCGCGCCTGAACTCGGCGGCCTGCGCGGGACGCTCGGTCGGATCGGTGGACAGGTGTGACCCGGCCAGGGTGAACCGGGCGTCGCCGACACGGCAGTCGGCGTACGCGGCGCCGCGCAGGTGCCGGCCGGGGGTGAGCGGGAAGCGCTGGCAGCGGGTGTCCCGCACCTGGACCCGCAGGCTGGTCAGCAACAGGTTGCCCAGCGCGGGCAGCCCGCCGGCGGCCACCACCAGGCCGAACGACTCGGCCAGCGAGGCGGACTTCTGCCGCCACCGGAACCGGCGCGGCCCCTCCTGCACGATCACCACGTCCGGCGTCACGGCGCGGACCACCGCCGCCAGCGCGGCGGTGTCGTCGCGCTGGCTGTGGATGTTGTACGACACCACGCGCAGTGGTACGCCGCCGGCCTCGCCCATTCCGGCTCGCCTCAGATCCGTCGGGCCAGGTCGGCGGCGCCGATCACCCCGGCGCTGTTGCCCAGTTCGGCGGGGAGCACCTCGGCCACCGGCAGGCGCCCGCGCTGGGCGAGCGCGTCGAGGTACGAGCGGCGCGCCGGGCCGAGCAGCAGGTCACCGGCCTCGACCACGCCGCCCCCGACGACCAGGGTCTGCGGGTCGAGGATCTGCGCCATGTCGGCGAGGCTGGTGCCCAGCCACCGGCCGATCTGCGCGAACGCCTCGGTGGAGACCGGGTCGCCGCCCTGAGCGGCGGTGGTCACCATGTGGCCGGTGATCGCCTCGGTCTCCCCGCCGGCCAGCTCCAGCAGCGCGGTGGCCCGCTGTGGCTCCTGCCGGGCGCCGGCCCGGGCGAAGCGGACCAGGGCACTGCCGCTGGCGTACTGCTCGATGCAGCCCAGCCGCCCGCAGCCGCACTGGTGCCCGTCCGGCACGGCCAGCATGTGGCCCAGTTCCGCGGCGACGCCGTGCGCGCCACGCAGCAGCTCGCCGCTCAGCACGATGCCACCGCCGACGCCGGTGCCGATGGTGAACATGACCATGGAGTCGTCGGCGTCCCGGGCCGCGCCGTAGCGGAACTCGGCCCAGGCGGCCACGTTGGCGTCGTTCTCCACGATCACCGGCAGGCCGACCGCCTTGCCGACGTACTCGCGCAGTGGCTCGTCCCGCCAGGCCAGGTTGGGGGCGAAGAGCACGGTCGAACGGTTGGCGTCGATCCAGCCGGCCGCGCCGATGCCGACGCCCTCGATCGTCCGTCCGGCAGCCAGCTCGCCGACCAGGTCGATGATGACGTCGCGGGTCTTGCCGACGTCATCGGCGGGAGTGTCCCGTCGGGTCTGCACGAGGACCGTGCCGGTGTCGTCCACGACACCGCCGGCCACCTTCGTGCCACCGACGTCGACTCCGATGGTCAGCGTCACCGCTGCCGCTCCCCTCTGCTGTGCTGTCCGGCCCGTGCGCCGGCGACACGCCGGTCCGGGTCGAGATGTCCCGCGCTCAGGCGACGTCGCCCGGTGCGGCCGCGCCGGTGTCGTCGGGTACCCGCGACGCGGGCACCACAGGTCGGTCGGTCGGCACGGGTGCGGCCACCGCCCCGGCCTCGTCGACGGGTGGTGCGGTGTCCGGGGCGAGTGGGTCCGCCGTCCGGGTGGCGACCGCCCAGACGTCCCGCTCCTGCGCCGGCTGAGAATCATGCCCGCTACGGGTGGCATCGCGCCACACGTGATCCTCGTCGGCCCCGGTGAACCGTTCAGCCGGCGTGGGCTCCGGGACGTCGGCGCCGGCGGCCGGGGCGGGCGCGGTGGCGGGTGCCGACGGACTGGCCTCGGGCGGCTCCGCCGGGGCGAACGCGCGGAGCAGGCTGGCCACGCCGGCCGCGAGGTCACCGGCGCCGGTGGCCAGCCGCTCGGCGAATTCCGGACTCGGGTCGCGCAACGCGGCGATGCCCCGACAAACCGGGCAGACGCAGCATTCGGCGGAACCGGTGGCGAAACCGCCACCGGCGCCGAAAGGACCACCGGGGGCGGCACTGTGACCGAGGACACCGGCCAGCATCCCGCCCAGCGGGCCCCACGCGCCGCCCGCCGAGCCGGCGGAGGCCAGCCGCGCCCCCGCGAGCAGGGTGGCGACCAGCCGCTCCGCCTCTTCCCGGGCCGAGCCCGGATCCGTTGCGCCCATGGTCGGCTCCTCTACCGTGCCGCCGTACGCGTCACTGCGCCGCACCGGATGCTTCTACCCGGTGCTTGAGCTGCTTCAACGCGGTATCCATGATCATTTTCTCGGCTTTGCGCCGGAACATGCCGAGCATTCCCACGGAAAGCTCGACCTCCAGCGTGTAGGTCACCGTGGTGCCGCCGTCCGGGTTGCCAACCAGGTCGTACGAACCGCGCTGGCTCTTCTGCATCTTCGAGGGCGCGACCAGGTGCCACTCGATCCGCGACAGGTCCTCGGCGTACTCGTAGGCGAGCACGTACTCGTCGGCCATCACCCTGGCGTCGATGGTGAAGCGCACCTGGCTGGCGTAGCCGTCCTCGTACTCCTCGATGACCTCGGCGCGACGCACCGCCTCGGTCCACTCCGGGTAGCGCGCGAAGTCGCAGATGACCGCCGTCACCCGATCCGGTGACGCGCCGATGATGATCGACTGGGTGGAGGAGTCCGCCATGGGGGGAGGCTACCCGGCGGGCACCGTCCACGTGCCGCGCCGCCCCCGCCGCGCCCGGCGGCGGGGCTCGACCCCCGCCGCACGCGGTTGGCCAACCACCACGAGGCCCGACCGACCCTCCTGCTTGTCCCACCCGACCCGACAGCCGGGTAGGTTTCGACAGAGCCGACGCCCGCGGTGGCGGCCGGCCCGGCCAGTGCGAGCACGAAGGAGTGCAGGTGCGCGAGTTCTCCGTTCCGCCGATCGTCACCGTTGGCGACGCGGCCAACCTCACCGATCCGGTCTGGGACAACGCCGAGGTCGCGCCGGATGCCGTGCAGTTCGCCCGCCGCACCCCGGCCGCAGACGGCACGGGCACCGCCTGGGCGGAGGTGACCTGCCGGCAGTTCCGTGACGAGGTGGTGACGGTGGCCGCCGGGCTGATCGCCGCCGGCATCCAGCCGGGCGCCCGGGTCGCGCTGATGAGCCGCACCCGCTACGAGTGGACGCTGCTGGACTACGCCATCTGGACGGCCGGTGCGGTCACCGTGCCGATCTACGAGACCTCCAGTTCCGAGCAGGCCGCCTGGATCCTCGCCGACTCCGGCGCGGTCGCCGTCGTGGTGGAGACCGACGCGCACGCCAGCCTGGTCACCGGCGTCCGGGACCGGCTGCCCGAGCTGAAGCACGTCTGGCAGATCGACCGGGGCGGGGTCGACGAGCTGGTCACGACCGGCGGCGCGGTCGAGCCGGCCGAGGTGGAACAGCGCCGCAAGGCGGTCCGCGCCGACGACCTGGCCACGATCATCTACACCAGCGGCACCACCGGCCGGCCCAAGGGCTGCGTGCTCACCCACCGCAACATGTACGCCGACATCGCCAACGCGGTGCCGGTGCTGCCGAACCTGTTCAACGCCGGTGCGGCCACCCTGCTCTTCCTGCCCCTGGCACACGCCTTCGCGCGGCTGATCCAGATCGGCGTGGTGCATGCCCGGGCCACCATGGCGCACTGCGCCGACACCAAGAACCTGGTCGCCGAGCTGCAGGAGTTCCGGCCGACCTTCGTGCTCTCCGTCCCCCGGGTGTTCGAGAAGGTCTACAACGCGGCCAAGCAGAAGGCCGAGGCCGACGGCAAGGGCGGCATCTTCGCCCGCGCCGAGCAGGTCGCCATCGCGTACAGCGAGGCGCTGGAGACCTCACGCGGGCCCGGCATGGCCCTGCGCGCCCAGCACGCGGTCTTCGACCGGCTGGTCTACGGCAAGCTGCGTGCCGCGCTCGGCGGCCGGTGCCGGGACGCCATCTCCGGCGGCGCACCGCTCGGCGCCCGGCTCGGCCACTTCTTCCGCGGCATCGGCGTGACGGTCCTGGAGGGCTACGGGCTGACCGAGACCTCGCCCGCCGCGGCGGCGAACCTGCCCACCGGCACCCGGATCGGCACCGTCGGCCGCCCGCTGCCCGGCGTGACCATCCGGATCGACGACGACGGCGAGATCCTGATCTCCGGCGATCTGATCTTCCAGGGCTACTGGCACAACGAGGCGGCGACCGCCGAGGCGCTCACCGCCGACGGCTGGTTCCGCACCGGCGACCTGGGCCAGCTCGACAACGACGGCTACCTCAGCATCACCGGCCGGAAGAAGGAGCTGATCGTGACCGCCGGCGGCAAGAACGTCGCCCCGGCGGTGCTGGAGGACCAGGTCCGGGCCCATCCCCTGATCAGCCAGTGCGTCGTGGTCGGCGACCGGCAGCCGTTCATCGCGGCGCTGGTCACCATCGACGAGGAGGCGTTGCCCGCCTGGCTGGAGTCGGCCGGGCTACCCGCCGACACCCGGGTCGAGGACCTGCGCGAACACGAGGGCCTGCGCTCGGAGATCCAGTCCGCGATCAAGAGCGCGAACCACGCCGTCTCCAAGGCCGAGGCGATCAAGGTGTTCCGGGTCCTGCCCCGCGACTTCACCGAGGCGACCGGCGAGCTGACCCCGTCGCTCAAGGTCAAGCGGCAGGTTGTCCACAAGACGTACGCGGCGGAGATCGCCGATATCTATCGCGGCTGACTACCATCCGTCACGTGCCCGCATCGACATCCGCCGCACCACACCCGCATCCCCTCGCCGCGGCCGCCCGCCTGGTGATGCTGGCGCTGGTCGCCATCCTGACCCTGTTCGCCACCCGCGACGTCACCCAGCTGTGGTGGATCGCGCTGCTGGCGTTCGCCGGGTTGCCCTCGCTGCTGGCCCCTCAGCACCGGCTGATCGGGCCGCTGAGCCGCGTGGCCGAGGTGGTGGTGCTGGGGCTGGCCGCGAGCCAGGTTGCCGCGGTCGCGTCGATCGGCGGCACGGTCGACGGGCTCGGCGCCTCGGCGGTGCTGCCCTACCTGGCGGTGCCGGTGACCGTCACCGCGCTGCGCCGCCGCTTCTCCGAGGGCGCCGCGCTGCTCGCGGTCACCGCCGCGACCCTGCTGGTCACCGGGGCGCTCACCGAGGTCGGTGGGGAGCGTCAGCTCGGCCAGCTCGGTTATCTCGCGGTCTGCGCGCAGTGGCTGATCCTCGCCGCGCTGGGGCTCTACGCCGCCGGCACGCTGCACCGGGTGATGGCGGTGCGCGGTGAGGGCAAGCCCCAGCCGTACGCCGAGGCGACCCGGCTGCTGACCCAGCTGCGCACGGTGGCCCGGCAGCTGCCCGGGGCGACCCTGGACCCGGGCGGCATCTCCGAGCACCTGCTCGAGGAGCTGCGCACGGTGGCCCGGGCGGACCGGGGCGCGGTGCTGTCGGCCAGCGGCGGCGGCCGGCTCGTGGTGCTCGCCCAGGCCGGGGTGGACCGGGTGGACTGGGAGACAACGCTGGACGCGGACTCGGCGATCGCCGACGCCTGGGCCAGTCAGCAGGCGCAGACCGCCGCCCGGTCGCAGTCCCGCTCGCACCGCGGTGGCGACGTCTCCGCGTTGATCGTTCCGCTGGTCGCCGGGGTGCGCACGGTGGGGCTGGTGGTGCTGGAGGCGGACGCCGCACACGCGTACCCGGCGCCGGTGGTGTCCCGGGTGACCGCGCTGACCCGGCCGGCCGCGCTGCGGCTGGAGGCGGCGCTGCTCTTCGACGAGGTCCGCTCCCTGGCCACCAACGAGGAGCGGCAGCGGCTGGCGCGGGAGATCCACGACGGGGTGGCGCAGGAGCTGGTGATGGTCGGCTACGGCATCGACAACGCCCTGGCCACCGTCTTCGACGACGCCGACGAGACCGCCGAGGCGCTGCGTACGCTGCGCGGCGAGGTGACCCGGGTGATCACCGAGCTGCGGCTGAGCCTGTTCGAGCTGCGCAGCGAGGTGGACCGGCAGGGCGGGCTGGCCGCGGCGATCGCCGAGTACGCGCGCACCGTGGGCGCCTCCGGCGGGCTGCGGGTGCACCTGTCGCTGGACGAGTCCACCGCGCGGCTGCCGGCGGCCACCGAGGCCGAGTTGCTGCGCATCGCGCAGGAGGCGGTCACCAACGCGCGCAAGCACGCCGGGGCCTCCAATCTCTGGGTCACCTGTGAGGTCGACCCCCCGTACGCGCAGATTGAAGTGTCGGATGACGGTCAGGGGATGGCTGACCAGCGGCCCGACGGGCGGTACGGTCTTGCGATCATGGCCGAGAGAGCGGAACGTATCCGGGGCCGGCTGGAGATCAGGCCCCGGCAACCGAGCGGCACGACCGTGGCGGTGGTTCTCGGCACCTCGCCCCGGCGCGGTAACCTGCGCGGTAGCGCAGCAGCAGAAGGGGAGTAACCCGAGGATGACCACCAGTCCGACACCGGCCACCCGCACCAAGGTCCTCCTTGTCGACGACCACGACCTTATTCGCAAGGGCCTGCGGCACGCCTTTGAGCGCGACCGTCAGTTCGAGGTCGTCGGTGAGGCCGCGACGGCGGCAGAGGGGGTACGCCAGGCCGGTGCGCTTCAGCCGGACGTGGTGATCATGGATCTCCGGCTGCCCGACGGCAGCGGCCTCGAGGCCACCCGGGCGCTGCGCAAGTCCAGCGCCTCGATGGGCATCGTGGTGCTGACCATGTACGCCGGCGACGACCAGCTCTTCGGTGCCCTGGAGGCCGGCGCGAGCGCCTTCGTGCCGAAGACCGCCCCGGCCGACGAGGTGGTGGCCGCCGCGCGGCACGCCGCCTCCTCGCCGAGCGCGTTCACGGCGGCCGACCTGGCCGAGGCGATGAAGCGCCGGCTCGCCCCGTCCGGTCCGCAGCTCTCCCCCCGTGAGGGGCAGGTCCTGCGGCTGCTCGCCGACGGGATGAGCGTGGCCGGCATCGCCAAGCAGTTGTTCGTCAGCGAGTCCACGGCCAAGACGCACATCTCCAAGCTGTACGAGAAGCTGGGTGCGGCCAACCGGGCGCAGGCGCTGATGACCGCGCTCCGGCTCGGACTGCTCGAGGCGCCAGACGCCCCGAAGTTCTGACCTGACCCCGCTCGTCGAGCGGGACGCCGCGACCGAAGGTCCGCGCCGGCTCCGGCCGGCGTGGACCTTCGCGTATCGACCGACGTCGGCGGGAACCTGGCGGCACGCTATGGTCTGGCGGGAACGTGGGGGGGCACAATACCCGCGCGGGCGACGACGCCCGCGTCGCGGACTCGAGGGGTGAGCGCATGCAGCGGCCGGACTGGGCACCCGACACCATCGACATCGAGCGCCCGAGCGTCGCGCGGATGTACGACTACTACCTCGGCGGCTCGCACAACTTCGCTGCCGACCGGGCGGCGGCGCAGGCGATGGTGGCCGCGGTGCCGGAGGCGCCGCTGATGGCCCAGGCCAACCGGGCGTTCCTGCGCCGGGCGGTGCACCACCTCGCCGAGTCCGGGATCCGGCAGTTCCTGGACATCGGCTCGGGCATCCCCACGGTCGGCAACGTGCACGAGATCGCCCAGCGGCTCGACCCGGAGTCACGGGTGGTCTATGTCGACGTCGACCCGGTGGCCGTGGCGCACAGCCGTGAGATCCTGGCCGGCAACGACCGGGCGGTGGTGGTGCAGGAGGACCTGCGGCGCCCGGAGAAGATCCTGACCCACCCGGACATCCGCAAACTGCTCGACCTGGACCAGCCGGTGGCCGTGATGATCGTGGCCGTGCTGCACTTCGTGTCCGACGAGGACCGTCCGGCGGATCTGCTGCGGACCCTGCGCGACGCGCTGGCCCCGGGCAGCTACCTGGTGCTGTCGCAGGCCAGCGACGACGGGCGCAGCCAGGACGAGCGGGCCGAGGCGGAGCGGGTCTACCGGCGTACCGACAACCCGCTCTGGGTCCGCAACCGGGCCGAGCTGACCGCGCTCTTCGACGGGTTCGAGCTTCTCGACCCGGGCGTGGTCTGGGTGCCGCAGTGGCGGCCGGACACCCCGGAGAGCGCGGAGGACGCCGAGCGTGCGGTCTTCATGGGCGGCGTCGGGCGCCTCGGTGGCTGAGTCGCCCGGGGCGACCTCCTGCCCGGGCACGTTCGCCAAGGCCTGGGCCAAGGCCGTCTCCGGCACCAGCTATCTGCCGATGACCCAGGCCCAGCTCGAGACCCTGCTGCACCGGCTCACCGGGCAGTTGGCCGGCGCGTTGCTCGCCGAGCCGTTCGACCTCCGCGCCGGTTACCGGGTGGGCGCCGAACTGGTCGCCGCGCACATCGCCTCCGCGGAGGGGCTGGGCCGTACCGTCGAGGTCATCCAGCTCCGGCTGATACGCGATCTGGGGCTGGTGGCGGAGGACGTCGAGGACCGGATGGCGCGGCTGCTGGCCGCCGTTGCGACCGGCTACGCCCGCGCGCTGCGGGACCGGACGCTCGACGAGCAGGAGTCGATCCGCCGGGCCGCCATGGTGGCCCGGACGCAGGCGGAGCGGGCGCTGCGGGCCAGCGAGGCTCGGTTCCGGCACCAGGCCACCCACGACCCGCTCACCGGCCTGCCCAACCGGACGTTGTTCACCGAGCGGCTCACCGCCGCGCTCAACGAGCCGGGCCGGGGCGCGCAGCGGGTCGGCGTGTGCTTCCTCGACCTGGACCGGTTCAAGGTCGTGAACGACACGCTGGGGCACCGGGTCGGCGACCGGCTGTTGACCACAGTGGCCGAGCGGCTGTGCCAGACCGTGGGCGAGCACCTGGTGGCCCGACTCGGTGGGGACGAGTTCGTCATCCTGGTGGAGCGCAGCGGCGGCACCGAGGACATGGTGGCGGTGGCCGAGGCGGCGCTGGCCGCCGTCCGGACACCGGCGCTGGTGGACGGGCACGAGCTCCAGGTCTCGGCGAGCATCGGCATCGTCGAGCGCCAGGTGGCCGGCGCGAACCCCGGTGACCTCATGCGGGCCGCCGACAGCACCCTGCACTGGGCGAAGGCGGCCGGCGGGGCGCGCTGGGCGCTCTACGACGCCGAGCGCAACCGACGGGAGCTGGCCCGGTACGCGCTCTCCGCGGCCATCCCGGCCGCCCTGGAGCGAGGCGAGTTCTACCTCGACTACCAGCCGCTGACCTCGCTTCGCGACGGCCGGCTGATCGGCGTGGAGGCGCTGGTCCGCTGGCGCCACCCGGAGCTGGGTGTGCTGCGGCCGGACAGCTTCATCGGCCTGGCCGAGGAGACCGGGCTGATCGTGCAACTGGGCGGGTGGGTGCTGGCCGAGGCGTGCCGGGAGGCGGAGGCCTGGTCGGCCGGCGGCACGGCCGCACCGTTCGTGAGCGTCAACCTGGCGGTCCGGCAGGTGCACCGGCCCGGGCTGGTGCAGGAGGTACGCGGCCTTCTGCGGCAGACCGGGCTGCCGCCGGAGCGACTGCAGTTGGAGATCACCGAGAGCACGATGATGAGCACGGCCAAGGAGCCGGTACGCGCCCTGCGGGTGCTGGCCGATCTCGGCGTGCGGATCGCCATCGACGACTTCGGCACGGGCTACAGCAACCTGGCGTACCTGCGGGACCTGCCGGTGACCGAGCTGAAGGTCGCCGGGGAGTTCGTGGCCGGGCTGCGGTCGCCGTCGGTGGGGCGCACCGATGAGCGGATCCTCGCCTCGCTGGTGTCGCTGGCGCACGCACTGGATTTGACGGTGACCGCCGAGGGCGTGGAGACCGCCGGGCAGGCCGAGCGGCTGCGGGCGATCGGCTGCGACGCCGCGCAGGGCTGGCACTTCGGCCGGCCGGCCCCCGCCGACCGGATCCTGGCCCGCATCCGCTGACCCACCCCGCCCGCCGGGCCGCTCCGTGCCGCTGCCTCTGCCTCCTGGCGTCGACGCGTCGCTGCGGTCGGGGGCCAGAGCAGGGGTAGACAGCGTCTACGCGCCCTGGTAGACAGTGTCTATGAGTGCGGAGGCGAGTGTCCGGGCCCGACTGGTGGCCGCCGGGGTGGACCTGGTGCTGCGCGAGGGCCAGTCGGCGGTGTCACTGCGGGAGATCGCCCGCCGGGCCGGGGTCTCGCACGGCGCACCGCGCCGCTACTTCGCCACCCACGTCGACCTGCTCTCCGCCATCGCCCGGGAGGGCTTCGCCGACCTCACCGCCCGCGTCGAGCAGACGATGCGCGCCGCCGGCCCCGACCCGCGCGCCCAACTGACCGCACTCGGCCGGATGTACCTGGACTTCGCGGCGGCGCACCGCGGGATGTTCGAGCTGATGTTCCGGCACGACCTGCTGGACAGCGGCCGGCTACAGCTGCGCGAGACGAGCCTGCCGCTGTTCGCCGTCCTGGCCGACCTGGTGGCTCAGGTACGCCGGCCGACCGACGCGCCGGCCCCGGTGCTGGCCGGCGCGCTCTGGGCCAACCTGCACGGCACAGCCCAGCTCTGGGCGTGGGGCAGCCTGGCGCTGGCCACGGACGCCACCGACGACGACGCCCTGCTGCGAGCCGTGCTGGACGCCCACCTCGGCCCGACCTTCGCCTGAACCCATCCACCCCCACCGCGGAGGACACGTGCCCCTGCTGTACGACCTCACCAAGCTGACCGTCGGCACCATGCTGCGGCTGGGCTGGCGGCCACGCGTGGAGGGGCTCGAACACCTGCCCCGGCACGGCGGCGCGATCCTCGCCGGCAACCACCTCTCCGTCGCTGACGAACTCTTCCTCGTCAGCGTGACGCCCCGGCACGTCACCTTCTGGGCCAAGTCCGAGTACTTCAGTGGTCGCGGCCCGGGCGGCTGGCTCAACCGGCGGATCGTCGCCGGCATGGGCGCGATCCGCGTCGAGCGGGCCGGCGGCCGAGCCGCCCTCAGCGCCCTCGACGCCGCCGTGCCGGTGCTCCGCGCCGGCGGCCTGGTCGCCGTCTACCCGGAGGGCACCCGCTCCCCGGACGGGCGGCTCTACCGAGGCCGCGTCGGCATGACCCGGCTGGCCCGCGACGCCGGGGTGCCGATCATCCCGGTCGGCGTGCTCGGCACCGCCGAGGTGCTGCCCGTCGACGCGCGGCTGCCGCGCCGGCACCCGGTCAGCCTGCGATTCGGCCCGCCGATCCCGGTCGCCGGCCGGATCAACGGGCCACGCGACATCCGGACGGTCACCGACGAGGTGATGGCGGCGATCCAGCGGCTCACCGGCCAGGAGTACGTGCCCCGCTACGCCCCGCCCCGATCGACCCCCACCTGAGGCGCGGGCGGCGGTCAGCCGGCGAGCAGGGCGGCCATCCGCTCCGCCTGCGCCTCCCAGCGCCACTCCCGCTCCACCCACGCCCGACCTGCCGCGCCCAGTTGGCGGGCCAGGTCCCGATCGACGAGCAGCCGGGCCACCCGGTCGGCGAGCTGGGCGACGTCCCGGCCGCGGACCACGTAGCCGGTCTCCCCCTCGCGCACCGCGTCCGGCGCGCCGCCGGAGTCACCGGCCACCACCGGCAGGCCCGTCGCCGACGCCTCCAGGTAGACGATGCCCAGCCCCTCCACGTCCAGACCGCGGTTGCGGGTGCGGCAGGGCATCGCGTAGACGTCGCCGGCCGCGTAGTGCGCCGGCAGCTCGGCCGTAGGCACCGAGCCGGTGAAGACCACGTCCCGTTCCACCCCCGCATGCCGGGCCAGCTTTTCCAGGGTCGCCCGGTACGGCCCGCCGCCGACGATCAGCAGCGCCGCGTCGGGCACCCGGCGGCGGATCTCCGGCAGTGCCCGGATCAGCATGTCCTGCCCCTTGCGCGGCACCAGGCGGGACACACAGACCACCACCGGGCGGTCGGTCAGCCCCAACCGGGCCCGGACGGGCTCGCCGTCCACGGTCGGGTGGTAGGTGTCCACATCGACCCCGGGCGCCAGCCGGCGCAGCTCGGTCAGCCCGTCCAGCACACGGGCCAGCCGGCTGCGCGTGTACTCGCCGAGGTAGGTGGTGACGTCGACGCCCCGACCGATCCGGCGCAGCGCCGGCCGGGCGGCGGGCAGCGCCGCCCAACCGACCTCGTGGCCGTGGGTCTGCGCCACCACCCGGCGCACCCCGGCCCGCCGCCGCAGGCCGGCGGCGAGCAGCCCGAGCGGGGCCGCCGCGCCGAACCACACCGTGTCGCAGTCGTACGCGCGGGCCAGCCGCGCCGCCCGGCGGGCGATCAGCGGGGTGGGCAGCAGCACCCTGGTGCGTTCCCGGATCACCTCGAACGGCTGGTCGGCGTCGAACTTCGCCGCCCCGCGCCAGCTCGACGCGTACACCACCACCGAGCCGGCCGGCTGACGCACCGCGAGGTTGTGCACGAAGGACTGGATCCCGCCCGGGCGGGGCGGGAAGTCGTTGGTGATCAGCAGCGTGCGGTTCATCGGCCGGCCTCCCGGGCGTACGCGCGGGCGGCGGCCATCCGCTCCACGGTGGACGGGTGTGAGGCCGAGTAGAGATATTCCCAGCGCGGCGGGTCAGGGTCGCCGAGGTTGACCGTGCCGAGTCGGCGCTGCATCGACTCGAAGGCGACCGGGTCACGGGTGAGCGCGAGCGCGTGCGCGTCGGCCCGTGCCTCCACTCGCCGGGACATCAGCGCCTGCACCGGCGCGGCGACCAGCCCGGCCACCGTGACCAGGGCGACCAGCAACGGAAACGCGCGTGGGTGGGCGACCGAATCGACACCGGCCATCCGCAGCAGCGGCCCCCACGAGCCAAGCAGGTAGAGCGCCACCACCGCGGCCGCGGCGCCGAGCGCCCCGGTCAGCGTGCCGGCCGCGACGTCCCGGTCCTTCGCGTGCCCCAGCTCGTGCGCCACCACGGCGGTCACCTCGGCCGGGGTGGCCTCGCGCAGCAGCGTGTCGTAGACCACCACCCGTCGGGTCGGCCCGAGACCGGAGACGTACGCGTTGACCGCCCTGGTGCGCCGGGAGGCGTCGGCGACCAGCACGTCGCGCACCGGCACGCCGTCGCGGGCGGCCATGCTCATCAGCTCGGTGCGCAGCGGGCCCTGCTCCATCGGCGTGAAGCGGTTGAACACCGGCTCCACCAGCACCGGCAACACGAACGACAGCAGCACCACCAGCACCGCCGCGCCGGCCGCGCCGAACGCCCACCACCAGCGCGGCGCGAGGCGGACGACCGCGTAGAACCCGAACAGCGCCACCGCGCCGATCACCGCGCTGACCGCGTACGACTTGAGCAGGTCGGCCGTCCAGCCGCTCCAGCCGTTGGTGCTCAGCCCGTAGCGGGTGAGCACGCTCTGCCGCCAGGCGGCGAACGGGAGGGTGAGCAGGTCGGCGACGAGCACCACGGCCAGCCCGCCGAGCACGGCCTGTGCGGCCCAGTGCCCACCGAACGGCCGGCCCACCAGCTCGATCAGGCGGCTGCCCAGCGGGGTCAGCCCCAGCGCGAGGGCGACCAGCAGCCCGACGGCGAGCGCGGCGTAACCGCCGGGGCGCAGTGCGGCGCGGAACTCCCGCCCCCGGGCCACCTGCTCGGCGGGCAGGTCACGCAGCGCGGCGAGCTGGTCGGCCCGGGGCGCCGGCGGCCGGTGCCACGGGATCAGCAGCGCGGCGATCACCAACAGCGCGACGGTCAACCCGGCCAGGGTCAGCAGCGCCCAGCCGCGCGGGGTCACCGGGACACCGCCGTGCTCGCCACGCGACGGGCCTTCCCGCCGCCGACGGCGGGCCCGCCGTCGTCGCGTCGTACCCCGCTCATCCCGCCGCTCCTCCCGCCGTGACCGCCCATCCTATGGCCCGCGAAAAGCCCGCTTCGGGCGCGGTGTCGCGCTCAGGCGACCCGGCGGGCGGCGTGGCGACGGGCGGCGCCGGGACGCGCGGGCGCGGCCAGCACCTCCACGTCGAAACCGGCCCGGGCGAACAACTCGATCGCCTGGACCTCGGCGCCGTCCAGGCCGGCCGCCGGGGACGCCTCGTCGAACAGGGCGGCCACCAGGCAGCCGGAACAGCCGTCACCCCGCTGCCTCGCGCACCCGTCGCAGTCGATGAGCATCACGCCTGCTTCCTAGTTATTGCTCATTGCTGAGCAGGTTGGATGATTCGCTCTCCGCCCGGCGGGCCGGGCTGGAGTCCAGGAGCGGCAGTCTGCTCCGGTGGCGATCGGCCCGCGCCTGCACGATCTGCCTCACCACACGATGCGGGGTATGCAGGGTGATGTCGGGGTCACCATGTCGTCGCAGCACGTTGATCGCGGCGTTCACGTCGGCCTGCCACACCACCCCGCACGACGTGCAGTGAAGCCGGTCCCCGGCGCGGCGGCCGAAGCAGCCGCAGCGGTGACAGACTTGTGAGGTGTAGGCGGCATTGACGTGCACGAGCGCAGAACCTCTGCGCTCCGACACATCCTTCAGCGCCTGCGCGGTGACCCCCTTGGTCCACGCAGCGAGACGCCGGTTGGTGTTCCTGCCCAGCGGTTTACGCCCGGCGAACGCCTTGGGTCAGGTCTTCAGCCACCACGACGGCGGCCTTGTCCACCACCCGATGCACGGCGGTGAAGATCTCCGTGCGCACCCGCGCCTGATTACGGGCGGCCTGCCGGTCACGCTTGAGCGTGCCGAGATTGTTCCTGGCGATCCGCTCGGCCTTCGCCCGGTCGCCGCGCCGGGCGGCATTGTTGGCGACCGAACGCACCTTCGCCCGGCGGCGGTTCCGCTCCTTGATCCGATCAGACTCGGCAGTCAACAGGTCACCCAGGTGACCGCCGTGGTGGTTGCCGTCAGAGTCGGTCAGCACCTCGGTGTAACCCTTGTCCACCCCCAGCGTCGCCGCGCCGCACGGACGCTGTGAGGTTTTCATGCTGGCGGCGTCGATCTGATAGTGGATCTCCACCCGGCCGCCGCGCAGGATCAGCCGCAGCGTGCCCGTCGGGACGACGATGGTGTTCAGCGGGATGCGGACCATCTGGCGCCGAACGAGACCGGGTACGGCCAGCCACAATCGCCCGCCCTTGTCAGCCCGGGTGTGGTGCTGGTCCGCGCGCACCACTATCTGGTTGTGGGTGCGGTTGTGCCCGCGCCGCCAGTGTGAGCGCATCTGCCGCGACAGGTACGGGTCGTCGGCCCACCGGTCAGCCTTCAGCAGCCCAAACAATCGTTTCTGCTCTGCCTGATCGCCGGTGCGGCGCCGGATGGCCCGGCGCACCTGCACCTTCGCCGACTCGCGGGTCGCGGCGATGTCGGCCATCGCGTCGCGGACGGTTTCCTTCCAGGCGTTGGCCAACACCCCGAACTGGTGGTGGGTGCCGTCGGCCAGCCACCGGTCGCGGACCTGGCGGTCGGTGAGTCCAACTCCGCTGACCGACCCGTAGCGCTGCCATACCTCGGAGCGCACCCGCCCCAGCCGCCGGGCCTGCTCCATGAGCGCACGGTGCTTACCGGCGTTGGGGCGGTTCGAGTAGGCGATCCGGGTCGTCGTCACGCCGACCCCTCAGTCAAGTCCGCCGCCTTGAGCTGCTTCTCGTAGCGGCGCAGCCCATACAGGCGGCCGGAGAAGGTGTCCACGACAGCCAGCAGGTCCTGCACCATCTCCTCTCGCGGCGGCAGGGACTCCTGACTGGCGACAATAATGGCGCAGCCAGCGACCCGCGCCTCGTGGGCGAGGTAGTCGAAGCCGAAACGAGCCAGCCGGTCCTGGTGGGCGATCACACATCGACGCTAGACACCGGGTACGACAGAAACCCAGACAACCGCCCCGACCGGCCGAGATCGACTCCAGGTCAGCGATATCGGGGTATCCCGACCGGCCGGACACAGCGACATCGCCGACCTCGTGTCGATCACACGAAGGAGAGCGCTGCTCACCTGGCTACCGGCCAGACCCGCGCTTTGGCGCGGCCGAGCCAGCGATCAACCGCGTCTCAGCGGGCCACACCCGCGCCGACCAGCCGAGCCGTTCAAGTGTCCGAGTCAGCTGATCTGGATCGGGGAACGTCTTCACGATCCAATGCGGCGGGCCCCACCCCTGATCGACACCGTTTCGGCGATGTCGCGGTGTCCCGGGGCCGAGGATGGCCCGGTGTCAGCGATCTGGAGTCGATCATGCTTTAGCGCCCGGCGCGGGACGGCCAGACACGGTCAGGAGCGGGCGAGTCGGCGCAGCAGCGAGTCGGCGCCCAGCGGGTAGGCGCCGTGCCGACGGACCCCGTCGGCGACCTCACGGTCGGAGGAGACCACCACCACCGGGCGGCCCGCCGGCTCGGCCCGGACCAGCCGCCGGATCAGCTCGTCCGCGGTCTCGCCCTTGCGGGAGAAGAGCACCCGTACGCCCCGCGGCGCCGGCGGCAGCCCGTGCATCCGCTCGGCGCCGTCGAAGACCACGGTGACCTCGTCGCCGGTCTGCGCGGCGATCCCGCCCAGGCCGGTGACCAGGCGCTTGCGCTGCTGCTCCAGCGACATCTCACCGAAGCCGCGCTTGGTGACGTTGTAGCCGTCCACCACGAGGTGCGCCCGGGGCAGCGCGAGCAGCTGGTCCAGCCGGGCCGGGTCGTCGGTGTCCCGGGCGCGCGCGGACGGGCCGGTCGGGGCGGTGCCCGTCTGGTCGGCGAACGCGTCGGCGACGAAGTCGGCGGGGAGCTTGTCCACCGGGTCGAGTGCCAGCTCCCGGCGCAGCCCGACGGCGGCCTGGCCGATGGTCTCCAACAGCAGCCAGAGCCGGGCGTCGTCGACCGAGCGGGCCTCCTTGGCGCTGGCCCGGGCCACACCGGCGGCCGCCTCCGCCTCGGCCAGCCGGGCGCGGGCCCGGCGCAGCTCGGCGTCCACGTCGGCGCTGGCGCGCGCGGCCCGGCCGCGTTCGGTGGCCAGCAGTTCGGTGGCCTTGCGCTCGCGGGCCTGGGTCTCCCGCAGGGTGCGGGCCAGTTGGCGGGACTCCTCGCGGAGCTGGCCCAGCTCCTCCCGGACCCGGGCCAGCTCGTCGCGGAGCTTCTCCGCCTCCACCCGGGCCACCGCGCGGTCGTGCTCGGCCCGGGTGGCCCGCTGCTCAGCCTCGCGGACCAGCTCGGCGACGACCGCGCTGTCCGCCTCGGCGCGGACCGCCGCGCCGCTGGCGTCGATCAGCTCCCGCCAACCGCGCGGCCGGGCCAGGTAGGCCAGCGCGGCCACCTCGACCGGGTCGGCGGCGGCCGGCGCGGTGCCCTCGACCACGGCCGCGCCGAGGTCACCGGCGTCGGCCAGCACCCGGGCGGTGACCCGCTGCCGGAACAGCGGGTCGCCGGTGAGCTGGGCGGCGATGGCTGGCGCGCCGAGCCGGGCCCGCCGGTTCGGGGCGAACTTGGCCACCCGGCGCAACGGCACCGGGACCTCGTCGGCCGGGAGGGTGGGCAGCACCGCGGCGGTCAGCGCCACGATCCGCTGCCGGACCGGCTCGGGCAGGACGGGCTCCGGCTCGATCGTCGGCTCGCCGCCCGGGCCCACCGGGCCGGATGACTCGTCGACGGCGGTCTCGTCGCCGCTGTCCGGGTCGCCCACGGCACCGTCGCGCGCGACCGGATCCTCCTGCTGGAGGTGGTCGTCGTGCGGCTCGGTGAGGGGCATGTGGCAAGTCTCCCACCGCGACCGGGCCCACCGCCCGGTGAGTGAGCCGATCTCTCATCCTAGCCCCATGCCGACCGGTGGGGCCGCTGTGACGGGAGTGTCGGACCGGCGCGCTAGCGTGCCGCCGATGGCACAGGCGGAGTACGTCCAGGAGTCGCTGGCCGGTCTCGACCCGGCGGTGGGCGGGGTGGACCCGGCGCTGCCGCTCTACGCGACCACCTTCGTGGTGGTCGACCTGGAGACCACCGGCGGCGCGCCGGACGGCGGCGGCATCACCGAGATCGGCGCCGTCAAGGTGCGCGGTGGTGAGCAGCTGGGCGTGCTGGCCACCCTGGTCAACCCGGGGCAGCCGATCCCGCCGTTCATCACCGTGCTGACCGGGATCACCCAGGCCATGCTGATGCCGGCGCCGCCGATCGAGCAGGTGCTGCCGAGCTTCCTGGAGTTCATCGCCGACGCGGTCCTGGTCGCCCACAACGCGCCCTACGACGTGGGCTTCCTCAAGGCCGCCTGCGCGAAGCACGGCTACCGCTGGCCCAACCCCCGAGTGTTGGACACGGCGGCGCTGGCCCGCCGGGTGCTGACCCGCGACGAGGTGCCCAACCGCAAGCTGGGCACCCTGGCGGCCTACTTCCGCACCGCCACCCAGCCCACCCACCGGGCGCTGGACGACGCGAAGGCCACCGTCGACGTGCTGCACGGGTTGATCGCCCGACTGGGCGGGCACCGGGTCGACACGGTCGGCGACGCCATCGAGTTCGCCCGGGCGGTCACCCCGACCCAGCGCCGCAAGCGACACCTGGCCGAGGGCCTGCCCAAGGTGCCGGGGGTCTACATCTTCCGGGCCGCTGACGACCGTCCGCTCTACGTCGGCACCTCCGGCGACATCGCCACCCGGGTGCGCAGCTACTTCACCGCTGGCGAGAAGCGGGCCCGGATCTCCGAGATGCTGGCCGCGGCCGAGCGGGTCGAGGCGGTGGAGTGCGCGCACTCGCTGGAGGCGGAGGTCCGCGAGCTGCGGTTGATCGCCGCGCACGCCCCGCCGTACAACCGGCGGTCGAAATACCCTGAGCGGATGGTCTGGCTCAAGCTGACCGACGGGCCGTATCCCCGGCTGTCGGTGGTCCGCGACCTCTCCCCCACCGACACCGCCTACCTCGGCCCGTTCACCTCCCGGCGGTCCGCGGAGCTGGCCGCCGCGGGCTTCCACGACGCCGTGCCGCTGCGCCAGTGCACGCACCGGCTCTCGCTGCGGACCATCACGCCGGCCTGCGCGCTGGCCGAGCTGGGTCGCTGCCCGGCTCCCTGCGAGCACAAGATCACCCCCGAGGAGTACGACCACCGCGCCGTGGCGCCGTTCCGCACCGCCACCGTGAGCGACCCACAGCCGGTGGTGGACGCGCTGCTGGCCCGGATCGACGTGCTCTCCCGCGACCAGCGCTACGAGGAGGCCGCGGTGGTGCGGTCCCGGCTGGCGGCGGTGCTGCGCGCCACCGTGCGGATGCAGCGGCTGGCCGCGCTGACCGGGATCGTCGAGCTGGCCGCGGCCCGGCCGGCCGCCCGGGGCGGCTGGGAGCTGGCCCTGGTCCGGCACGGGCGGCTGGCGGGCGCGGGGGTGTCCCCGCCCGGCGTCCACCCGCGACCCACGCTGAACGCCATCCGGGCCACCGCCGAGACGGTGTCGGGTGGGCACGGCCCGGTGCCGGCGGCCACGGCGGAGGAGTCCGAGCGCATCTTGTCCTGGTTGGAGCGACCGGAGACCCGGCTGGTGGAGATGTCCTCCGGTTGGTCCTCCCCGGTGGGTGGCGCGGGGCGTTTCCGGGACCTGCTGGCGAAGGCCGAGAGCGGGGCGTCCCACCAACTCTCGACCGAACGCTCATGACCAAGTGACCGATCGGACTACGTCGACTCGCTTAGGCTGTTAGAGAAGTGCAGTCCTGCCCGATTCGTGGGCCTGCTCCCGGTCGCCGGGTTTCGGCGGACGCGGGGCCGGGGTGAGGAGGTGTCCCTCGTGGACGTCGACGCCGGGCACGGCGCCGCCCTGGGGGGCGCCCTGCCGACCCAGTCGGGTGAGCTGCCGCTGGCCCGCCGGCTGCGGTCGTTGCTCACCTGGCCGACCGCCGACTCCGACCCGGTCACCCAGCTGGTCCGGACCCACCGGGGCATCCACGCCGGCACCGACCCGGCGGTGCTGCGCCGGGCCTACACCATCGCGGAGAACATGCACCGCGGGCAGTTCCGCAAGAGCGGGGAGCCGTACATCACCCACCCCCTCGCGGTGGCGCAGATCTGCGCCGAGCTCGGGATGGACACCACCACCCTGGTGGCGGCGCTGCTGCACGACACGGTGGAGGACACCCGATACACGCTCCAGGCGCTCTCGGAGGACTTCGGCGGCGAGGTGGCCCACCTGGTTGACGGGGTGACCAAGTTCGACAAGGCGTTCTACGGCAAGGCCGCCGAGGCGGAGACGATCCGCAAGATGATCGTCGCGGCCGCCAAGGACGTCCGGGTCCTGATCATCAAGCTGGCCGACCGGCTGCACAACATGCGCACCCTCGGTGTGCGCTCCGCCGCCTCGCGGGAGCGGATCGCCCGCAAGACCCAGGAGGTGCTGGTCCCGCTCTGCGACCGGCTCGGCATCCAGACCCTCAAGCGCGAGCTGGACGACGTGGTGCTGCTGCACCTGGAGCCCGACGAGCACGCCCGGCTGGCCCGGCACGTGCACGACCGGCCGGGCTGGGACGCGTACCTCGACGCGGTGGTCAGCCGGGCCCGGGTGGCGCTGCGCCGCAGCCGGGTGGACGCCGAGGTGAGCCCCCGCCCGCGGCATCTCTACTCGATCTGGAAGGACACCACCGCCGGCGACCACGCCGCGCCGTACGACCTGCCGCGTATCGCGGTGGTGGTCGATGGTCCGGCCACCGACTGCTACGCCGCACTGGGTGCGATCCACGGCACCTGGCGCCCAATTCCCGGCCGGTTCAAGGACTTCATCGCATCGCCGAAGAACAACCTCTACCGCTCGCTGCACACCAGCGTCTGCGGCCCGCAGGACCGCACCGTCGAGGTGCTGATCCGCACCGAGGAGATGCACCGCTCGGCCGAGTACGGCATCGCCGCCGACTTCCGCTTCCCGCGTTCGGGAGGCAGCAGCGCGGCGGCGCGCGCCGAGCAACTGGACTGGCTGCGCCGGGTCCTCGACTGGGAGCCGGACGCCGCCGACCCGGCGCAGTTCCTCGAGTCGCTGCGCTGCGACCTCGCCGAGGGGCAGATCCAGGTCTTCTCCGACGGACGGCAGGTCGTGCTACCGGCCGGCGCCACGCCGGTCGACCTCGCCTACGAGCTGGGCGGCGAGCGGGGCGACCACTGCCTCGCCGCCCGGATCAACGGCCGGCTGGCGCCGCTGAGCTCGGAGCTGGACGAGGGCGACGTGGTGGAGATCTTCACCGAAGACGACGGGGACAACGGCTTCGAGGCCGGTGAGGCGCCGCGCGGCCCGCGCCGGGAGTGGCTGGACTTCGTCAAGTCGCCGCACGCGCAGATGCAGATCAACCGGTGGTTCGCCGGGCACACCGAGCCGGGCATCACGATCAGCGACAAGGTCCGCCTCGGCCGGGCCACCATCGGGCTCGCCCTGCGCCAGCACAACCGCGGCCTCGCCAGTGACCTGCCACTGCTGCGTCTCTCCGAGGAGCTGGGCTATCCCGACCTGGAGACCCTGCTGGTCGCCGTTTTCGACCGGGTGATCGAACCGGACACGGTGGTACGCCAGCTGATCGACCTGGTCGACCATCGACAGTGACCGTCCAGGCCCCAGCACGTCCGAAGGACTTTCGTGACCACTAGCCTGGGGTCATGATCCCCCGCTCCCGCGCCACCGGTCGGGCCATTTTCTACCAGGCCTTCTACCGGTTGCCGCTGCCGGTGCGCCGTCGACTGGTCCGGTTGGCCGTGCCCAAGTACATCGTCGGCGCGGTAACCCTGGTCCGCGACGCCGAGGCGACGGGTGCGGGCCGGTTGCTGCTGCTGCGCCAGCCGCCCGGCAAGGGGTGGTCGCTCCCCGCCGGTCTGCTGGATCGGGGCGAGGCCCCGGTGGTGGGCGCGGCTCGCGAGCTGTTCGAGGAGTCCGGCATCCGGCTCCCCCCGTCCCGGCTGCGTCCCGCGGTGCCGAACGCGATCGTGCACGCCAAGGGTTGGGTGGACATGGTCTTCGAGGCGGAGGTGCCGGCCTCCGACACCGAACTGGCGGTCGACGGCGCGGAGGTCTTCGAGGCCGCCTGGCACCCCCTGGACGACCTGCCGAAGCTGACCTGGCCGACCGCCCGGCTGCTCGCCTACTACGGCATTGGGCCGCTGGCCGGGCAGTTTCCGCCACCGGTGCCCGACATCACGCCGTGACCGGGGCGGCGGGTGTGCCGGCGACCGGGGGGCGGGCGGGCGACCGGCGCGCGGAGGTCTGTGCGGTGGTGCTCGCCGCGGGCGAGGGCACCCGACTGCGTCCGCTCACCGAACGGGTGCCCAAAGCGCTCTGCCCGGTGGGCAACGTGCCGCTGCTCGACCGGGCGCTGGCCCGGCTGGCCGGGCTCGGCCTGACCGGTCCCGGACGGGTCGCGGTGAACGCCTGCTACCTCGCCGACCAGGTGGTCACGCACGTCGGTGACCGCGCCCACCTGTCGGTGGAGCCGGGCGACCCGCTCGGCACCGCGGGCGGCGTGGCCAACCTGCGGGACTGGATCGACGGCCGGCCGGTGCTGGTCGGCAACGCCGACGCGTACCTCGCCGACGCGGCGACTCCGCCGGGCCCGGACGTGGCCGCGCTGCTGGACGGCTGGGACGGGCACTCCGTACGCCTGCTCGGTCAGCCCGCCGCGGACCCGGCGGCGCCGGGCACCTTCGCCGGGCACTGCTTCACCGGCTTCTCACTGCTGCCCTGGCGGCTGGTCCGCGACCTGCCGTTGGTCTTCTCCGACCTGGTGCGCGCGGTCTGGCGACCGGCCGAGGCGGCCGGGGCCCTGGAGGTGATCGCCTACCCGGGCACCTTCTACGACACCGGCACCCCGGCCGACTACCTGGCAGCCAACCTGCACGCCGCCGCCGGCGGCACCCTGATCGACCCGTCCGCCACGGTGGCCGGTCGCTGCGTCGAGTCGGTGGTCGGCGCCGGCGCGCGGGTGTACGGCGACGTGCGGCGCACCGTGGTCTGGCCGGGCGCGACGGTCCGCGACGGCGAACGGCTGCGCGACACGATCCGCGCCGGGGACGGCTGCACCGTGCCGGCCAGCGCGCACGGTTGAGCCCTGACGCCTCCCGCCTCCGGGCCCGACGGAAACATCTAGCATGGGCGACGACGCCGACGAACGGAGAAATGTCCCGTGATCACCGCGATCGTGCTGATCGACTGCGCCACCGATGCGATCCCCGAGGTGGCGGAGAACCTGGCCAACCTTCCCGGCGTCAGCGAGGTCTACTCGGTGGCCGGGCACGTCGACCTCATCGCCATCGTCCGGGTCCGCGAGTTCGACCAGATCGCCCAGGTCATCGCGGGCGGCATCTCCAAGGTGCCGGGTGTGCTGAACACCGAGTCGCACATCGCGTTCCGGGCGTACTCGCAGCACGACCTGGAGGAGGCGTTCGCGATCGGCCTGGCGAGCGCGGACTGACACACCGGCGGCGCCGACGGGTGCCGGGACGCACGGCGGCCGGCCCACCGCGTGGGTGGGCCGGCCGTCTGCTGCCGCTACGTCAGCTCTCGCTGGGAGCCGGCGACTCGGTGGTGCCGCCGCCCGGAGCCGGCGACTCGGTGCCGCCGCCCGGAGCCGGGGACTCGGTGCCTGTGCCACCCGGAGCCGGCGACTCGGTGCCAGTGCCACCCGGGCTGGGCGTACCGCTGGCGCTGGTCTGCGGGACCGGAATGCCGAGCTGGTTGGCGAGCTGAACCAGCTCGTCGTAGTGCGTCTGCAGAATCGGCAGGGCGGTCTGGGCCAACTGGACCACCGACTGCTCGGAGCCCTGTGAGATCTCCGTCTGGGTGGCCTGGATGGCCTGGACGTGACCGGCCAGCTCGCTGGTCACCCACAGCCGGTCGAACTCCTTGCCGCTGGCGTTGTTCAGCTGGTCGATGACGGCCTGCTGATCGGCGCTGGGCTCGTTTGGCAGGTCCACCCCGAGCTGGGACGCGGTCTGCTGCACCGTCTGGTCCAGCTGGGTGTGATCGGTCTTCAACATCGCGCCCAGGTCCTTGACCCCCTGGTCCTGGCCCTTCTGCTGGGCCAGGTCACCGGCGGTGATTTCGAACAGGTTGACCTGGTGCACCGCCTGCAGATACTGGGTGTCCTGCGTTGACGGCTGTGCCGCGGCCTGCGCGGCCGCGGCCGGCGCGACGCCGACCAGTACCAGCGCGGCCAACAGGCCGAGGCGTTTGATACCCAACATGCTTCCCCCCCTTGAGACGTTGGACCGCACGGATACCCGGCTCACCGGGGTTATTCCTGCGATCGCCCGTCGCGCGGGGTCTACCGGTCGCGCCGTGACCGTCCCAATCCTGGCCGGATGGGCGGTGGACACGGATACGACGTGGCGCCCGCCGGAATTCCGGCGGGCGCCACGTGACGGTGCGGTCGGGGGGTCAGCGGCGGCTCTCGCCGCTGCTGATCTCCTCGCGCTCGGGCCGGGCCTCGACCGGCGGGTGACCCGGCGAGACCGGCGCCTCGGCCGGCTTCTCGATCGGGTAGAAGAAGCCCCGGATGGCCGGGCCGAGAGCCCCGAGCCGGTTCATCTTCTTGGGCACCACCCAGCCGACGTACTCCAGCTCGCCGTGGCCGTCCGCGTGCCCGTTCGCCGCGCTGAGCGGCTGGTGCACCTCGATGAACCGGCCGTCCGGCAGGCGCCGGATGATGCCCGTCTCCACGCCGTGCGCGAGCACCTCGCGGTCGTGCTGCTGCAGACCGAGGCAGAGCCGGTGGGTGATGTAGTACGCCACCGGCGGAATCACCAGCAGGCCGATTCGGCCGGCCCAGGTCATCGCGTTCAGGCTGATCTGGAACTTGTCGGCGATCACGTCGTTGGCGCCGGAGAGCGTCAGCACGATGTAGAAGGACACCGCCATGGCGCCAACCGCGGTCCGGGCCGGAACGTCCCGGGGCCGCTGGAGCAGGTTGTGGCTCTTGCGGTCCTTGAGGTGCCGGGCCTCCAGGAACGGGTACATCGTCGACAGGCCCACCAGGATGCCGGGCAGCACGACCGTCGGCCAGAACAGCGGCGGGATCACGTACCCGTCGCCAAGCGGGATGTTGATCTCCCAGGCCGGCATGAGTCGGGTCGACCCGTCGAGGAACATGACGTACCAGTCCGGCTGGCTGGCGGCCGAGACCACCCACGCCTCGTACGGGCCGAACAGCCAGATCGGGTTGATCTGGAACAGACCGCCCATCAGCGCGATGACGCCGAAGACGACCATGAAGAAGCCGCCCTGCTTGAGCGCGTACCGCGGGAACATCCGCTCGCCGACCACGTTGCCATTGGTCCGGCCGGGGCCGGGCCACTGCGTGTGCTTCTGCTTGAAGACCAGGCCCAGGTGGACGCTGATCAGCGCGACCAGCAGACCCGGGATGAGCAGCACGTGGGCGATGAAGAACCGGCTGATGATGATCGTGCCGGGGAACTCACCGCCGAAGATCGACGAGGTTACCCAGGAGCCGATCACCGGGATGGACAGCATGATCGCCGAGGCGATCCGCAGGCCGGTGCCGGACAGGCCGTCGTCCGGCAGCGAGTAGCCGGTGAAGCCGGCCAGGAAGCCTACCCAGAACAGCAGCGAGCCGATGATCCAGTTGGTCTCCCGCGGCTTGCGGAAGGCACCGGTGAAGAAGACCCGCAGCATGTGCACGACGATCGCGGCCATGAACAGCAGCGCCGACCAGTGGTGCATCTGCCGCATCACCAGACCGCCACGGACGTCGAACGAGATGTCCAGGCTGGAGGCGTACGCGGCGGACATGGGCGTGCCCTGCAACGGCGCGTAGCTGCCGTCGTAGACCACCTCGGTCATCGCCGGCTCGAAGAAGAAGGTGAGGAACACACCGGTCAGCAGCAGCACGATGAACGAGAACAGCGCGATCTCGCCGAGCAGGAAGGACCAGTGGTCCGGGAAGACCTTGTTCAGCAGCCTGCGCAGCGGGGTGGCCACCTGGAAGCGGTCGTCCACCCCCACCGCGGCCTTGCCCGGCGTCGCCGCAAGGTCAAGCTTTCGACGCTTCATGGCCGCTCCCAGAAATCAGGCCCGATGGTCTCGGTGTAGTCGGACTTCGCCACGAAGAAGCCCTCAGAGTCCACCTCGATCGGCAGCTGCGGCAGCCGGCGGCTGGCAGGGCCGAAGACGGGCGTCGCGTTGTTGGTGATGAGGAACTGGGACTGGTGGCACGGGCAGAGCAGACGGTTGGTCTGCTGCTCGAACAGGCTTGCCGGGCAACCGGCGTGCGTGCAGATCTTGGAGAACGCCGCGAAGTTGCCCCACATGTAGTCGCCGTGGCCGACCTCGGGCCGCGAGTTGGCTTCCCGCGACTTCTGGGCGTCCGCATCGCGCAGGTGGATCAGCAGCGTCGGCGAGTCGGCGTGCCGGTTGCTCACGCCGTGCTCGATGCCCGGAAAGACCGTCAGCTGACCACCGCTGCTGATGTCCGCCGGGCGCACCGGTCGGCCGTCCTCGCGGACGAGGCGGATCTTCTGCCCGCTCTCGGTCGGGGCAAAGCCGGTGGTGAACATCTGGTTGTTCTTGTGCGGTTGGGAGATCAGGCCGCCGACCAGCGGCGCCGCGACCACCGCCCCGACTGGCGCGAGACCGGCCAGCAGCGAGATGCCGAGCAGTGGGCGACGCTTCACACCCAGCTCGTCGGCCATGTAGAGCATGGTCTGACCGGTGATGGTGCGGCCGTCCGCGTCCACCGCCCCCTCGTGCCGGTCCTGGATCGAGACCTCCTTGGGCAGCAGCTTCTTGCCCCAGGTCAGGATGCCGAATCCGACGGCGAGCAGGGCTACGCCCAGGGTGGCGCCGAGCAGCGGGGTGTAGAACTTGTCGCCGCCCCGGCCCGGCTCGTACTGCCAGGGCCACCAGATGTAGATGGCCAGGAAGGCGGTCGCCGCCAGGCCGGTGATCAGGAAGAATCCGGCCACCACCCGGGTCAGGCGGCGCTCGGCCTTGGTGCCGGGCTGCACCTGCGGCTCGTAGTGGACGATCTCGATGTCGTCCCGGCGCGCGCCTTCACGAACGATGTCGAACCGGGTCAGCCCCGGGGTGTTCACGTCGAGCGGCTCCCGGCCCTGCGGGGCCTGGTGCTCGGTGTGCGTGCTCATGCCGTCACCTCGCTACGGGTGGCGCCGAGCGGCACCACGGCACTGAATCGGATGATCCGCTCGGTCACGACTTACCCGCAATCCACAGGCTAGCGAAGACGAGCGCCACGATGCCAACCAGGAAGATCGCCAGGCCCTCGGTGGACGGCCCGTACCGGCCGAGGTTGAACCCGCCCGGGTCCTGGTCGTGCTTCAGGGTCTCCTGGATGTACGCGATGATGTCGGCCTTCTGCTCCGGCCGGAGCTGGTTGTCACCGAACACCGGCATGTTCTGCGGGCCGCTCAACATCGCCGCGTAGATCTGCCGGTCGGTCGCCGGGTGCAGACTCGGGGCGAACTTGCCCGAGGAGAGCGCGCCGCCACCGCCACCGAAGGCGTGGCACTGCGAGCAGTTGATCCGGAACAGCTCACCGCCGGCAGCGACGTTGCCGTCCTCGCGGAGGTCGTCGCCCTCCGGCACGATCGGGCCGCCGCCGAGCTCCTGGATGTACTGGGCCAGCTGGCGGGTCTGCTCGTCGGTGAAGAGCGTGGGCTTGCGGTGCGCCTGGGCCTCCTGGCGGGCAAGCGGCATGCGGCCGCTGCTGACCTGGAACTCGACCGAGGCCGCTCCGACGCCGATCAGGCTCGGCCCGCGGCCCTCGACGCCCTGGGCGTTGCGTCCGTGGCAGGTCACACAGCTCACGTCGAACAGCGCCTTGCCCTCAGCGGCGGCGCCGGTCAGCGGCGGGTTGTCCTGCGCCTGCGCACCGGGGGCGAAGACGGTGTATGCGCCGCCGGCGAGCATCAGCGCGGCGAACAGCCGGACCGCGGCGCCCAGCCGGCGGCGGCCCCTGCTGCGCGCGGCGGGCCGCTCGCGCAGCCGCGCGAGCAGACCGCGTCGGCGGTCGTTGTCAGAAGTCATGAGCGGTGTCCTTAACCGGTTGGACCTGTCTCAGGGGACGGAGCAGCAGCGCGGAATGTGACGCGCAAGATCACTGAAGCCAGTAGATCATGGCGTACAGCGCGATCCACACAACGTCGACGAAGTGCCAGTAGTACGACACGACGATCGCCGAGGTCGCCTGCGCCGGGGTGAACCGGCCCATGGTGGTACGGATCATGAAGATGATGAAGGCGATCAGGCCGCCGGTCACGTGCAGGCCGTGGAAACCGGTGGTCAGGTAGAACATCGAGCCGTAGCCGTCTTCGTTAATTTTGACGCCCTCGTGCACCAGCGTGCGGTACTCGTTCACCTGGCCGAGCACGAAGATCAGGCCCATCACGAAGGTGATGGTGAACCAGCGCCGTAGCGCGTGGACGTCACCCTTCTCCGCCGCGAAGACGCCGAGCTGGCACGTCACGGAGGAGAGCACCAGGATCACCGTGAACGTGGTCGCGTACGGGATGTTCAGGTGCTCGGTGTGCTTCTCCCACTGCTCCGGCGCAGCCGCGCGGATGGAGAAGTACATCGCGAACAGCGCCGCGAAGAACATGAGTTCGCTGGAGAGCCACACGATCGTCCCGACGCTGACCATGTTCGGTCGGGTCAGAGAGTGGATCCGGCTCTTGTCAATGGCTGGGGCCGCAGTCACGCCGTCATTATTGCCCCTGACCGGGGCCGGCGATCAGCGGGGTGGCAAACCTGCGCCTTCCGTGGCCCGCGCGTCCGGGTCCGGTTCGCCTGGCCTACCCTGAAAAGCGTGCTGTACGTCGATCCGATCTTCGCCGCCACCTCGGCGGTCCCGGCCGCGTTGCTCGCGGCCCCACCAGCGCTGGCCGCCGGGGGCGAGGCGACCCCGCCCCCGTTCACCGTCGGCGCGGTGCTGACCGAGACCCGGCTGGACAGCTGGCTGGCCGTCGGCCTGGTGCTCGCCGCGGGCCTCTACCTCTACGGGGTGCACCGGCTGCGCATCCGCGGCGACCGCTGGCCCATCTCCCGTACCGTGTTCTTCCTCGGCCCGGGCCTGGGCGGCATCGCGCTGGTCACGGTCAGCGGGCTGCACGCGTACGACACCGCGCTGCTGTCGGTGCACATGGTCCAGCACATGGTGCTGTCGATGGTGGCGCCGATCTTCCTGGCGCTCGGCGCACCCATGACGCTGGCCCTGCGCACCCTGCCGGTCCGGGCGCGCAAGCGCCTGCTGGCGCTCGTGCACAGCCGCGTCGCCCGGGTCTACAGCTTCCCGCTGGTGGCGTTCGCCATCTTCGTGGTCAACCCGTTCGCGCTGTACTTCAGTGACCTGTACCGCTTCACCCTGGAACACGCTTGGGCGCACGAGCTGGTGCACGCGCACTTCATCATGACCGGCTGCGTGTTCTTCTGGCCGCTGCTCGGCCTCGACCCGCTGCCGGGCCGCTGGCCGTACCCGGCGCGGGCGCTGCTGATGCTGCTCTCCGTGCCGTTCCACACCGTGCTCGGGCTCACCATCATGCAGAGCAGCACGCTCTTCGGCGGCGACTGGTACCCGTCGCTCAACCTGAGCTGGTCCGACCCCTGGGACGACCAGATCGTCGCCGGCGGCATCCTGTGGGCCGGCGGCGAGTTCGTCAGCGTGACCATGCTCGCGGTGCTGGTGGTGCAGTGGATCAAGCAGTCCGAGCGGGAGGCCCGCCGGGTCGACCGCGAGCTGGACCGCCAGGAGGCCCGCGAACGCGCCGCCGGCCACCCGGCCTGAGCTGCGCCGACGGTACGCCGGACCGCCGACGACGGGCGGGATGTCGACTACGTCACGCGGACCGGTACGATCGGCGGGCAGCTACGAGGTGGGAGCCAGTCCAGCCATGAGCGATCGTCAGTGCACCGTTCTGCTCTACAGCGACGACCCGCAGGTCCGTGACCGGATGCGGCTGGCCGTCGGCACCCGGCCCGCGCCCGGGCTGCAGATCGAGTTCGTCGACGCGTCGACCTACGCCGAGACCATCCGGCTGGTCGACGACTACGAGATCGACCTGCTGCTGCTCGACGGCGAGGCCAGCCCGGGCGGCGGCATCGGCATCGCCCGGCAGATCAAGGACGACCGGGACGACGCTCCCCCGACCTGCCTGGTGATCGCTCGCGCCGCCGACCGATGGCTCGCCGCGTACGCCGAGGTCGACGCGACGCTGGTGCACCCGCTCGACCCGGTGACCACCGGCAGCACGGTGGCCGAGCTGCTGCGGACGCACGCACCCGCCTGACGTCCCCACTTCCCGGCACCGCCTCGGCGCCGGATGAGTCGGCGCCGGTTCCAGCCCACCCGCACTTCGCACGCTCGGGAGGCCCGCCATGGGCGATCGGACCTGGCCGCACCTGCTCAACGCGCTGCTGCGCGGCGACGAGCTGCCCACCGCCGACACCGCCTGGGCGATGGACGAGATCATGACCGGCTCGGCGAGCGCGGCGCAGATCGCCGCCTTCGCCGTGGCGCTGCGAGCCAAGGGTGAGACCCCGGCCGAGCTGGCCGGCCTGGTGGAGGCCATGCTGGGTCGCTCGGTCCCGGTGGTGCTCCCGGAGAATCTGCGCCGCACCGCGCTCGACGTGGTCGGCACCGGCGGTGACCTCGCCCACACGGTCAACATCTCCACGATGACGGCGCTGGTGGTGGCCGGCGCGGGCGTGCGCGTCGTCAAGCACGGCAACCGGGCGGCCTCCTCCCTGTGCGGCACCGCCGACCTGCTGGAGTTCCTCGGCATCCCGCTGGACCTCGGCCCTGAGCAGGTCGTCCGCTGTGTCGAGGAGGCCGGCATCGGGTTCTGCTTCGCGGCCCGGTTCCACCCCGGGATGCGACACGCCGGTCCGGTCCGCCGTGAGGTGGGCGTGCCCACCTTCTTCAACTTCCTCGGCCCGCTGACCAACCCGGCCCGTCCCCGGGCCGGCGCGGTCGGCTGTTTCGACTCCCGGATGGCCCCGGTGATGGCCAGCGTGTTCGCCGCCCGCGGCGACTCGGCGATCGTGATGCGCGGCGAGGACGGGCTGGACGAGTTCACCACCGCCGCGCCGACCCGGGTCTGGGTGGCGCAGGGCGGCACCGTACGCGAGGCCGTGCTGGACGCGACGGACCTGGGGGTACCCCGGTCCACCCTCGCGGACCTGCGCGGCGGTGACGCCGCCTACAACGCCGGCGTGGCCCGTCGCCTGCTGGCCGGCGAGACCGGCCCGGTCCGGGACGCGGTGCTGGTCAACGCGGCGGCGGCGCTGGCCACCCAGGGCCCGCTGGACGGCGACCTGACCGAGGCGCTGCGCGCCGGCCTGGACCGCGCTGCCGAGTCGATCGACTCCGGCGCGGCGGCCGGCACCCTCGACCGCTGGATCGAGACCGCCACCACCGCCTGACCGACGCCGGGCGCCCGTACCCGTGAGCGGCGGCGGTGCGCGGGAACTGTCGGACCCGCGTGGGAAACTACAGCCGAGTAGTTCTCCGCTTCCGTTGTGCGTCGGTATCGCTTCGGGGGCGGGCCGCCCGGAGTGAGAGGAGACGCTCGTGTCAGGCCGCGAGCTCTACTGCGACGTCTGCGAGGGCGTGACGCCGTTCGAGGTGCCGCCCTGCGTCGACGGCCACGGCACCGACTGTCCCGAGCTGATCTGCACCGGCTGTGGCGCCGCCGTGGTGATCGCCAACTTCGCCTTGCGCTCCACGCGGCTGGCCGACCGCCCACGCCGTCAACCCGCCCGCCACGCCGCCTGACCCGGCCACCCAGCCCGCCTGGCCTGTGCCGCCACCCCTCACCCGTCCGCGCCGCGCGGCCTGATCACCGGTCTGCGCGGCCCCCGTGGTCCCTGGCCCGTCTGCGCCGCGCGGCCTGATCACCCGGGCAGGTCGTGGCCGAACGGGTCCCGGCACGACGAAGGCCCGCTCCCCGGTGGGGAGCGGGCCTTCGTCGTGCCATGGGCCGGCCGCGACGGCGACCGGGTGGGTCAGTGCTCGGCGGTGCGCCGGGTGCCGCTGTAGTACTCGAACAGCAGCCCGCAGGCGGCGAAGATGACCGCCAGCAGACCAAGGCCGATCAGCCAGTACTGCCAGAACACCAGGCCCATGCCGGCCGTCGCGGCGGCCAGCGCCAGCCCGAACGGCCAGTAGCTGCCGGGGCTGAAGAAGCCGACCTCACCGGCGCCGTCGGAGATCTCGGCGTCCGACCGGTCCTCGGGGCGCAGGTCGATACGGCGCGAGACGAACCAGAAGAAGCCGCCGCACATCGTGCAGAGCAGGAAGGAGAGCAGCAGGGCGATCGTGCCCACCCACTCGACGCCGCCGGACTCACCGGCCGTCCAGGCGCCGTAGAGGATCGTGGCACCCAACAGGAACGTGGCGATGATCAGGAAGATGCGCCATTCGGTCTTCATCCCGCTGCCTCAGCTTCCCGTACCGGCCGGAGCGCTGTCCGGGTTGAAGTTGCTCTTCGTCCGCCTGGTATCGAACGGCTGCGTGGTCTCCGCGTACGGCTTCTCACCGATGGCGGTCAGCGCGTCCTGGGTGGACTTGCCGCTCTGCTTGGCAGCCAGGAACTGGTCGTACTTCTCCGGCGAGACCACCCGCAGCTCGAAGTTCATGAACGCGTGGTAGCTGCCGCACAGCTCGGCGCAGCGGCCGACGTAGGCGCCCTCGGCCACCAGGCTGGAGACCTCGAACACGTTGCGGATCTTGCCCGGCATGACGTCCCGCTTGAACAGCAGCTCCGGCACCCAGAAGGAGTGGATGACGTCGCGGCTGGTCTCCTCGAACCGGATGGACCGGTTGGTCGGCAGCACCAACACCGGGATGACCTCGCTGGTGCCGAGCGTCGACGCGGTGGTGCGGGCGTCGGGGCCCTGCCCGTCGCGGTAGTTGAACTGCCAGTTCCACTTGAAGGCGACGACCTCGACGGTGACGTCGGGGTTCTTCGACAACTTGTCCACGCCGGTCTGCACGATCGCCGTGTAGTAGAAGAGCACGGAGACGATCAGGATCGGCGCGATGGTGTAGAGGAACTCCATCGGCAGGTTGTAGCGAGTCTGCACCGGCAGCGCGTTGCCACGCTTGCGGTAGCGCACGACGCACCAGAAGATCAGACCCCACACGAAGACGCCGACCGCGAGGGCGGCGATGCAGGAGGCGATCCACAGGTCGTACATCCGCCGGGACTCGGCCGAGATGCCGCCCTGCGGCCAGCCGAAGCCGCCGAACGTCTGACCGACGTCACAGCCTGTGAGCAGGACCAGCAGCGCCACGCCACCGAGACCGAGCCCGGCCAGCCGACCAGCACCGCGCCCCCGGCGTCCACCGACCCCTCGGGAAGCGCTGTGCCGTACGGCCGACGGCCGTACCTCCGAACTCCTTGCGACCACCTGGTCCTGCCTCCCTAGCGCGCCGCGGTGCGTCTTTCCTCAGCACCGGCGGCAAAGGCGTCACCGACGGTCGCAGATTACTCGACCATGACGGACTCGGCCGTGGTGGGGTCACTGTCCGCCCCCATCGGGGGGATCCTGGGCATTACGCCGCGATAGCGTTGGGATCCGTGAGCGCATCCCCGGTCTACCTGGACGCGGCGACCGCCGCGCCGATGCATCCGGTCGCCCGGCAGGCGCTGCTGGCCGCCCTCGACGACGGCTGGGCTGACCCGGGCAAGCTCTACACCCAGGCCCGCCGGGCACGGCAACTGCTCGACGCCGCCCGCGAGGCCACCGCGCAGACGCTCGGCGTCCGCGCCGACGAGCTGTCCTTCACCTCCAGCGGTACGACGGCCGCGCACGGCGCGGTGCTCGGTGGCCTGGCCGGGCGGCGCCGGGTCGGGGCGACGCTGGTGCATTCGGCGATCGAGCACTCCGCGGTGCTGCACGCCGCGGAGCGGCACGTCGCGGCGGGCGGCGTCGCCGACCCCGTTCCGGTCGACCGGCTGGGCCGGCTGGACCTGGACGCCTGGTCGGACGCGGTCCGGGCTCCCGGGGTCGCGCTGGCCGCGCTGATCACCGCCAGCCATGAGGTGGGCACCGTGCAACCGGTCGCGGAGGCGGCCGCCGCCTGCGCCGACGCCGGGGTGCCGCTGTACGTCGACGCCGCGCAGTCGGTCGGCCGGGTGCCCCTGCCGGCGGGCTGGTCGGTGCTCACCGCCAGCGCGCACAAGTGGGGTGGCCCGCCCGGGGTGGGGCTGCTGGCGGTCCGCAAGGGCACCCGCTGGGAGTCACCCTGGCCGGCCGACGAGCGGGAGGGCGGGCGTACCCCCGGCTCGGTGAACCTGCCCGCGCTGGTGGCGGCGGCGGCGAGCCTGCGCGCGGCGGCGGCCGACGCCGCGGCCGAGGAAACCCGGCTGGCGCCGCTGGTGGACCGGATCCGGGCGCGGGTCCCGGCGGAGGTGCCGGACGTGGAGGTGGTCGGCGATCCGGTGCTCCGGCTCCCCCACCTGGTCACGTTCTCCTGCCTGTACGTGGACGGCGAGGCGCTGCTGCACGCGCTGGACCGGCGGGGCTTCGCGGTGTCGTCCGGCTCGTCCTGCACCTCGTCCACGCTGCGCCCGTCGCACGTGTTGGAGGCGATGGGGGTGCTCTCCCACGGCAACGTCCGCGTCAGCCTGCACCGGGAGACGACCGAGGCGGACGTCGAGCGGTTCCTCGCCGAGCTGCCCGGGATCGTCGCCGGGCTGCGCGCCGAGGCCGGGGTGGTGGGGCTGTGACGATGCCGGACGAGGTGCTCGACTGCCGTGGCCAGCGCTGCCCGCTGCCGGTGATCGCGGCGGCCCGACGGATGCCCCAGGTGCCGGTCGGCACGGTGGTGCGGGTGCTCGCCGACGACCCGGCCGCGGCCGTGGACCTCCCCGCCTGGTGCAGGATGCGCGGCCAGGAGTTCGTCGCCGCCATCACCGGCCCGGAAGGCCCGGCCTACGACATCCGCCGCACCCACTGAGGGTCCCCTCGATCGTTGGCTGCTGAGCGGCACAACACGCCGGCCCGACTGCTGCTCGGCAGCCAACGATCAGGGAACGGCGATTGGTTACGGCAGGAGGTGCGGGCGGATCTCGTCCGCGGCGGTGTCGCCGTAGGACTCGGCGAGGCGCTTGACGAACAGGTCGCGGCGGACGTCGTACTCCTGGGTGCCGACGGTCTCCAGGACCAGCGTGGCCAGCAGCGAGCCGACCTGGGCGGCCCGCTCCAGGCCGAGGCCCCAGGAGAGCGCGGTGAAGAACCCGGCCCGGAAGCCGTCGCCCACACCGGTCGGATCGACCGCCCGGATTTCCCGCGCGATCGGCACGTGGATCGGGTCCATGCCGCGCCCGGCGATCTCCACGCCGTGCTTGCCCAACGTGGTGACCCGCACCTTGACCAGCTCCAGCAGCTGGTCGTCGCTCAGCCCCGCCTTGCTCTGCAGCAGGGACTTCTCGTAGTCGTTGGTCATCAGGTACTCGGCGCCCTCGATCAGCGCCACCACGTCCTCACCCGGCATGCGGGCGAGCTGCTGCGAGGGGTCGGCGGCGAACGCGTACCCGCGGGTGCGGCACTCGGCGGAGTGGCGCAGCATGGCCTCCGGGTCGTTGGCGCTGACCAGCACCAGGTCCAGCCCGCCGAGCCGGTCGGCGACCGGGGCGAGCTCGATGTTGCGCGCCTCACTCATCGCGCCGGCGTAGAACGACGCGATCTGGCACATGTCGGTATCGGTGGTGCAGACGAAGCGGGCGGTGTGCGCCACCTCGCTGATGTGCACCGAGCCGCAGTCCACCCCGTGTCGCTCCAGCCACGAGCGGTAGTCGGCGAAGTCGGCGCCCACCGCGCCGAGCAGCACCGGGCGCAGCCCGAGCTGGCCCATGCCGAACGAAATGTTCGCCGCCACCCCGCCCCGGCGGAGCACCAGGTCGTCCACCAGGAAGGAGAGGGAAACCTTGTGCAGCTGATCGGCGATGAGCTGGTCGGCGAAGCGACCGGGGAAGCTCATCAGGTGATCAGTGGCGATCGAGCCGGTCACGGCGATCTTCATGTCAACCCTCGGGGTCGGGAGCAGGGCGCGGTCAGACTACCGGCCCGGCCACCCGGCGGTGTCCGGTCGGTCGCTCAACGGCAACCGGCCGGCGCGGGGACCACTCCCACCCGCACACGACGACGGGGCCGCCCCGTAGGACGGCCCCGTCGTGATGGTGTGCGTGTGGTGCTTTGTGGTGCGTACGACTCAGTTGAACGAGTCGCCGCAGGCGCAGGAGTTGCCCGCGTTGGGGTTGTCGATGGTGAAGCCCTGCGCGTCGATCCGGTCGGCGAAGTCGATCGTCGCGCCGGAAAGGTACGGGGCGCTCATCCGGTCGACGACGACCTCGACACCACCGAAATCGGTGACGACGTCACCGTCGAGCGAACGCTCGTCGAAGAAGAGCTGGTACCGCAGGCCGGAGCAGCCACCCGGCTGCACCGCGACACGGAGCCGCAGGTCGTCGCGGCCCTCCTGCTCGATCAGAGCCTTGACCTTCTGCGCCGCGACGTCGGTGAGGACGACGGAAGTAGGGGCCTTGGCCTCGGTCGACTCGGTCTGCGCTGGCGTGGTCACGTGGAAGTCTCCCTGCGCGGTATGGGTCCGGACGCACTGGCCAACGCCGCGCGCCGTCCAGTGATTCCCGGTGTGGTCCTTTTCCGATCGTACGCCGCCTCGGCCGGGCTCACCCGCGTGGCGTGACCCCCGCCGCAGGTCGGCCCGGTCGTGGCCGGGCACGCCGACCGGCCGGAGCGCTCAGCGGCTCCACTGCCGGGCCAGTCGGGCGCCCAGCTCGCGCAGCCCGTCCGCCGGCCGGCTCAGCGCGGCGGCGAGCCCGCCGCCCTCCTCCCCGCCGAAGTGCTCGACCAGGCTGTACGCGTCGGTCACCCCCGCCGCGGCGGCCTCCCGCCGGCCGGTGCTGACCTGGCCGGCCACCACCACGCACGGCACCCCCCGGTCCCGGGCGGCACCGGCCACCCCCGCGACGACCTTGCCGCGCAGCGACTGGTGGTCGAAGGACCCCTCACCAGTGATCACCAGGTCGGCGGTATCCAGCTCGGCGTCCAGCCCGCTGGCCCGGGTCACCAGGCCGATGCCCGACTCGCAGCCGCCACCCAGGGCGAGGATTGCCGCGCCGATGCCGCCGGCGGCCCCGCCACCGGGCAGCGTGCCGAGCCCCGCCGGGCAGCCGGGCAGGTCCCGCTCCAACACCGCCGCGAAGTGCTCCAGTGCGGCGTCGAGCAACAGCACGTCGGCCCGGTCGGCGCCCTTCTGCGGGCCGAACACGTTGCTCGCGCCGTGCAGGCCGAGCAGCGGGTTGTCCACGTCGGTGGCGGCGACCAGCCGAACCCCGCGCAGCCGGGGCGCGCCGTCCAGCGTGACGGTCCCGGCCAGCGCCGCCCCGCCGTACGGAAGCGCGGCGCCGGCGGCGTCGAGCGGGGTCACGCCCAGCGCGGCCAGCATCCCGGCGCCGGCGTCATTGGTGCCGGAGCCACCCAGCCCGATCACCACAGTTCGGGCCCCGCTCTCCACCGCGGCGGCGACCAGCAGGCCCAGCCCGTAGGAGGTGGTGGTCTTCGGGTCACGTTCGGCGGTGGCGAGCAGGTGCAGCCCGCACGCCTGGGCGCTCTCCAGGTAGGCGGTCGCGCCGTCGGCGGCAAGCAGGATCTCACCGGCCGCCGGCCGACCCAGCGGATCGACCGTCCGCACCGCCACCCGCCGGCCGCCGAGGGCCTCGGCGAGCACCTCCACGAAGCCCGGCCCACCGTCAGCCAGTGGCCGGATCAGCAGGTCGTCACCCTCGGCGACGGTGCGCCAACCGGCGGCCACCGCGGCGGCCACCTCCGGTGCGGGCAGGGTGCCGGCGAACTTGTCCGGACAGAGCAGCACACGCATGCCGAGCAGTGTGGCAGCCCACACCGACGGAAGCCGCGCCGCGCCCGCGCTGTGGGACCATGGGTCACGTGACTTCGACCTGGGTTGAACCCTCCAACACGGCGACGGCTCTGCTGCTGCTCGGCCGGGGCAGCGACCCCGACACCGAGCGCGGCGTCGAGTGTCCGGGCGACCTTCCGGCGCCCAGCGATCCGGATCTGGTGGCCCGCGCCGCGGCGGCGAAGGCGAAGCTGGGCAGCAAGGTCTTCGTGCTGGGGCACCACTACCAGCGCGACGAGGTGATCCAGTTCGCGGACGTGACCGGCGACTCGTTCAAGCTCGCCCGGGAGGCCGCGGCCCGCCCGGACGCGGAGTACATCCTCTTCTGCGGCGTGCACTTCATGGCCGAGAGCGCCGACATCCTCACCACCGACGCCCAGCGGGTGATCCTGCCCGACCTGGCGGCCGGGTGCTCAATGGCGGACATGGCCGTGCTGGGCCAGGTCGAGGCCGCCTGGGACACGCTGACCGAGCTGGGCATCGCCGGCGAGACCGTGCCGGTGACGTACATGAACTCCTCGGCCGACATCAAGGGCTTCGTCGGCCGCAACGGTGGCGTGGTCTGCACCTCCTCCAACGCCAAGCGCGCCCTGGACTGGGCGTTCGAGCAGGGGTCGAAGGTGCTCTTCCTGCCCGACCAGCACCTGGGCCGCAACACGGCGGTGCTGGAGATGGGCCTGTCCCTGGACGACTGCGTGCTCTACGACCCGCACAAGCCGGGCGGCGGGCTCACCCCCGAGCAGCTGCGCGACGCCAAGATGATTCTCTGGCGGGGGCACTGCTCGGTGCACGGCCGGTTCACCCTGGAGAGCGTCAACGACGTGCGGGAGCGGGTGCCCGGGGTCAACGTGCTGGTCCACCCGGAGTGCCGACACGAGGTGGTCACGGCCGCCGACCATGTCGGCTCCACCGAGTACATCATCAAGACCATCGAGGCGGCCCCGGCCGGGTCGGCGTGGGCGCTCGGCACCGAGCTGAACCTGGTCCGCCGGCTGGCGCTGGCGCATCCGGACAAGCAGATCATGTTCCTGGACAAGGCGGTCTGCTACTGCTCGACGATGAACCGGATCGACCTGCCGCACCTGGTGTGGGCACTGGAGGAGCTGGTTGCCGGCCGGGTGGTCAACCAGATCACGGTGGACGCCGACACCGCGTACCACGCCCGGGTGGCGCTGGATCAGATGCTCGCCCTGCCCGGCGCGGACACCCCGCCGCCGGCCACGTTCTGATCACGATCCGTAGCGCCCTTGGTACGCAAAAGTGCCGGATCACCGATTAATGCCACACACGCCGATGTGACCGAGTCCCTTTTTGTCACCGAGGGCTATGCTGCCGGAGCGACGACGCAAGCGGGCCGTTTCGATATGGCCGCATCCGGGGTAGCGAAAGAGCTGAGCTCCCCACCATCAACACGGCAGCACCGACGCGCTGGAGGTTGCGTTGACCGACGACGTCCTGGTCGTGCACGGAGGCACTCCGCTCGAAGGGCGGATCCGCGTGCGCGGCGCGAAGAACCTGGTTTCGAAGGCGATGGTCGCCGCGCTGCTCGGCGACAGCCCTAGCCGGCTGTTCGACGTGCCGAAGATCCGCGACGTCGAGGTGGTCCGGGGTCTGCTCGGTCTGCACGGCGTCAAGGTCACCGACGGCACCGAGGACGGCGAGCTCGTCTTCGACCCGGCCAACGTGGAGAGCGCCAGCACCGACCAGATCAACGTGCACGCCGGCTCCAGCCGGATCCCGATCCTCTTCTGCGGCCCGCTGCTGCACCGGCTCGGGCACGCGTTCATCCCGGACCTGGGCGGCTGTCACATCGGCCCGCGCCCGATCGACTTCCACCTTCAGGCGCTGCGGGAGTTCGGCGCCACGGTCGACAAGCGGCCCGAGGGTCTGCACCTGTCCGCGCCGAACGGCCTGCACGGCACCAAGTTCGCCCTGCCGTACCCGAGCGTCGGCGCCACCGAGCAGGTGCTGCTGACCGGTGTGATGGCCGAGGGCGTCACCGAGCTGCGCAACGCCGCGGTGGAGCCGGAGATCATCGACCTCATCTGCATCCTGCAGAAGATGGGCGCGATCATCAAGGTGCACACCGACCGGGTGATCGAGATCCAGGGCGTACCGAAGCTGCACGGCTACACCCACCGGCCGATCCCGGACCGGATCGAGGCGGCGAGCTGGGCCGCGGCTGCGCTGGCCACCCACGGTCACGTCGAGGTGCTCGGCGCGCAGCAGGCCGACATGATGACCTTCCTGAACATCTTCCGCTCGGTCGGCGGCGAGTACGAGGTCACCGACGCCCGTCCGCCGAAGCTGGGCGACCCGGGCCAGGAGGGCGGCATCCGGTTCTGGCACCCGGGCGGTGAGCTGAACGCCGTGGCGCTGGAGACCGACGTGCACCCCGGCTTCATGACCGACTGGCAGCAGCCGCTGGTCGTGGCGCTGACCCAGGCCCGCGGGCTGTCGATCGTCCACGAGACGGTCTACGAGCAGCGGCTGGGCTACACCGAGGCGCTCAACTCGATGGGCGCCAACATCCAGGTCTACCGGGACTGCCTCGGCGGCACCCCGTGCCGCTTCGGCCGGCGCAACTTCAAGCACTCCGCGGTGATCGCCGGGCCGAGCAAGCTGCACGCCGCCGACCTGGTCATCCCGGACCTGCGGGCCGGTTTCAGCCACCTGATCGCGGCGCTCGCGGCCGAGGGCACCTCCCGGGTGTACGGCGTCGACCTGATCAACCGCGGCTACGAGGACTTCGAGGCGAAGCTCGCCGACCTGGGCGCGCACGCCGAGCGTCCGTAACCTCCACCACTTGCCGTCGGCCCGGTGCACCGCGATGCGCACCGGGCGCGAGCCGTTGGCTACCCTTGCCGCGTGCCGTCGCTCTTTCGCCGCAAGTCCACCGACCTCGTCGACGAGGCCGTCTCCTCGGTGACTCCCGAGGAGACCGCCGATCGGCCCCGGGGTTACACCCCGGCCAAGGGTCGGGAGACGCCCAAGCGGCCGACCGCCGGCCGCCGCCCGGCTGGCCCCACCCGCCCCCTCACCAAGGAGGAGGAGCGGGAGCGCCGCCGCCAGCTACGCGCCGAGGCCGCCTCGGAGTTCCGCCGCGAGGGTGGCCCCCGCGACCGCGGCCCGGAGCGGCTGCTGGCACGCAACGTGGTCGACTCCCGGCGTACCGTCGGCACCTGGTTCTTCGGTGGCGCCCTGATCGTGCTGATCGGGTCGAACGCGGCGATGCCGCCGGTGGTCCGGCTGATCTCCAACGTGCTCTGGGGCGCGCTGGCACTGGGTGTGGTCGTCGACTCGGTGTTGATCTGCCGCAAGATCGGCAAGCTGGTCCGGCAGCGCTTCCCGAAGACCGGCCAGCGGATGGGCTCGCTCTACCTGTACGCGGTCATGCGGTCGATCACCTTCCGGCGGATGCGCGCCCCGGCTCCCCAGGTCAAGCTCGGCGACAAGGTCTGACCCGACTCGCGGCACGCCGAGCAGGCGCGGCACCCCGGTGGTGCCGACCGCACCGAGGGCGGTAAGTCGCTAAAGCATCCGGGCATCCGACGTTCGTTGTACCGTACGAATGGTTCACCCTGCTGAACGCAGCACCGGTGTTCGTCGTACCGAACGTTGATCCAATGGAGCGAACGCATGCCTCCGGAACCGGCCGCCCCGCTCGCCACCATCGCCGCCGCCCTGCGCCGCGAGCGGGACCGGGTCGGCATCTCGCTGACCGAGCTCGCCCGGCGGGCGGGCGTCGCCAAGTCCACCCTCTCCCAACTGGAGTCGGGGACCGGCAACCCGAGCGTGGAGACGCTGTGGGCGCTCGGCGTGGCGCTCGGTGTGCCGTTCAGCCGGCTGGTGGAGCCCGCCGACGACGGCGTACGGGTGATCCGCGCCGGTGACGGCCCCCAGGTCCGCTCCGAGCAGGCCGACTTCACCGGGACGCTGCTCAGCGCCGGGGCGGCGCACCTGCGTCGGGACATCTACCTGATCGAGTTGGAGCCGGGCGCGGTCCGGGCCGCGGACGGGCACACCCCTCGCAGCGTCGAGCACGTGGTGGTCGCCGCCGGCCGACTGCGGGTGGGCCCCGAGTCCGGCCCGGTCGACCTCGGCCCCGGCGACTACGCGACGTTCCCCGGTGACGCTCCGCACCGTTACGAGGCCCTGGTCGCCGGCACCTTCGCCGTGCTCGTCATGGAACACCCCTGACCGGTGCGGGATCCCGTCCGAGCCGAGCCGGCGGCAGGTGAGGTATCGTCGGAACCCAGATTCGGTTATCAACCCAAATGTCCGAAACCATAGGATAACGTTTGCGTCCGTGGGCGGCGCCACAGTGGCGGTGAGCGAGCCCACGCCGTTACCCTCCATCCGCAGCCACGCCCTGCCGAAACGGGCGACTTGACCGGCACGCGAGGCCCAGCGCGACAATCTGCAACGAGGTGACAAACGCCGTGAGCGAGCGGACGCGAGCCGGCCACCGGGGCGTGGCAGGCGGCGACCGGACGCCCGGCGGGCACCGGGGCGCGAACGCGGACCGCCCACCTCTCACGTTGATCGGCCACCTGGCCGGGTGTGGCGACGGGCTCGGCGGATGAACGGCCGGTACACCGACCGGTGGCGGGACCCGAACGAGCCGTCCTGGGTGGTCGAACCGACCACCGAGTGGCATCCCCAGTTCCCCGGCCAGCGCTATGCCGGCGACATTGGAATGTCGCACCAGCCGCCCCCGCCGCCGCGCGGCCGGGCGTCCGTCGTCGGCCGCACCGAGGTGCCGCCGCTCGCGCCAACCCGTCCGGACGGCACCTACCTCGGCCGGTCCTGGGCTGACGAGGAACCCGCCGAGGCGGACCCCTACGGCCGGTCCTGGTCCGATGAGGAGCCGGCCGGCACGCCGGCCCACGGCAGGTCGCGGGGCGACGAACACCCGGTCGAGACGTCCGCCCACGGCCGGCCGACCGGGGCCGACAACCGCCACTACGATCATGAGCCGTACCGCCGGCCGCTGCCCGAGCCGCCCCGGCGCGACGAGCGCCGCTCCCCCGAGTCGGACCGGCGGACCGCCTGGTCCGACCGGCGCCCGAGCGACGAGCGGGCACCAGCCCGCGAGGCAGCCTGGCGCCGGGACCAGCCCGCCGAGCGGTACGACAGCCGCCGACCGCGACACGACCCGGCCGATCGGGAGCGGGGGTACCCGAGCACGCCACCGGTGTCCCCCGCACCCCGGCCCGAGCCCGGCTGGGTGCAGGAGCCGGACGAGGCGCCGCGCCGGCGCGGCGCGCAGGAGCGCCCGGCCGCCGGATACGACCGGCACCCCGGCGACGGGTACGCCGCCCGGCCCACCCGGGGCCACGAGGACCGCCCGGCCGAGGGCTGGGCCGCCGGCGGGGCCGGCCAGTGGGCACCCGTGGAGGGCCGCTCCCGGTACCCCGATCGGGCCGCCGACGACACCCGCCGCCCCGACCGGGTGGCCGACACGCGGCGTCCGGAGCGGGTCGCCGACGACACCCGTCGCCCGGAGCGGGTGACCGACGCCCGCCGCCCGGAGCGGGTCGCCGACGATGCGCGGCCGGCGGCGCGGGCCCGTGCGGACGCTGGCGTCGATACGCCCAGCGAACGGCGGTACCGCCCGGACGAGGCGGTCGGCGCACCGCAGACACCGGACGGCGGACGACGGCACCGGCCCGAACCGGAGATGCCGGGACAGCCGCGCCGGGACGACGAGCGGCGCCGGCCAGCCGACCCGCACCGACAGCAGCCCCGCGAGGCGGCGGCCCGCGCCGAGGCGTACCCGGACCGGCGCCCCCGCGAGGACGCCCGGCCGGAGGCGTACCGCGACGAGACGTACCGCGAGGCACGGCCGCAGCCCGGCCACCGCCCGGACGGCAGCCTGCCCTGGCCACCGCCGGGTCCGGTGCGTCCGGACCGCACGCGGGAACCGGGCCACCAGGGCGCTGGGCAACGCACCGCCGAGCCAGGTGTCCCGTCGCGGCCGGCCACCCGGCCCGAAAGGCCGCCGGCCGCGCAGCCCCGATACGACGAGCGCCCGGTACGTCCCGCCGCGACGGCTCCACGGGCGCCGGCCACCTCCGGCCGGGCCACCCCGGTCCCGCCGGCACCCGTCTCCCCCGCCGCACCGGGCTGGGACCGGCCGATCTCGGCGGCCCCGGCCTCCCCCGCGCCGGCGGGCCACGAGCGCCGACCGGCCGACCACGTCCCACCCGGCCGCCCGGATCGAGACCGGCCGGTGTCGGCGGCCCCGGTCTCCCCGGCGGCGGACGTACCCGTCTCGGGTCCGCCGGCCGCCCGACTTCGGCTGGAGTTCCTGCCCGCACCGGTGGACCCGCCGCTGTCCGACGAGCACCCGGACCCGGCGATGTCCCCCGAGCCCCGGACGCCGGCCGAGCCGGAGCAGTCCGCCCCGGCGGCGGACGCGCGCCCGCCGGTCGTACCGCCGCCGGCCTGGCAGGCCTCGGATTCCCCGTCCGCGCGGCCGGTCGCGTCACCCACGGCTCAGACCCCCACGGCTCGAACACCCACGGCGGATGCCGAGCCGGCGCTTCCGGTGGCACCCGGCATGCCGCGCCGCTACGTACCCCCGGCGCCGTCGGAGCCGCCGGTGGCGCCCGCTCCGGATCCGGTCGAGGCTCCGGTCACCGGAGGGCCGGCCGCCTGGTTCAGCCCCGCTCAGGAGGTGGAGTCCGACCAGCCGGAGACGGACCGCCGGCCAGCCGAGGCGACCGACGACCTCTCGGCCACCGATGGCCCGGCCGGCTCCGCCGCGGCCACGAGAGCGGCGCCCGACCCGTCAACGCCCGCCGCCGACCCGGCCGTCGATGATCGGGCGCCCGACCCGCACCCGGACTCCACGGTCGAGCCGACCGTCGTGGCCCCGGCCCCCGCACCCCAGGCCCGGCCAGTGTCCGCACCGCCCGCGCCACCGATCTCCGCACCACCGGCCGAACCGGTCTCCGGCGCCCACGACCGCTGGGCCGACGACGTGGTCACCGATCGTGACCCCGCAGTCGGGTCGACACCGATTGACGCCCTCGGGTCGGTGTCGGCGCCACCGGCCTACCCGGTGTCGGCGCCACCGGCCTACCCGGTGTCGGCGCCACCGGCCTACCCGTTGTCGGCGCCACCGGCCTACCCGTTGTCGGCGCCACCGGCCTACCCGTTGTCGGCGCCACCGGCCTACCCGGTGTCCGGACCGCCGGGGCGCCCGGTGTCCGGTGCCCCCCGCAGCTGGGCGGATGATCTGCTCGACGAGGCACAGCCCACAGCCGAGGCGACACCGGCGGAGGGCAACCTGCCGGTCTCCGGCCCGCCGAGCACCGCCGGAACACCGCTTCAGCGCACCGATCCGGCGGCCGCCGAGACCCACCCCGACGTCTCCGGATCCCCGGGCGTTCCGTCCTACGACGGGTCCGACGGCTGGGCGGCCGAGCGCCTCGCCGAGCCGGAGCCGCTGGACCGGCCGACATCCGCACCGCCGGCATCGATCGACGCCCACCAGCCGATCCAGGAGTCTCTGGACCGGCCGGTCTCCGCGCCGCCCGCACGGGACAGTGGTCCCGCCGAGCGCGCCCCGGTGGACGAGGTGCGCTCGACGCCGGACGAGCCGGCCGATCGGAGCGTCCCCACACCGGTGGCCGGTTCGCAGACCGACGACCCGTCCGCCGTCGGAGAGCACCCGGCCCGGCCCGCGCCGTCCGACCACGACTCGGGCGAGCCCGTCTCCACCGAGCCCGCACGGCCGGACTCGACCGCGCCCGTCTCGGCCCCGCCCGTCTCAGGCCCGCCAGTCTCGGCCCCGCCCGTAGCGCCCATGTCCGCGGCACCCGTGTCCGCACCGCCCGTCTCCGCACCGCCCGTCTCCGCACCGCCTGTGTCCGCACCGCCGGCCACGGCCGTTCCCGGCCCGCGGAGCGGGTCAGCCGGGGAGAGCGTGCCGGTGTCCGGGCCACCCGGCACGACACCGCCGGTGACCCGCCGGCCGCTGGCCGAGCAGGGCGACCCGGAGCAGGTCCTTGCGGCGTACCGGTGGCGGCTCGACCCGGTCACCCTGCGCGAGGACCTGACGGAGCCGGACGACATGCGGGCGATCCGGCGGCGGCTGACCGAGAAGCTGGGCTCGGCCATCGACAACCGGGCCCGGGCCCGGCTGCTCAGCCTGCGGGCGGTGACCTCCCGGATCCTCGGCGAACTGGACGACGCGCTGGCCGACGGCCGCCTCGCCCTCACCTACGCCGAGGCCACCGGCGAGCTGCGACGGACGGCGCTGGCCCAGGCCCGGCTGGCCCATGTGCTGCGCTGGCGTGGCGACTTCACCGAGGCCGACCAGCTCTTCGCCAAGGCCAACTCGATCGAACTGCCCGACCGGCTGCGGGCCGCGCTGCACGAGCACGCCGGGCGCGCCTGCTACGACCAGGGCCGGCTCATGGAGGCCTGCCACCACTTCGAACAGGCCCTCGACCTGCGCGGCGCCGGCGACGCCGAACTGCTGGACCGGATCCGGGTGGCCCTCGACGCGGTCGCCACCCGGGCCACGGCGGACGGCTTCGGGCCGTACCCCCGGAGCCGGGACGAGGTGCTCGACCGCGACCGACCCCCGACGCCCGGCCAGGACGGACCGCTGTGGGGGTACACCGACCCGGACGGTGACCTGGTCATCCCCGCCCGCTACGCCGAGGCGCAGCCGTTCCACGACGGGTTGGCCTGGGTCCGCCGACCGGACACCGACCGGTGGTCGCTGATCAACCTGCTCGGTACGACGGTGATCCCGCCGTCCTACCGCGCGGCCCGCCCGTTCAGCGACGGCCTGGCCTGGGTGGTCGCGGACGGCGGCTGGACGGCGATCGACGCGACCGGCGAGGTGCAGGTCCCGCCCAACTTCGCCGAGGTACGCCCGTTCCGTCGGGGGGTGGCCGCGGTCCGGCGCGAGGGTTGGGGGGCGGTCGACCGGACCGGCCGGATCGTGGTGCCCACCCGCTACCACGGCTTCGCCACCGAGCTGGCCGACGGCCAGCAGGTCGACGGGTTCACCGACGAGGGCCTCGCCGTGGTCGACGTGGGCGGCCGGCGTGGCGTGGTGGACCGCGGCGGCACGCTGCTGGTGCCGCCGGCGCACCCGATTCTGGTCATCCACCCGGTGGCGTTCCTGGTCGGCAACGGCACCGGGCGCTGGGGCGCCCTGGACCGGCGCGGCGAGCCACTCATCGACGCGGTGCACCGTGACCGTGCCGCCGTGCTGGCGGAGATCGACCGGCTGCTCACCGACGCCAACCCGGTGCTCTGACCGGCGGTTCGGCGACCCTGAAGCGGCGGGGCTAGGGTCGGGTCATGGAATTCCGACACCTGGGCCGTTCCGGCCTGATGGTCAGCGAGATCTCGTACGGCAACTGGATCACCCACGGTTCGCAGGTCGAGGAGGACGCCGCGTTCGCCTGCGTCCGGGCCGCTCTCGACGCGGGGATCACCACCTTCGACACCGCCGACGTGTACGCCGGCACCCGGGCCGAGGACGTGCTCGGCCGGGCGCTGCAGAACGAGCGCCGCGAGGGCCTGGAGATCTTCACCAAGGTCTACTGGCCCACCGGTCCCGGTCGCAACGACCGAGGCCTGTCCCGCAAGCACATCATGGAGTCGATCAACGGCTCGCTGCGCCGGCTGCGTACCGACTACGTGGACCTCTACCAGGCCCACCGGTACGACCACAGCACGCCGCTGGAGGAGACGATGGAGGCGTTCGCCGACGTCGTGCACTCCGGCAAGGCGCACTACATCGGCGTCTCCGAGTGGTCGGCGGCGCAGCTGCGTGCCGCTCACCCGCTCGCCCGGGAGCTGCACATCCCGCTGGTCTCCAACCAACCTCAGTATTCGATGCTCTGGCGGGTCATCGAGACCGAGGTCGTCCCGGCCAGCGAGGAGCTGGGCATCGGCCAGATCGTCTGGTCGCCGATGGCTCAGGGCGTGCTCTCCGGCAAGTACCTGCCGGGGCAGCCGCCGCCGGCCGGTTCCCGCGCCACCGACGAGAAGTCCGGTGCGGGCTTCATCTCCCGGTTCATGACCGACGAGGTGCTGACCCGGGTTCAGCAGCTCAAGCCCCTCGCTGAGCAGGCCGGGCTGAGCATGGCCCAACTCGCCGTGGCCTGGGTGCTGCAGAACCCGAACGTGTCGTCGGCGATCATCGGCGCGTCCCGCCCCGAGCAGGTGCACGACAACGTCAAGGCGGCCGGCGTGAAGCTCGACGCCGAGCTGCTCAAGGCGATCGACGAGATCGTCGAGCCGGTGACCGAGCGCGACCCGGCGAAGACCGAGTCCCCCGCACAGCGGCCCTGACGCCAGCCCCGGTCCGGTCAGCGCGGGTTCGCGCCGACCGGACCGGGTCAGCCCGGACGCTCAGCCGGGGCCGGTCAGCCCTGCCAGAAGCGGATCAGGTCGAGGCCGGTGGCGTAGAGCCACGAGGGCAGGCCCAGCAGGTCCCCGATCGCGAAGACGACGTCGAAGAACCAGCCGCCGATACGCGGATTCCACAGCAACGCGAAGAGCAGCAGGAAGCCGTACGGGGCGAACAGGTCGTACATCCGGCGCCACTGCGGGTTGAGCCACGGCTGGATCATGTTGCCGCCGTCCAAGCCGGGAACCGGTAGCAGGTTTAGCACGCTCGCGGTGAGCTGGAGGAAGGCCAGCAGCGCCACCCCGGCCCAGAACTCGACCGGGCCGCCCGCCTGGATGCCGATCCGCAACGCCGCCACCAGCACCAGCGTGAACAGCACGTTGGTCGCCGGCCCGGCGAGGCTGACCAGGGTGTGCCGCAAACGGCCCGGAATGGCGTGCCGGTCCACCCACACCGCGCCGCCGGGCAGGCCGATGCCGCCGAGCAGCACCACCACCACCGGCAGCACGATCGACAGCAGCGGGTGGGTGTACTTCAGGGGGTTGAGCGTCAGGTAGCCCCGATGGGCGATGTCCCGGTCGCCGGCCCGGAAGGCCACCACCGCGTGCGCGTACTCGTGCAGGCAGAGCGAGACCAGCCACCCGGAGACCACGAAGAGGAACACGTCGAACCGGACGCTGCCGTACCCGTTCCAGGCCAGCGCCCCGCTGACCGCGAAGAGGGCGACCAGGCCGAGGAAGACCGGGCTGGGCCGGAACGCCGCCCTGGGCACACCGAGCACCAGCCGCTCCCCGCCCGGCCGGTCGTAGCCCATCACTCGGCCGTGGGCAGCAGGCTCATCCGGTACTCCAAGCGGTCGTCCTCAACGAGCGCGACCGAGGTGACGCCGGCCGCCGCGAGCTCCCGCCAGGTCTGACCGATCCAGGATTCGGCGTCGGCCTGGCTGCCGAACGACTCCGCCGGTCCCTCGACCGTCTGGCCGTCCGTGCCCTCGTACCGCCAGCTCCACGCCATGCCGCGTCTCCCCTCGCCGCTGAAGTCCCCGTGGGACGAACCCTCGCCAGCGTAGTCGGCCCGACCCGGAACGGCCGCTCGCTCGCCCCGGCCGCGACCCATGGGCTGATCAACGCATCGGCGGCGGCCGGTACGGTGGCCCGGTGCTGACACGGGGAGTGCTGCTCGATGACCGGTACCGGCTGGGCGAGCGGGTGGCGACGGGCGGGATGGGCGCGGTCTGGCGCGGCACCGACGTGCTGCTGGAACGCGAGGTGGCCGTGAAGGTTCTGCTGCCGTCGCTGGTCGCCGACCCAGAGTTCACCGCCCGGTTCCGCGCCGAGGCGCAGATGCTGGCGGCGCTGCGGCACCCCGGCGTGGTCGCGGTGCACGACGTCGGGCAGGCCACGCTCGCCGACGGCAGCCGGGTCGACTACCTGGTGATGGAGTACGTCGAGGGTGAGCCGTTGTCCGCCCGGGTGCGCCAGGCGGGTCGGCTGGACCCGGCCACCACCATGTCGGTGCTGGCGCAGGCCGCGGACGCGCTGCACACCGCCCACCTGGCCGGCATCGTGCACCGGGACGTGAAGCCGGGAAACCTGCTGGTCAAGGCGGACGGCAGGGTGGTGCTGGTCGACTTCGGCATCGCCCGGTCGCGCAGCATGGCCGGGCTCACCGCCGCGAACATGGTGCTCGGCACCGCCTCGTACATGTCCCCCGAGCAGGCCACCGGGCAGCCGGTCTCCCCCGCCACCGACGTGTACGCGCTGGGCGCGGTGGCGTACTTCTGCCTTGCCGGGCAGCCGCCGTTCGACGGTGACAACCCGCTCGCGGTGGCGTTGCGGCACGCTCAGGACGAGCCTGCGCCGCTGCCGTCGGACACCCCACCCGCGGTGGTGGCGGTCGTCGCGCGGGCGTTGGCCAAGCGGCCGGCGGACCGGTTCGCCAGCGCCGCCGAGTTGGCCCGCGCCGCCGCTGACGCCCGCGACGCGACCCTGGCCAGCATCCCGCCGGCCGCCCGCCCACCCTGGGCGCTGGCCGCCCCCGGCCCGTCCGGCCCGGGTCCGACCCCGCCGTCCGTCGCGGCGCCCGTCCCGAGCCCCACCCCGCCGTCCGTCACGCCGCCCGTCCCGAGCCCCACCCCGCCGGCACCCGCGCGGCCCGTCCCGAGCCCCACCCCGCCGGCCCACGCGACCACCGCGCCGACGCCACCGGCTCCGCCCACGGATCTGCGCCCCCCGGCGGTCTTCGGAACCGAACCGGCGGGGACCCGGGAGGACCCGTTCCGGACCGGATCGGGCCGGCGGCGCGGGCCACTGCTGGTCGGGGTCGGTGCGGTCGTCCTCGTCGCGCTGGTCGCCGGGACCGTGGCGGCGCTGCGGCCCGACCCGGAGCCGCGTGGAACGGACCTTCCGGCCGCACTGGCCGGCGAATCGGCGTCGGCCGCGAACGTCCCGCTGCCGAGCGGGGACGCGGCCACCCCGGGCCCCCGGCCCAGCGGCACGCCGGGTGCCAGCCGCACCGCGACCACCGCGTCGACCGGCGTCGCCGATCAGCCCAGCGCGCCGGCCAGCGGCGCCCCGGCCCCACGCACCACGGCACCGGGAAGCCCGCCGACCGGGGCCGTCACCGGCAAGCCGACGTCCAGCGGCAGCACGGCGGGCCGGCCCAACCCGTACACCGCGACCCAGGTGTGCGGCAGCGGCTACCAGGTGATCGACTCGGCGACGCTGACCGGCGGCGACGGGCGCCGGCGGGGCCGCGTCTACCTGCTGTACCACTCGGGCACCGGCAACAACTGCGTGGTTACCCTGAAGGACACCGCGGTCGGCACCAAATCGGCGGCGTCGGCGTACCTGGAGGTGCAGGAGCGTGCCCGCGGCACCGACAGCGGGTCGTTCGACTACTACGCCGGGCCGGTGCGGGCCAGCGCAGCCGGCACGTGCGTGAGGTGGGGTGGCGCCACCGGCGGGGTCAGCTACGGCAGCGGATTCGAGCACTGCGACTGACCGGACCGCGACCACCGGGCCGGCAGGCAACGGCACCCCGGGCGGCCTTAAGGTACGGGCATGTCCGTTGACGGGTGGAACACGGTCCTGGTTCTCGGCGGTATCCGGTCCGGCAAGTCCGAGTTCGCTGAGTCCCTGGTCGCCGACGCGCCGGTGGTCCGCTACATCGCCACCGCAGGGGAGGGCGACCCGGAGGACACCGAGTGGGCGACCCGCCTGGCGGCGCACCGCGCCCGGCGGCCGGGCAGCTGGAGCACCGAGGAGACCGCGGCCGACCCGCGGCGGCTGGCCGACGTGCTCGCGTCCGCCCAGCCGAACGAGACGCTGCTCGTGGACGACCTGGGCGGCTGGGTGACGGTGCTGCTCGACCCGAAGCACCAGCCCGCCGACGACGTGGCGACCATCGCTGAGCTGGCCGAGGCGATCCGCGCCTGCTCGGCGCGGGTGGTGCTGGTCAGCCCCGAGGTCGGGTTGTCCCTGGTGCCGACCACGCCGCTGGGCCGGGCGTTCACCGACGCGCTCGGCGCGGCCAACCGGGCCGTCGCCGACGCCTGCGACGCGGTGGTGCTGGTGGTCGCCGGCCAGCCGGCCTGGCTGAAGCCGACCGTGCCGCCCAGGACCGCCGCCGTGCCGCCCGCGACCGCCGCCGTGCCGCCCGCGACCGTCGCCGTGCCGCCGGCACCCGCCACCGGGACCGCGCCGGTCGGGCCCGGGCCGGTCGGAGCGGATTCGGCCGACGTCGAGACCGCCCCCGAGGTGCAGCTGCCGGACGTGCTGACCCACGCGCCGCCGGCGGCCCCGAACCAGGAGCCGGGCAACCCCTGGGCCGCGCCGACCATGGCGCTGCCCATGGTGGCCACCGGGCTGGTCATCCAGCCGGGAATGGAGCTGCCGATGCCCGACGAGTACACCGGCCCCCAGGCGGTGGACCGACTGGCCACGTTGGACGTACCCGGTGCCGGGCTGGGCGTGCTGGACCGCGTCGTCGGCTTCGCCGCCGCCACCCAGGGCACCTCGACCCCGGTCGCCTGGAATTCCGTGCGGGTGCTGCTGCTGCACGGTGACCACGCCGGTGGCGCGTCGGCCGGCACGGTCGCCGGCGAGTCGGCGCGCCGGGCCGGGCAGGCCCGCGCCGGCCAGGGCGCGTTGGCCCGGCTGGCCGCCGAGAGTGGGGCCAGCCTCCAGGTGGTGGACACTCCGGCCGCCGCGCCGATGGAGGACGAGCCGGCGCTCACGCCCGAGCAGGTGGACTCGGCGCTGCGCTACGGCTGGCGGTTGGCCGAGCAGGCCGCCGACGCCGGCGTACAGCTGCTGGTGCTGGCCGCGTGCGGCGCCGGCACCGAGGCCGCCGCCGCGGCGGTGCTGGCGGCCACCGCGGGCGCGGAGCCGCCGGCCGTGCTCGGCCGGGTGATCACAAACTCCGGCGAGATCGACGACGCGGCCTGGATGATCCGCTGCGCGGCGGTACGCGACGCGCTGCACCGCACCCGCCGCTCGCCTCGGGGTGCCAAGGACGTGCTGGCCGAGCTGGGCGGCGGCGACGTGGCGGTGGCCACCGGCGTGCTGCTCGGCGCCACCGCCCGCCGGATTCCGGTGCTGTTGGACGGGCCGGTCGGGCTGGCCGCCGGCATGGTCAGCCGCGACCTGGCCGGGCAGGCGCGGCACTGGTGCCTGCTCGCCGACCACGGCGGTCACCCGGCGGTGCGGCTGGCCGCCGACGTGCTCGGCCTCACCCCGCTGCTCGACCTGCGGCTGGACCTCGGCGAGGGGGCCAACGCGCTGGTCGCGCTCCCGCTGCTGCGCTCGGTGCTGTCCCTGGCCGCCGCGCTGCCGGTCCACCCGTCGCTGGCCGGCGAAGGGGAGCCGGACCAGGGCACCGAGGAGCCGGAGGACGCCGAACCGGAAGACGCCGAACCGGAGCCAGCCGGGCCGGGTCCGGCCACCACCACTGGGGCGGACGAGCAGGCGGCGTCGGGCTGGCGTGCCGGCTGAGTCGCGGCTCGCCGCGGGGGCCCGGCTGGCGGTCACCACGTTCAGCACGTTGCCGGTCCGGGCCGGCCGGATCGACCGCCCGGTGGCCGGCACCGCGATGGCGCTCGCCCCGGCGGTCGGCGCCCTGCTCGGCGCGCTGCTGGCCGGCGTGCTGCTGCTGGCCGGCGCGTTCGCTCCCCCGCTGGTGACCGCCGGCGTGACGGTGGGTGCCGCCGCCCTGCTCACCCGGGGGCTGCACCTGGACGGGCTGGCCGACACCGTGGACGCGCTCGGCTCGTACCGGCGGGGCGCCGCCGCTCTGGAGATCATGAAGAAGCCGGACGTCGGCCCGTTCGGGGTGGTCGCCCTGGTGGTCGTCCTGCTGGTGCAGGCGGCGGCGCTCGCCGAACTGGCCGGTCGGTCCTGGCCCGCGTGCCTCGCGGCGGTGGTCGCGGCGACCGCCGCCGGGCGGCTGGGTGTGACGGTGGCCTGCCGGCGGGGCGTGCCGGCGGCCCGCGCGGACGGGCTGGGCGCGTTGGTGGCCGGCACGGTGGGCCCGGTGGCACTGGCCGCCGGCGCGGTCGCCGTCGTGCTGCTGGCGGTGCCCGCGGTGCCGGGCCGCCCGTGGCAGGGGCCGCTGGCCGTCGCCGCCGCGTTCGCCGTCGCGGTGCCGCTGCTGGCCCACGTGGTACGCCGGCTCGGCGGGATCACCGGCGACGTGCTCGGCGCGACCGTCGAGGTGGTCACCACGCTGGTCTACCTGGGTCTGGTGCTGTCCGGCTGAAGCCGGCGAGGCGAGCCGGGTAGCGTTCGGCTCGACAGCACCGGACGGCCACCGGGGGAACGAGAATGCTCATCACGGACGACTTCCTGCCCGTACCGGTCCCGGAGTCGCTCAGCGCGACCTACCTGGTGCCGATGGCGGGGCTGCCGAAGGTCAGCGCGAAGACCGCGGTGGCGGCGCTGACCGGCCGGCTGGCCGAGCCGGTGCACGGGCTGGCCCGGCAGATGCTGGACAGCCCACTGATGAGCGTGGACACCCGGCCGATCGCCGAGTTCCCCGAGCTGCCACCGGATCTGCTCACCGCGTTCGGCGCCACCGAGGAGCAGTTGGCCCGGCTGGCGGCGTCGACCCACCTGGTGGTGGTGCAGGCCGAGTACCGGCCCGGCTGGCCGCCGGCGCACGAGTGGGCGGCCCGGGCGGTGGCGGCTGCGGTGGCGGAGTCCGTCGACAGCGACGTGGTGGACGTCTTCGGCCTGCAGTTCCTCGACCCGGCGACCGCGCTGCGCTCACTCCCGGACGAGCAGGGCCGGATCCGGCTGGTGGACTGGGTGCTGGTGCCGTACTCCTCGGACGTGGAGGGGTTGTGGTTCACCACCAAGGGGCTGCGCCGCTTCGGGCTGCTGGAGTTGCAGACCCAGGGGGTGCCCGACCACCTCACCCGGGCCTGGGGTGCGGTGATGACCGGGGCGGCACGACGGCTGCTGCGGGACTGGACCGACGGGCTCTCCGGCGAGGAGGTGCCGGCGTTCGTACAGTTGCCGGTGCTGGCCACGGTCACCGGACACGACATCGCGGTGGCGTACGGCAACCCGGAGCAGCACGGTGCGACGGCCCCGGTGCTGCTGCGCCTGGAGCTGGACCCCGCGACCGACCCGGAGGCCGACTCGTTCCTCAGCCTGCGCCCGCCGGCCGGGCATCCCGGTCCGGACGGGCGCTACTACGCCGCCGCCTGCGCGACGCTGTTCTCCGGGATCCAGCCGGACGTGCGCTACGCCCGCTCCGGTGACGCGATGAGCCGGGCGGTCGCCACCGCCCGGGCCGCGCTGGACGACGCCCGGACCCGGTTCGTCGCCGGCCAACTGCCGCCCGAGGCGCAGCTGGTGGTCAAGTACGGCCTGCCCGGTGACGACGGCCCGGAGTACGTCTGGGCCGGCGTCACCTCGTGGGAGGCCCCGGAGCGGATCGTCGGGGTGAGCGCCAGCGACGCCGCCACCGACTCCTCGGTGCGGATCGGCGCCCCGGTCGTGGTGGAGTCGACCGACGTGGTCGACTGGGCGGTGCTCGACGCCACCGGCGTGATCGAGGGCGGCTGGACCCAGGCAGTCCTGGACTCCGGCGAACCCCCCACCCCCAAAATCCCCTGACCCCGGTTGGGGGGTTACTTGACTGAGGGGTTGACGAAGGGGGGGCGGGTTATCTGCATGGGGGCTCGGCGGCCGCGGATCTCGACCTCGACGAGATCGCCGTCGGCGAGCTTGGCGTCGGTGTCCAGCAGGGCCAGCGCGATGCCCTGCTTGCGGGTCGGCGAGAAGGTGCCGCTGGTGACCGTGCCGACCTGCACGTCACCGACGTGCAGGGTCATCCCGGGCCGCGGAATGGCCCGGTCGACGGCCACCAGGCCGCGCAGCGTACGCCGGGGGCCGTCGGCCTTCTCGGTGCGCAGCGCGTCGCGGCCCCAGAAGGCCGGCTTGTCCCAGCCCACCGCCCAGCCGGACCGTGCCTGCACCGGGGTGATGTCCAGCGACAGGTCCTGCCCGTGCAGCGGGTAGCCCATCTCGGTGCGCAGCGTGTCCCGGGCGGCCAGGCCGCAGGCGCGCAGCCCGAAGCTCTCGCCGGCGGCGAAGAGCGCGTCCCAGACCGTGACCGCGTGCTCCGACGGCACGACCAGCTCGTAGCCCAGCTCGCCGGTGTAGCCGGTGCGGCAGACCGTCAGCTCGACCCCGGCCAGGCTGGCGGCGGAGAAGCTCATGTAGCCGTGGTCGGTGGGCAGGCCGAGGGCGCCCAGCAGCTCGGCCGAGCGCGGGCCCTGCACGGCCAGCACGGCGTACGCTTCGTGCTCGTCGGTGACGGTGACCTGCTCCGGCGCGGCGGTCCGCAACCGGCGGACCACCTCGGCGGTGTTCGCCGCGTTCGGGATGAGGAAGACGTGGTCGTCGGCGTACAGGTAGGCGATGATGTCGTCCACCACGCCGCCGGTGGCGTCGTCGCAGCAGAGCGTGTACTGCGCCCGGCCCGGCCCGATCCGGCCCAGGTCGTTGCTGAGGCAGGCGTTGACGAAATCGGCGGCGCCGGGGCCGCTCACCCGGGCCTTGCCCAGGTGCGACACGTCGAAGACCCCCACCGCGCTCCGCACCGCGGTGTGCTCCTTGAGCACCCCGCCGCCGGCGTACTCCAGCGGCATCTCCCAGCCCCCGAAGGGGGCGAACTTGGCGCCGGCGGCGGTGTGCCGCTCGTGCAGCGGGGAACGGCGCAGCCGGGTCGCGGCGGCATCGGAGGTCACTTCGGTCATGGGTGGCAACTTACCGGGGGCAGCGCCGCTGGTTAGCATCGGCGGGACCCGTCGGCATCATCGGCGGGACAGCCCTGACGTCCGGCGGGTACGTTCCGCCGGAGACCTTCATCGCCGGTACGCGACGACGCGGCCGGCCCGGCCCGCCCGGAGTAACTTCAGTGACATCGCCCCGCACCACAACCCTGAGCCTGGTCGACACCGACCCGGCGGAGCTCGCCGTCGACGCGATCGTGATCGGCGTGCACAGCCAGACCGGAGAGCAGGGCGCCACCAGCGGCCTCGCCGGCACCCTGCTGCTCGCCAGCGGCGCGGAGAGCATTGCCGCCGCGTTCGACGGCAAGCTGACCGAGACGCTGGCGCTGCTCGGCGCGACCGGTGGCCCGGGCGAGGTGATCAAGCTGGCCACGCTGGGCACCGTCACCGCGCCGCTGGTCACCGCGGTCGGGCTCGGCCCGGAGCCGTCGGGCGCCGCCCCGGCCCCGGAGACGCTGCGCCGGGCGGCCGGCGCCGCGATCCGGGCCCTGGCGGGCGCGCAGAAGGTGGCGCTGGCCATGCCGCTGCCGGACGACGCCGACGCGCCGGCCGCACTGCGCGCGGTCGCGGAGGGCGCGCTGCTCGGCGGGTACCGGTTCGCGGGCTACAAGACCCGGCCGCAGCCGACCCGGCGGGAGCCGGTGGCCGAGGTGCTGGTTTCGGTGCCGGATGCCGGCGACGCGGGCGCTCTGGCGGAGATCAGCCGGGCGCAGGTGGTGGCCGGCGCGGTCCGGCTGAGCCGGGACTGGGTGAACACGGCGCCGAACGAGCTGCGGCCGCCGGTGTTCGCCGACGCGGTGGCCGACGCCGCCCGGGCGGCGGGCCTCGGCGTCGAGGTCCTGGACGAGGCGGCGCTGGCCGCCGGTGGGTATGGCGGCATCATCGCGGTCGGGCAGGGCTCGGAGGCCCCGCCGCGCCTGGTGAAGCTCACCTACACGCCGGAGGGCGGCGGCAGCGGTAAGCGGGTCGCGCTGGTCGGCAAGGGAATCACCTTCGACACCGGCGGCATCTCGATCAAGCCGGCACAGGGCATGTGGGAGATGAAGTCCGACATGGCGGGTGCCGCCGCGGTGGGTGCGGCCATGCTGGCGATCGCCGCGCTCAAGCCGGCGGTGGCGGTAAGCGCCTACCTGCCGATGGCGGAGAACATGCCGTCGGGCACCAGCTACCGGCCGGGTGACGTCATCAGCATGTACAGCGGCAAGAAGGTGGAGGTGCTCAACACCGACGCCGAGGGCCGGATGATCCTGGCCGACGCGATCGCCCGCGCCTGCGCGGACGGCACCGACTACCTGTTCGAGACCTCCACCCTGACCGGCGGCCAGGTGATCGCGCTGGGCAAGCGGATGGCCGGCGTCATGGGCAGTCCGGAGCTGTGCGAGCGGGTCCGGACGGTCGGCGACGCGGTCGGCGAGCCGGCCTGGCCGATGCCGCTGCCGGACGACGTGCGCAAGGGCATGGACTCCGACGTGGCGGACATCTCGCAGGTCAACGCCGGGATGGACCGGGCCGGGCACATGTTGCAGGGCGGTGTGTTCCTGCGCGAGTTCGTGACCGACGACGTGGCCTGGGCGCACATCGACATCGCCGGGCCGGGCTACCACTCCGGCGAGCCGACCGGCTACCTGACCAAGGGCGGCACCGGTGTGCCGGTCCGCACCCTGGTGCAGCTGGTCGAGGACGTCGCCGTCAACGGCTGACCGATGCAAGGAGGGGCCCCTTATTAACGCCTGGCGGGTGTTATGGGGGGCCGCGGGGGGGGGAGGGAAGCTTGGGGTGGGGGGTGGGGGGGGCGTGTTTTTTTTTCTTTG
>NZ_JBSFYQ010000006.1:0-247946 GCF_053599855.1 Micromonospora sp. NPDC005161
GGACCTCGGATGCGCTGCCCGGTCACCTGCACGACCTGACCTGCGCCCAACGGTTGGACGTTACCGGCGCCCTCTACTGGGCGGCATCCACACTGAAACTGCCGACCTTGGCCGACTCCGGCTACGACGGCGCTGGTCAGGGCATCCACACCCCGTACAAGCAGCCCGCCGACGGCCGCCGGCTCGCGGTCGACAACCGCGCCTACAACGCCGCTCTCCGATCGATGCGCTGTCTCGGAGAACGCGGCTTCGCGATCCTCACCGGCCGCTGGCGCAGCCTCCGCCACACCACCGCCAGCCCCCGAAACCTCGGCGACCACGTCCGCGCCGCGCTCAACCTCACACATTTCGAATACCGGTACCTACCGGATTCTTGTTGAGATCACCTCAGTACATCAACAAGGCGCAGCCGTGGCAGATCGATGTGTGCGAGAAACTACGTGCGATGGTCGGCCAGACCATTCCAGATGTCGAGGAGCGGCTCCAGTACGGCAAGCCGCACTACCTCAAGAACGGGCACTATGCGGCCGTCATCGCGGTGGCCAAGGACAAGGTCTCGTTCATGATGTTCAACGCAACGGACGTTCCTGAGGTCAAGGGGTTTCTTCGGGCTCTGGGCAACGGTGAACGCAAAGCCGTTGACATCAGAGATGGGCAAACCGTCGACTACGGCGCACTTGCCAGCATCCTGGAGAAGACCGCGACTGCCCTGTAGCTGCCCGGGTGTGTGCCGGGCAAGGCCTGGTCCTGGCATCGCGAGCCCAGGCCGCGGCCGTCCGATGTCCGGCACCTACACCGAGGTCGTACCGAGTGCGCATCGCGGCGTCGGTCATACGGCCCTGCCGGTGGCGGACACCCGCGCCCGGCCGTCACGTGCGGGAGCGTGGCTTCGGCAGATGGTTGAAGATCCAGAGCCACAGCGAGTTCCCCCAGCGGGCGGTACCCGTCTCTGCCCGCCGGGACGCCTCGACTGCGGTGAAGCCGTAGTCGCGCATCTTCTCCTCGTAGGCGCCGATTGCTGCGACGATGTCGGTGCCGCCACCGGGGAGCGCATCGCACAGGTTCGACGCGTCCAGTAGGGCCGTATTCGCGCCGGAGCCGCGGGCCGGGCTCATCGCGTGGATTGCGTCGCCGAGCAGGGTCACCCGGCTCGGCGTCCACGGCTGGACGCGTTCGGCGCTGCGGACCCGGACGAGGAACGTCTCGTCGACCGCGGCTTTGGCGAGCAGCGTGCGCAGGTCGGGGTGCCACGTACGGATCGCCGTGGACGCGACGACATGCAGCGCCACCGCGTCCATCCCGGTCATCGTCGCGTCTGACTCCGGGAACCGGTCATGCTGCGCGGACACGCCCCACATCAGGTAGTCGCCGCTCGGGCTCAGCCTCACCCTCGGGGCGATTGCGGCGGCCGCCTCCGGCGGCGGCTGGCGTAACTCGACGAGTCCGGTCGCCATGCCGATGTGGCCGCCGATGATCGCGGTGAACCCGTCGCGTAGCGCCGTCGGGACGAGCCGTCGCGTCTCGTCGTCGAGCGGCGTCTTGCCGTAGATGATGCGCGACCCGGTGTCCACGACCGTCGCGTCGGGCAGCATCGTGCGGCGGACCGCCGAGTGCACGCCGTCCGCGCCGACGAGCACGTCGGCGCGCTCGGTCGAACCGTCCGCGAAGTGCAGGGTCACACCGGCCGTGTCCTGCTCGTACCCGTCGAGTTCGTGGCCGAAGTGGATCCGATCGTCGAGGCCTGCGCCGAGAATCTCGCGAAGCGCCCCGCGGTTGACCGACGTGCTGAGCGTCTCGGGCTGGTACGGGTCGCGGTTCGGGTCGGTGAGTGTCTCGTGCAGGACGCGCAGTTGGGCGGAGAGCACGGTGAACTTCCTGCTCGGCTGGCTCGCCGTCGTGACGAACAGCCGGAACAGCTTCGGGGGCAGGCGCTTGTCGAGTGCCAGGCCGGCGCGTGCGTCGACGTGCAGCCGGTAGCCCTGCCGGCGGACGTCGGGCGCGGCGTCGCGTTCGTAGACCTGGACGTCGACGCCGGCCCGCACGAGCCCCTGGGCGAGGCACAACCCACCGAGGCCGGCACCGGCCACCGCCACCGCGCAGATCGCTGCTCAACCCTGTCGCCTTCCAGCTTTGCCGGCGTACCGTCCCGGGTTGGATTGACTCGCGGGGTTGAGTAGTTCAGGCCGCGTGTGCGGGTCCTTGGCGATCGGCGTCTCACCCGCGCGGGCGACCGCGACCGCATCACGACGCGACTCCGGCGGGAACGCCTTCGGCATACAGACATCCTTCCAGTGAGGAACACATCCGCACAGGTCAGGAGTCAACCGAACCGGGCGGAGGGTCGTCCCGCCAGCGCTGGCCGCCGTCGCGCGCCCGCTAGGCCGGACCGGCCGCCTTCGCCTGGTGGGCAGCGGACCCGCCGACCCGCCGAGCGCGGCGTTGCCAAGCGCGGCGGAAAAAACTTCTGGCAGGGTGTCGAGCGGGCCGACCGCCGTTCGACGCGTAGGTGAGATGGCACCCTGACATGAGGAGACAGCGATGCGGTTCATGGTGATCACCAAGGCCACCGCGGCGAGCGAGGCCGGCGTGCTGCCCGCCACCGAGGATTTCGACACGATGGGCAAGTTCATTCAGGAGATGGTCGACGCCGGCGTGCTGCTGGACGCCGGCGGCCTTCAGTCCAGCGCCAAGGGCGCCCGGATCTACTTCGACGGCGACAAGAAGACCGTGGTGGACGGGCCGTTCACCGAGACCAAGGAGCTCATCGCCGGTTACTACCTGGTCGAGATGAAGTCGCTTGAGGAGTGTGTCGAGTGGTTCAAGCGCTGCCCGATCCAGCACCCGGGCGTGGGGGCGCAGACCAACATCGAGATCCGGCGGGTCTTCCACGCCGAGGACTTCGGCGAGGAATTCACCGCCGAGCAGCGGGCGGCCGTGGAGAGGCGGCGCGCGACGGTCGCCGGGAACTGATCACCGCAGCCTGGGAGACGCGGGTTCGGCTCAGGACCGAACCCGCCCGCGTGGCATGAGCGTGCTTGCGTCCGATCGCGCGGTGGGGTAGACGGGGGCCGTGGCCACTGACACCCACCGCGCGATCGAGGCTGCCTGGCGGATCGAGGCGCCCCGGCTCATCGCCGGACTGACCAGGCTCGTCCGCGACATCGGCGTGGCCGAGGAGTTGGCGCAGGACGCGCTGGTCGCGGCGCTGGAGCAGTGGCCGGCGGAGGGCGTGCCGCGTAATCCGGGCGCGTGGCTGATGACCACCGCCAAGCGTCGGGCCATCGACCAAATCCGGCGCAACGAGACCTTCAAGCGCAAGGTCGAGGAGGTCGGCCGGGAACTCGAGGAATCCACCCCGGACATCGGTGCGATGGTCGCCGAGGACGACGGCATCGGCGACGACCTCATGCGGCTGGTGTTCGTGGCCTGCCATCCGGTGCTGTCCACGGAGGCCCGCGCCGCACTGACCCTGCGGCTGCTCGGCGGCCTGACCACCGACGAGATCGCCCGGGCCTTCCTGGTGCCGGAACCGACCGTGGCGCAACGGATCGTGCGGGCCAAGAAGACCCTGGCCAACGCTCAGGTGCCGTTCGAGGTACCGCAGGGCGACGAGCTGGCGGCCCGGTTCTCCTCGGTGCTCGAGGTCGTCTACCTGATCTTCAACGAGGGCTACTCGGCCACCACCGGCGACGAGTGGATGCGGCCGGCGCTGTGCGAGGAGGCCCTGCGGCTGGGCCGGGTCCTGGCCCGGCTGGCCCCGCGCGAGCCCGAGGTGCACGGCCTGGTGGCGCTGATGGAGATCCAGGCCTCCCGGGCGGTCGCTCGCACCGGCCCCGGGGGCGAGCCGATCCTGCTGAGCGACCAGAACCGGGCCCGCTGGGACCAGCTGCTGATCCGCCGCGGCTTGGCCGCGCTGGAGCGTGCCGAGGCCCTGATCGATGGCAAGCCCGGCCCGTACGTGCTGCAGGCGGCCATCACCGCCTGCCACGCCCGGGCACGCCGCTTCGAGGACACCGACTGGGAGCGCATCGCCTGGCTCTACGAGAATCTGGCCGAGGCGATGCCGTCCCCGGTGGTCGAGCTGAACCGCGCGGTGGCGCTGTCCATGGCGTTCGGGCCGGCGACCGGGCTGGCGCTTCTGGATCAGCTGATGGCCTTCCCGGCCATGCAGAACTACCACCTGCTGCCCAGTGCACGCGGTGACTTCCTGGTCAAGCTGGGCCGGCACGCCGAGGCGCGGGCGGAGTTCGAGCGGGCGGCGTCGCTGACCCGCAACGAGCGGGAGCGGAGCCTGCTGCTGGATCGTGCCGCCGCCTGCGATCAGCCGCTGCGAACGGACCATTCCTAACCTTTTGAGCCTCTCACCGCCGCGGTGACCGGCGGGGCGCACGCCAGATGAGAGCCACACCAACCTACGGTGCGCAGCCGCGATGAGAGCGACTCCGACGCAAGTCTTGCTCTGACGTGGCGAGTCTTCCTCGATCCGACACCGTCGGAACGTCACCATCACCTGTCAGCCCGGCGAAGCATCGCGTCTGTTTCGGGATCGGGCATGAGCTCCCGAACCTCTTGCGCGCAGCGGCAAGCGCCGGCAATCTTGGCAGCCCACGTCAGCGCCTCCTCGCGTGAGGCCACGTCGACGACCACGAACCCACCAATGACCTCCTTGGTCTCCGGGTAAGGGCAATCGGTGACCATCCCGTCCGTGGCCACGACGCTCGCCCTCTGGCGTTCGAGTCCAGCGCCGAACACAAACACGCCGGCGTTCACGGCCTCCTGGACTACCGCGTGCGATGCCTTGCCCACGTCGGGCCAATCCTCGTCGGGGATGTGGTCCATCGAGCCGTCATTGAACGAGATCAAGTATCGCGTCATCCCATGGCTCCCTTGTCCCGGCGGCCTCGTCCAGCTGCCTCTCGCCTGCTCTACGAACGACTCACCCCGGATCCGACGCTATGCCAGAAGAATTCTCACGGGACCGCCGATGAGCAGAGACTCCTGCCGCGTGCCGCTGACAACGGGCGGCGCTCGACGGTCCGGCCAGGCGGCGGGAGTCAGGCGCTGCCAGGGGCGGGTGGGGGCACTATCGTTCTGGCGTGCACATCCGTTTTGACGTCCCAGCCGATCCCGCCTACCCAGGCTGCGTGGCCGCTGCGCTCGGCAGGGTCCGGCTGCGCAGGTTCGGCTACATCGGTGCGGTGCTGGCGGCGGTCGGGGCGATCGGTTTGGCCGTCTCGCGGGGGTCCGGGTGGGGTGAGCAGACTTCGCCGCTGTGGATGGCGATGGTCGTGGGTGGCCTGCTGTCGATGCTGTACTGGCCGTGGGTGCGGTGGCGCGCCCGGCGTCGCTCCAGTCGCTACGCCGTCGAGGGCGCCTACGACATCACCGATGACAACATCATGATGCGCAGCGGCTCGGAGTCCGGTGGCATCGCCTGGGACGGGGTCGCCGAGGTGAGGGATACCCCGGAGTTCTGGATCGTGTACGTCGGCCGGATGCCGGCGACCGTGATCCCACGCTGGTTGATGTCGGCCGAGGATGCCGAGACGTTGCGAGCCTTCATTGCCAAACGGGGGCTGCTCCGACGTCGGTGAACCCGCCCTGGCCGCGGTCGTACGCGATGCCACTCACCTGGACGCCCGGCCCGCTGGCGCGGCCGTTGAAACCGAACTGTCCCACCGGGTGTATCGGCGTCCGGTCCGGGTATGCGGGCGCGGTTGTCGCCCCGACAGGAGGTAGTGGTGGAAAGTCGAGCCAAGGCGATGGGTCACGCGATCCATCCCATGCTGATCGTGTTCCCGCTCGGGCTCCTCGCCACGTCGGTCATCTTCGACATCCTCTATCTGATCACCGACCGCACCGGATTCCAGATCTCCGCCGCGTACACCATCGCGGCGGGTGTCATCGGCGGCGTGGTCGCCGCCCTGTTCGGCCTCATCGACTGGAGTGCCATCCCAGCCGGCACCCGGGCCAAGCGGATCGGCGCCGCGCACGGCGTCGGCAACCTGGTGGTCGTGATCCTGTTCGCGGTGAGCTGGCTGGTGCGTCTGTCCCGGGAGAACTGGGAGCCGAACGCCGCCGCGCTGGTCCTGAGCTTCGCGGGCATCATCCTGGCCCTGGGGACTGCCTGGCTGGGCGGGGAACTGGTCGAGCGGCTGGGCATCGGGGTGAGTGACAAGGCCGGGGTGAACGCGACCAGCTCGCTGCGCCGCGCGCCGTCGCGCGGCGCCTGACCCCGGCGCCACGCCAACCGGCCGATCTGTCGAGCCGAACCGGTGCCGCGGACATTCCCTCGCGATCAGGTGTCCGCCATCGGTGCCAGGGCGAACAGGGGCGGCACCGGATCCGCAGCCTGGATCGCGGCAACGACCTGCGTCAGTTGCGGGTGGTCGCGGCCGGCCGCCCTGGTGAGGGTGTCCGCATCGGCGTGGTTGCCGAGGTAACACTCGGCGACGGCCCGCAGGAGTAACGCGACGCTGCACAGGTTCGGCGGGTCGGCACCCGGCCGAATGTCGAGAAGCAGCGAACGCGCCTGCTCCGGCCGCTGGTTGAGCAGGTGAGCCAGGCTCATGGCGACACGGGCGGACAACATGTGCGGCTGTACGTGGAAGGCGAGCTGGGCCAGTTCCGCGATCTCCACCACCTCCGGGTGTTGGACCGGCGATTCGTTCACCACCGCGGCGTACAGGTACCACAACCCGAACTGCACCGTGAGCACCTGTCCGATGGCGGCGGCGGTCATGGGATCGGTGCGGTCGGCGCGCGCCAGCGCCGCGAGCCGCTCAGCGTCGGCGATGAGGTCCGCCGCCGACTGCGTGTGGCCCGTGCTCCAGCGCCGGTGGACGGCGGCGAGCGCGAGTCGCGGGTCGTTGCCGTCGCGAGCCGGATCTCTGAGACGATCGTCGTCGACCTGCCCTCGGGCGATCGTCCGCAACGTGCTGCTCACCTCCTCCTGGTAGTAGCCAGCCCGTAGCGCGGCAAGGGTGGCTGTTGGCGCCAGGACCCAGCGCAGCAGGTTGCGGCCGTCACTGCGGGGCGAAGTCCCGGGAATGAGGTTGACCACCCCGAGCAGCGCCGCGAAAAGCGCTGCGCCGAACAGCGCGAGGCGTGTCAACGCCGTGCTCGTCAACGCCGCTGCGGCACAGAGCACCGCCGCAGTGCACAGGTTCGCCATCGGGCCACCGAGGTAGAACAGCACCATCCGCAGCGGCAACGCGGTCGCCGACGGCGCTGGCCGGACCGACACTTCGTTCCGCCACCCGCCGAAGGGTGCGATACGGACCGCGATGACCGGCAGACGCAGCAGCTTCGCCATGACGAGGTGTCCGCACTCGTGCAGGACGAGGTGCACCCACAACGACACGCAGGTGATGGCAACGGCGGCGATCGCACCGGTCACGGACTCGGTCACGACGAGCCCGAACGCCACCGCCTCCAACACCAGGAGAATGGACGCGGCGGCCAGCCGTCGGCGGGGGGAGATCACCGGGAGATGGTACGGCCGGACAAGTAACCGGCGAACGCCTGAACTCGGCGCAGATCGGCGCCACACCCGGCGGCGTCGAATCCGGCGATCGCCCGATCCAGGTGCTCGGCCCTGGTGAGCCCAAGGGTGGACCGCTGCCCCGAGGCGAGGTGACGGCCGAGTTCGTGGTGGGCGCGCGCCAGTTCGTAGGGCATCCCACGGCGCTCGGCTTCGCGTACCGCCCGGACCCACGCCCGGCGGGCGGCCCCGGCGCGGCCGTCGAGCCAGTGGTACCAGCCCAGGCAGATGAGCGCTCTCGGACGGGCCATGGGAAACGTGCGGGCGTAGCGATGCAGCCGGCGCAGGGCGACCGCTGTGGTCGCGCGCAGGTGGGCGGGGTCCGGCTCGTCCGCTCCGCCAGCCGGATTTTCCCGAGAGCCGGCCTGTTCGAGCAGCGTCAGACAGACCTCGGGGACGCCGGCGTGCGCCTCGATGGCGTACTGCTCGAATGACTGATGTGGGCCCATCAGGTGGTCGGCGGTGCGGATCGCCTGCCACGCGTCCGCCCGCCGCCCGGCTGCGAGGTGTTGGCGGGCGGTGGCGACGTGGAGGCGGGCGGCGTCGATCCGGGCTGCTGCCGGCAGGAGCTGTGCGGCCTCTTCGGACCAGCCCGCCAGAGCCGCGTCGTCGGGGTTGGCGCGCAGGGCCGTCTCGATCAGGACGAGCAGACCCCACAGGTGCACGATGGGATCGCGGCGGTCGCGGCCGGAAGCCATCGCCTCGACGGCCGCCGCGGCCGCCTGCGAATAGCGGGCGGTGAGGTACCGGGTGACCGCGGTGATCAGCAGCACCTCGTCGGCCCACCGGTGCATCGGTGTCCGGCGCCGCAGTTTCAGGACCCTGGCGGCGCCGGCCTCGACCGCCGCCCAGTCGCCGACGCCGGTCCAGTGCAGCCCGCCCACGATGCCGACCCAGCAGGCGGTGAGCGGGTCGTCGGTGCGCTCGACGGCGGCGCTCGCGGCGCGGAGGTGTCGGCCCGCGAGCTGGCGCAACCCCAGGGTGCCGACGGTCATCCCGAGACCAGCCTGCGCCCGGACGATGAGATCGAGGTCCCCGGCGCGTTCGGCATCGTTCAACGACGATATCGACGCCGCGAGGATCGGGAAGTGCTCATTGAGCACCCAGTAGACCTCGGCGATCGTGAAGCAGGTGGCGGCGCGTTCCCGGGCCGCCTCGCGCCGCTCCGCACGACGGTCGACGGCACCACCCGGCCGCAGGCCCCGGAGTGTCCGGCGTGCCACCTGTGACGTGAGCATCCCCAGCCGGCCCGTCGTCGACGCCGGCACGCGGGCGCCGAGCAGATCCAACGCCCGTTCCAGGTGGTACCGCGCGGCGTTCGCCTCGCCGAGCTGCTGGTGCGTCTCGCCGAGCATGCGGTGCCAGCGTGCCCGCTGCAGGGTCGTGATCCCCTGGCGTTCCAGGGCGGCGCCGAAGAAGACCTGAGCCTCCCGGAACCAGCCCAGGCGCCGGTACAGCGCCCACAGCCGCAGCAGGTGGGCGTCGAGCGCGGTCGGGTCGGCGTCCAGGATGAGCCAGTCGGTGGCGGCGCGCAGGTTCTCCTGCTCGACTTCCAGACTCGGCCGGCCCTCGGCGCGGGCCTCATCCGGTGGGGGTAGCAGCGCGACATAGTGCTCGGCGTGGCGCCACCGCGCCCGCGCCTCCTCCGCCGGGTCCGTGGCCAGACTCTCGGCGGCGTACTGCCGGAGCAGCTCGTGCATCTCGTAGCGGTCGTCCCCACCGACGGCGACCAGCGACTGGTCGACCAGGCTGGCCAGCATCGGCAGTCCGGCGTCCGCCACGGCGCCGGCGGCCGCGAGGTCGAAGCTGCGGCGCAGCACCGACAACCGACGCAGGGTCCGGCGTTCCTCGTCGGTCAGCAGCTGCCACGACCAGTCGATCACCGAGCGGAGGCTGCGGTGCCGCCGCTCCACGTCAGGTGCGGTCGTCTCGAGCAGTTCGAGCCCGTCGGCGAGCCGGTCGGCGATGGCGGCCGGGCTGGCGGACCGTACCCAGCGGGCGGCCAGCTCGATGGCCAGCGGCACACCGGCGACCAGCCGGCACACCCGACCGACTCCCTCGGCGTCGACGACGGCGGGGAAGCCGGGGCGCAGCGGCCGGGCCCGCTCCTGGAAGAGCTGCACCGCCTCGTAGCCGGCGGCGTCCGCGTCGGCGCCCGGCGGCGGGTACGGCAGGCCGGGCACCTCGACCAGCCACTCCACGCCCAGCCCCAGCTGCCGCCGGGAGGTCACCAGCAGCTGCGTACCCGGTGCTCGTCGCAGCAGTTCGGCGAGGACTCCCGCGGCGTCCCGGAGGTGCTCCAGGTTGTCGAGCACCAGCAGCAGCTCGCGGCCGGCGAGCTGGTCGGTGAGCAGGCCCAGCGGTTCGCGGGGCACGGCCAGCTCTATCTCCAGCGCGCGAGCGAGGCCGGCGACGACCAGGTCGGCGGCCTCGTCCGGGCGGGCCGGGCTGGTCCCCACGAACGACACGAACACCGTCCCGCCACGATGCCGCGTCCGCCGACTCGCGGTGACCTCCACCGCCAGCCGGGTCTTACCGATTCCGCCGGGGCCCACGAGGGTCACGAGCCGGCACGCCGGATCGTCGAGGAGCTCATGCAGACGCGCCAGCTCCCGGTCCCGACCGATCAGCGCGGTGAGCGGGCGAGGCAGGTCGGACGTCGGCGACCCGGCCGACCGGGCCGGATTCTCCTGCCGGGCCGCCGTGGCCGGGAGGACACCCAGCGCGGTGAACCCACCGGTGCCGGCGATCTCGTCCCGCAGGGCGACCGTGGCCGGTGCCGGCTCGACGCCCAGCTCCTCCCGGAGGAGGTAGCGGCAGGTCTCGTACTGGGCGAGGGCGGCGCTGCGCTGACCGCCCACGGCCAGGAACCACATCAACGCGCGGTGCGCCTCCTCGTGGAGCCTCTCCAGCTGCAGCAGACGACGGGTCACCTCGATGCCGCCGGTAGCATCCCGCCGGTCTCTGGCCCGCAGCACGGCACGGTCCATGAGCGCGAGCATGTCCGCTCGGACCGCGGCGCGCCGGTCGGCCAGCCACTCATCCAACAGCGGGGCTCCGGGTACGCCGAAACCCTCGAGAAAATCGCCTCGGCAGAGCCGGACGGCCTCCAGCAGCTCGTCGTCGTCCTGATCGGAGGCGGCCACCCGGCCCACCTCCACAGCGTCGACCCACACCTGCCGGCTGTCCGCCAGCGCAATGGTCTGCCTGCTCACTGCCACATGCTCCGGGACGACCCGACGCAGCTTGGTCAGCACCAGCCGCAGATTTGCCCGGGCCGTCGGCTCCGGAAGGTCGCTCCAGAGCAACCCGGCCAGCGCCGAGCGTGAGTGGGCCGTGCCGGTGACCGCCAGGTAGAACAGGAGCGCCGTCGCCTTGGCAGAGGCCAGCTCCACCAGTGGACGGCCGCCGACCGTCAGCTCGGCCCCGCCGAGCACCCGGACACGCAACTCCTGGTCCCGCATCGCCACCGCCGTCGTCGTCCGCGAAGAACTCTATCGCGATCCACGCTGCGAAAACGGTCGGGAAACGGTCTGCACACGGCCGCTCCCTACGGTCGGGTCATGAGAGTCGAACCCCGGTCCACCAGCGGCATCCCGCCGGCTGGCGTGGTCGCACACGGCAGGGGAGTCACCATGACAGTCGTCCACCCGTTCCGCAGCGACCTGCCCGAGGTGCAGGTCGGCGGTACCACCGTGCAATCGCTCGTGCTGCGGCACGCCGCCCGCCTCGGCGAGAAGCCGGCCCTGATCGACGGCGCAACCGGCCGCACGATCAGCTACCGCCAGCTTGCCACCGGTGTGGAGCGGGTCGCGGCCGGGCTGGTCGCCCGAGGCTTCGCGGCGGGTGACGTCCTGGCCCTCTACAGCCCCAATCTGCCCGAGTACGCCCTGGCGGCCTACGGGACGATGGCGGCCGGCGGGATCGTCACCGGCGCCAACCCGATGCTCACCGTCGAGGAGTTGGCCGGCCAGCTCACCGACGCCGCGGCGCGGATGCTGGTCACCGTCCCGCCGTTCCTGGACCGCGCGTTGGCGGCCGCCGAGCTGGCCGGCGTCCAGGAGGTGCTGGTCTTCGGGGAGGCGGCGGGCGCGACGTCGTTCCGCGAGCTGATCGCCCACCACCATCCGCCGGCGGAGGTGACGAGCGACCTCGACAACGAACTCGCCGCCCTGCCCTACTCGAGCGGCACCACCGGCCTGCCCAAGGGAGTGGAGCTGACCCACTCGAACCTGGTGACGAACGTCCGCCAGAGCCAGGTGGTGATCGATTTCCGCGAGGACGACGTGGTCCTCGCCGCGGCGCCGTTCTTCCACGTCATGGGGTTCAACTTCCTGCTGCCCTGCAGCCTGGCGGCGGGCGCCACCGTCGTCACCCTGGCCAACTCCGATTTCGAGGTTTCCCTTCGGGCCATTGCGGAACACCGGGCGACGGTCACCGTGGTGTCACCGCCGCTGGCGACGGCGTTGGCCGACCATCCGCTGGTGGACAGGCACGACCTGTCCTCGCTGAGAAGCCTCGGCGTGGGTGCGGCACCTCTCGGCGCCGATGTGGAACAGCGGTGCGCCGAGCGGCTCGGCTGTGTGGTCAGTCAGGGCCTCGGCATGACGGAGGCCAGCGCCATGGTCACCGTCGGCCCACTCGACGAGCCGCGGCGCGGGTCGGTCGGCCGGCTGGTACCCAACACCGAGGCGCGCGTCGTCGACCCGGACGGCGGCGGCGACCTCGGTGCCGGACGCGCCGGCGAGCTGTGGATCCGTGGCCCGCAGCTCATGCGGGGCTACCGCGACCGACCGGAGGCCACGGCCGCCACCATCGACGCCGACAGCTGGCTGCACACCGGGGACCTCTGCTACTTCGACGAGGACGGCTACCTGTACGTGGTCGACCGGCTGAAGGAATTGATCAAGTACCAGGGGTACCAGGTCGCGCCGGCCGAGCTGGAGCACCTGCTCCGCACCCACCCGGCGGTCGCCGACGCGGCCGTGGTGCCCCGGCCCGACGCGGACGCCGGCGAGGTGCCGGTCGCGTACGTGGTGCTGCGGGAACCGGCCACAGCCGAGGAACTGCTGGCCTACGTGGCCGAGCGGGTCGCCCCCTACAAACGGCTGCACGCCGTTCGGTTCACCCCATCGGTGCCGAGGGCGCCGTCGGGCAAGCTCTCGCGCCGGGTGCTGGTCGAGGCCGAGCGCGTCGGGTCGGAACGGACGCGGACCGCGCAGGCATCCCCGGCCGAACTCCGCTCGGCTGGCGGGAACCGATGAACATCCTGGTGGCCGGGGCCGTCGGCCGTGGTCCGACCCAGCTGGCAGCGTTCGACGCCGCGCTGGTGGCGGCCGGCGTCGCCGACCGTAACCTGATCTACCTCAGCTCGGTGTTGCCACCCGCCAGCTCGGTACGACAGGTCGACCGGATCGGCTGTACCCCGGGCAGTTGGGGCGACCGGCTGTACTGCGTGGCGGCACAGGCGCGAACAGCGGTGCCGCAAGCAGAGGCCTGGGCCGGTGTCGGCTGGGCGCAGGACGGGTGCGGACGCGGACTGCTGGTGGAACACGAGGCCAGCGACGAGGCGAGCCTGCGGAGGCTGGTGACCACCTCTCTGGACGCGTTGTGCCGCAACCGGGGTACGAGCTTCCCGCGGCGTGGCATCGAGGTCGCGGGCGCTCGGTGCACCGGGCAACCGGTCTGCGCGCTGGTGGTCGCGGTATTTCAGGCGGTGGCCTGGGAACCGGCCCGAGCGGCGGCACCGGTATGAACGGGATTCCCGTGGCGCAGGCGGTTCGGCCACCGCGGCGCCCGCCGACGGAGCACCGAGGGCTCAGGAAGTGGACCGTCAGCCTTGCCGCCACCGTGGCGTCGGCCTACGCGCTGGAGGCGAGCGTGGTGGCCGCGGGCACGTGCCTGGTCGCCTCCGGTCTGTTCAGCGGCCTCGACCGCCAGTGGGTGGTGGCGTTTCTCGTCGCGAGCTACGCGGTCTGGGGGATCGGCCTCACCGCCAATGTGCGAGCGAACTGGATGCTCCTGGCCACGACCGGAACCAGCACCAACGTGCTGTCCAAAGCGGCGTACGACGTGATCCGGCGGATGACGAACAGCGCCCGCGCACCGCGCGTGGCGGCGGCCATCGGGTACGCCGGTACGGAGGTCGCCAAGGAGGTGCCCTACTACGCGGGTGCCTTCGGGGTCGCCGCGCTCAGCGACTCGATCAGCTCGAACGACGCACTCGTGTTCCTCGGCGGCGCGAACCTCGGTGCCGCGCTGTACGAGTACGGGCTCGCCCGTCTCACCCGAGCATTCCTCCGGCGCCGCCGCCACCGGTACGCCTCGTTCGACACGGACTGGGTACCGGCCGAGTACCTCGCCAGCTACTACCGGGCCGTCGAACCGGACGAGATCGCCACCATCGCGTTCTTCGTCGAGGCGATGCGCCACGCGGAGCGCGGTCAACCCGTGTTGTTCTTCGGGGTCGGGCCCACCCTGCACCACGTGTTCGCGGCAGCCGAGGTGGCATCGGAGATTCACCTGGGCGACTATCTGCCGGCCAACCTCCGCGAGATCCAGCGGTGGATCGACCGCGAACCCGACGCCCACGACTGGCGACCGTTCGTCCGCCACACCCTGCGGTGCGAGGGGATCAGCTGCCCGACCGACGAGGACGTGGCCGCCCGCGAGGACCTCGTCAGGGGAAAGATCACCGCGCTGATCCGGGTGGACGGCCGGCACGCCCGCCCGGTGGACCGCCGGTACGCGACGGTGGTCAGCGCCTACTGCGCGGACTCCGCCACCGACGACCGGCCCACCTGGCAGCTCCTCATGCGACACATCACGGGCCTGGTCCAGCCCGGGGGTCTCTTCGTCACCGCGGCCCTGCGCCGATGTCGCGGCTACCTCGTCGCGGGAAGGACCTTTCCCAGTGCTGATGTCGACGAACACGACCTCAGGGCGGTGCTGCGGCCGGAGTTCGGGCCGCTGGACGGGTCGATCGAGGTCCGGCAGGTCGCCCAGGAGAGCTTACACGGCTATTCGGCCATCGTCCTGTGCTGGGCCCGCAAGCGCGTCCGGCCGCCCCGAGCGAACGGCGCGCCGGGACTGGCACTGGTCGGCGCCGGGCTTCTCACCGCGCCAACCCTTTCCACGGTGGCCGACGCGGTGAGCCGGCATGCGCCGGCCAGCGTGCGGGGTGAGGCGACAGGTCTGCAATCCTCGGCGCTGAGCGCGGGTTTCGCGCTCGGATCCCCGGTCGTCGGGCTGGCGATCGACGTCTCCGTGCCAGCGGGCGGCTTCGCGGCAGCCGGGCTGGCCGGCCTCGCCGCGGCGCTGACTGGATGCCTGCTGTCCCGCCGCCCGCCCATCTGAACGGAGTCTCCGCGCAGCGAACTCGGTCGCGCCGGGGCACCGGGCCTTGAGCCACGCGGGGAAACGAGCCCTTGCCAACGGCCGCTCCTCGTCGCCATGAACCGGTGCGGGGTGCAGGGATGACACTGCGCCCACCATCGGCCCCGACCAGGTGTGCCGTTCGGATCGGCTCTCCCTCGACGGGCTTCTGACTTGTGCAGATGCGCAAAGTCGTCCTTGTGTCGATGGCGACACCGCGGTGAGGGTGAGCGAACCCCGTGCCGCAAGGAGTCGGCCGGGCGCTGGACCACCTTGCAGGAGCACAGATGCGCAGACTCAAGGCACCACCCGCCCTCGCCGTCCTGGCGACGGCCGCCCTCCTCGGAACCACCGCCCAGGCCGCGACCGCGGCGACCCCGTCGCCGACGGGCACGACGACCGCCGCGGAGGCTTCAGTTCCGGCCACCGTGGCACCCGCTACGGACGCCCCCGCGCTCGTCGATGACCTGGCCGACCAGGTCGACGCCACGATCGCACCGGACAAGGCCGCCAAGGCCCACCTCGCGGGCCACAAGGACCGCTACCGGATCGCCGACCCGGCCGGCACGCTCACCACCGCGAACATCGACACGCAGGGCGCGCGGGAGACGGTCCGGCTGAACCAGAAGTACAAGGGCCTGCCCGTGTTCGGCGCCCAGTACGTGGTGCGGATGGAGAAGAAGGCCGGCAAGCGGGCGGTGACCGGCACGTCGGGCACCTACTTCACAGACCTCGACGTCGACACGACCAGCACCCCGATGCCCGCGCACGTCGCGGTCTCCCGAGCGGTCGAGGACGTGCGCAAGAGCCTGCACCCCGGTGCGGCCGTCGTGGCCGGCGCCCCGCGGCCCGGCACGACGCCCGACGCCGCCCACGCCGATCTCAGCGGCACCGACCAGGGTCTCGTGGTCATGCCGACCGGCACCGGCGTGCTCGCCCGGCGCGTGCTCGTCAAGGGCAAGGACGTCGTCACGGGCCAGCCCGTGCTCCGCGACGTGTACGTGGGTGCGACGAACGGCGTGACGCTGCTCAGCGTCAGCCGGATCAAGCCCTTCGCCACCGCGCAGCAGGCCGCCGCCCTGGCCGCCGGCGGGACCGCCGTCGCGCCGCGGGCCGTTACGAAGGCGCTCCCGTCGCGCAAGGGCACGACGCCGGTCGTCGGCGAGGGCAGGAGCCTGCACGACGCCACGGTGCCGGTCCCGCTCGTCCGGACCGACGACGCGAGCTCCTACCTCATGATCGATCAGACCCACACCCTCCCGGACGGCCGGACGGTGCCGATCACCACCTGGGACGCTCGGGGCCGGGACTACTACGAGCTGCTCGACGGCCAGTTGCCCGAGGGCGTGGGGCCGTTCGCGTCGCCGTCGAGCACACTCGGCGCGGACCTGACCGACGCCGGCGCCGTGGACGCGGCCTGGGACGCCGCGAAGGTGTTCGAGTGGTTCCAGACGAATCTCGGGCGCAACAGCCTGGACGATGACGGCATGCCGATCAACTCGATCGTGGGCATCACCTACGGCGGCTACCCGTTCGTCAACGCGTACTGGGACGGCACCCGCATGGTGTACGGCAGCGGCGACGACGAGTACCTGCCGCTGGCCGCCGACCCGGACGTCGTGGGCCACGAGATGACGCACGGTGTGGTGGAGAACTCCGCCAACCTCGTCTACGCCGGCCAGCCCGGCGCGCTCAATGAGGCGATCGCCGACTACTTCGGCAACGCCATCGACCTCGACGCGGCCGGCACGCCCATGTCCGACCCCGAGGCGAGCCTGATCGGCGGCGACCTCTGCCGCACCCTGGCGCCCACCAAGTGCGCCCTGCGCAACCTCGACGACGGCGCCACCACGGCGAACTTCCAGCACCTCATGGACACGCCGCAGATGGACGACGGCGGCGTGCACCTCAACTCGACGATCGTGTCCGGGGCGCTGTGGGACCTACGTCAGGCATTCGGTGGCGCGGTCGCCGACAAGATCGTCTACCGGGCGCTCACCGACTACCTCACGCCGATGTCCGACTTCGTCGACGCCCGCGAGGCGGTGCTCGCCTCCGCCAAGTCCTCCGGCCTGAGTCAGAAGGACCTCAAGGTGGTGCGGGCGGCGTTCGACTCGCGCGGGATCACCGCGAAGTGGAAGGCGAACCTCTACGGCAAGAAGACCGACCTCCTGGTCGACCGGCTCAACACCGGGATGTACGTCGACATGACGGCGAGCATGGCCGGCGGCTGGTTCACCGTGCCGCGCTCGGACGCGAACCACACCCAGCCGCCGTCGATCTGGATGGGCCGCATTGACGGCAAGGTCGCGCCGTACCGGATCTCCCCGGACGACGGGAACATGCACAGCTTCCCGCACACCGATGGCAAGCGGGTCGTGTGGCTGTCGATCGAGGCGGACCCCGACTCCCCGACGTGGGAGGTCGACCACATCCTGTCGGCGCCAGTCGGCGGCGGCCAGGTCGAGGAGCTCTACAGCTCCCCGTACCGGATCGACGGCCTGAGCTTCGACGGCACCGTCGTCACGTGGAGCCAGTACGACCCGGAGCAGGGCTACCGCGACGTCGTGCGCTACCTGCAGGGCAGCTCGCGGACCGTCCACACCCTCGCCCACCCCGACTGGCTCGGGAACGCGACGGCGCCGAGCGTCAAGAACGGGAAGATCTCCTACGTCCGGTACGAGGACTACCCGCAGCCCGACGCCAACGGCAACTGGTGGTCGCTGGGCGTCGAGGTGTACGACATCGCGACGGGGAAGACGACCTTCGCCGGCGGTGACCCTGGTGCCGAGACGATGAGTTACCCCCAGGTGTCCGCCACCGGCGTCGCCTGGGTGATCAACCGCGACTACGGCAGGTACGTCGACGGCGAGTGGAGCCAGGGGACGTTCAACGACTCCGTGCGGCTGTTCGACTTCGCCACCGGTACCAGCCACCTGCTCTTCGAGGAGAACTCCCCGCAGGCGATCCGCGCCGACGTCCTCACGCTGTCCGACACGACCCTCACGGTCACCGAGGAGGCCCCCGCGGACCTCTGGCTCTCGACCGGCGGCTACCCGGACAACTCGCTCAACCCGAAGCTCAAGCAGTACACGCTCAACGGAAAGTACGTCGGCCCGGCGTCGTGCAGCCCGGGCGCCCAGATGTTCGCGACGGCGGGCACGGGGCGCGAGGTGATCTTCATGGACTCGTCGGCCGGCGGTTTCGGCCTGGCGTACGCGAAGGGAGCCAAGTCCTGCAAGTGAGCCCCTACTAGGAGGCGCGCTCCACGACGAAGCGCCGGGACCCCTCAGGGCGGTCCCGGCGCGGCGTCGCGTTCAGGACATGGCCTGGTCAATTCCCCACCGGGCCTTTGAGCCACCCCCGCTCCGCCGCCAGCAGCGCGATCTGGAACCGGGTCCGGGCGCCGAGCAGGGAACCCGCCTCGCTGACATGTTTCTGCACCGTACGGCGGCTGACCTGGAGCACGCGGGCGATCGCCTCGTCCTTCATCCCGGTCGCCATCATGTGCAGGATCTCCCGTGTTCGCCCGTCCGGCCCCTCGGTCGCCGGACCGCCCTTCGGAGCCGGCCCGTCATGTCGGCTCGCCAGCGACACCGGCTCGGCGCGCTCCCACACGCTCTCGAACAGCGCCACCAGCGCCACCACCAGCGCGGGGGAGTGCACCACCAAGGAACCCGCCGCCGGGCGGTCCCCGCGCACCGGCAGCAGAGCCGCCGCCCGGTCGAACACCACCAACTTCACCGGCAGCCGTGCCGCCAGCCGCAGTTCCCCGCCCTGACCCGTCCCGCGCCGCGCCGTCGTGAGCGACACCGCGTCGGTGAAGCCCTCCGTCTCGTACACCGACCGCATCCGCACCCCGGGCGCCACGCCCGACTCCCCGACGGACGGCTGCGCGGCCGTCACATACGGCGGCTTGGCCAGATGCAGTACCTCGACCGAACTCCCCTTCAGCAGCTGACCGTAGCGCGCCGGCACCTCGTCCTCGCGCTCCAGCACCTCCACCAGGTGCGCAGTGCGCGGCCCGGACACCGCCTCGTACACCTCGTGAAGCCGCTCCACGATGCCGTCAACATGGGCCAGTTCGGCCCGCCGCCGGGCCAGCAGGGCGCTGAGCGATGACCGTGGGGGGCCGGCCGCCCATCGCGGTGTCGTGCCGTCGATCTGCAGCGCCAGTGCGGAGTCCGCCAGGTGCCGCAGTGCTCGTTCCGCCTCCGCCGAGGACACCCCGACAGCGGCCGCCACCTCGGTGGCGTCCGCCGACGGCACGGCTACCAGGTGCTCCAACACCCGTCCGGCCAGTGGATCCAGACCGGTTACCGCCCACGGGCTGCCTGCGGTTCCGTCCATACGTTGTGACACTCCTGTGGTCTGACTCGTTCCGCTGCGGCGGAAACCACCGGTGTGGTGGTCAGGCCGCCAGGGCGGCCTCGTTGTCGGCGGGACTGCGGTGGCCCAGGCTGCCGTGCAGCCGGTGCAAGTTCTACCAGCCGTAACAGCCAGGGCTGAGCTCAGTTCACGGGCGGCGCCCAGGTGGGGCGTCTGATCAGGCAGAACGGGTGGCCGGCCGGATCGGCGTACACGTGCTCGCCGGGCAACCGCCGCGCACCCAGCGCGAGCACTGCCTCGCCTGCCGCGGCCTGATCGTCAACCATCACGTCGAGGTGCATCTGCTGCGGCACCGCCGGCTCCGGCCACGTCGGCTGCGTCAGGTCGGCGGCGCGCTGAAACGCCAGCCCGGACGCCGACGTGCTGGCCGACACGACGGCGAAGTCCTCGTCCGCGTAGGTGATCGGGTCGCCGAGGACCGCGCTCCAGAAACGCGCCTCGACCGTCGGATCCAGGCAGTCGACGATCAGATGGTGGAGCCGACCGATCGGCACAGCGGTCACCTCCTTCGTGGTCGGGCCCCGGCCCGCACGGTCAGTATGGCCGCCTGCGCGAGGGAAGCGTCATGTCCGTACCGTGTCCCTTCCTCGTCGGCCACTCTCGCCTGATCAGCCCGTAGACCCACGAGTCCGAGACCTCGCCGTTCACGACGCAGTCTTCGCGCAACGTCCCTTCACGCACGAACCCGAGCTTCTCCAGCACGCGGGCAGATGCCACGTTGCGTGTATCGGTCTCCGCCTGCACGCGGTTCAGGTCTAGCGTCTGAAGGTGGTCCAGCCGTCCCGCGTCTCCTTCGAGAGGAGTGTCGTGTAGATCCTCTCCCTTGGACGGCCGCGGCTTCGCTGCCCGCCGGCCGTGTACGCCCAATCCACTCGCGCCGGACGGGCATCGTCAAGGTGTCGAGGCCACTCCACCCTCGTCGTGGTCGTGGTCACCGAGGGCCGGTGCGCCCCAGCCGTCGGGAACGGACAGGCCGGCGAGCCGTCGGGCCAGGATGGCGGCGCCGATCTGCGCGGCCTGCGGACCGAAGGCGGAGCGCAGCACCGGGGGCGGGGTCCGCCAGGCGAGGGCCGCACGCAGGGCGTCGCGTACCGGGTCGAAGAACAGCGCGCCCGCGTCCGCCAGCCCGCCGCCGAGAACGATGCGGGCCGGGTCGAGGGTCAGGGTGAGGGTGGCCAGGGCGATCCCCAGCGCCTGGGTCGCGTCGTTCCAGACGGCGGCGGCGACCGGGTCGGTGCCCACCGCGTCGGCGATGGCTCGGCTGTCGGCGTCCGGGGTTCCGCCGAGTCGGGCGTAGCGGCGGGCCAGCCCGCCGGCGGAGGCGTAGACCTCCAGGCATCCCCGCTGCCCGCAACTGCACGGCTCGCCGCCGGGGTGGACCGGCATGTGGCCGACCTCGCCGGCCGAGCCGGTCGCGCCCGGCACCGGCTCGCCGTGCACCACCACCGCCGCGGCGATGCCGGTGCCCAGCGGCAGCAGCAGGAAGTTGTCCAGCCCACGGGCCGCCCCGGCCGCCGCCTCGGCGACGCCGGCCGCCCGCGCGTCGTGCCCGACCGCCACCGGGAGTCTGAGGTCGTCCCCGACGAGGGCGCGCAGCGGCACGTTCCGGAACCGGAGGTTGGCGGCGTACCGCACCACCCCGTTCCTCTCGTCGACGAGGCCCGGCGTGACCACGCCGATCGCGGCGGGTGTGGTGCCGAGATCGAGCGCGTCGTCGCGCAGTTGCAGGCACAGGGACCGGACGGCCTTGACCGGGTCGTCGTCCGCTTGCGACGGCACGGTCAGCAGGTGCCGGAGCCGGCCGTCCTCGCCGACCACGGCCCCCTTGATGGTCGTTCCGCCGACGTCGACGGCGAGGACGCACTGGCCTTCGGGCTGGGTCACGCGATCACCCGGTCACCACGGCGAGGTCCGCGGTGAAGTCGCGGTCCAGGGGAAACACCGGTCGCACCACGTTCTGGTACGGCAGTCGTGCGAGGTCCTGGTCTACGCCGCCCGGCGTCAGGGCGAGGAGCCAGTCTCCGGCCGCGTCGAACAGTTCGGGTTCGAGATAACCGATCTTCACCACGACGAGGTCCATCTCGTCGACCTTGATGCCCAGCCGTGCGTAGGAGTCCAGGAGGCGGTACTGCATCCGGCGGGAGGTGACGAGGACGCTGAGCCCGCCGACGCGTACGCTGACGCACCGCCCGCCGTCGGGATCGTCGGCGACCGCCTCCAGGGTGCCGTCGAGCGAGAGCGGCCCTGGGTCCCGGGAGTCGATCCGCCCGCCGACGGTCACCCGGACCGGGGAGCCGAGCGGCTGGTCGGCGATCTGTGCCACGGCCTGCGGGTCGACCAGCGAGGCGAACACGGCACGACGGGAGTCGTCGCGGATCTCGGGACGGGCCAGCATCCGTTCGGGGGCGAAGGTGACGTCGTCGGCGCCGCCGGCGCCCGGGTTGTCGCCGGAGTCGCTGATGAAGAACGGTCGCCGGGCCGGATCGGCGACCGCGGCCAGGGCGGTGTCGAGGCACTCGTCCATCGAGCCGGTGGGGGCGACGAAGGCGAACTCGTCGCGGGCCGCCCAGAAGTGCCCGCCGAGTTCGCGGGCCGCCTCGGTGGTGGCGGCGGCGTTGGTGCCGGTGACGACGACCGCGCCGCGGCAGCGCGGCTGGTCGGCCCAGGCGAACCCGATCCAGATCGCCGCGTCGACGACGCCGTCCCGGGCCTCGACCTCACCGATCCGCGCGTAGAGCCCCCGGGCCGGCTCCTCGCGGGTGCTGGTCATCTCGCCCGGCAGCAGGATCGGCACGTGGACCAGCGCCTTGTGCGGGCGCTGCTGCCGGCGCAGCGCCTCGACCAGGTTCCGGGCGGCGCGCTCACGGGTCTCCCACACGTCGACGTGCGGGGCGGTGCGGTAGCAGGTGAGCAGGTCGCAGGCGTCGAAGAGCACCCGCGAGACGTTGCCGTGCAGGTCCATCGCGGCGGAGACGAACGGCTCCGGCCCGATCACCGACCGGATGGCGGTGACGAGTTCGCCCTCCGCGTCGTCGCTTCCGACGACGGTCATCGCGCCGTGGATGTCCAGTAGCATGCCGTCCAGGGGGCCGGCGGCGGCCAGCTTCTCCACCAGCTCGGTGGCCCAGACCTCGTACGTCGCCGGGTCCACCGCTCCGCCGGGCAGGGCCCGGGCGTGCACGAGCGGGATCCACTCGACGTCGGCGGCCCAGGGCTGGGCGGGGGAGAGCCAGTCGTATCGCGCCAGCAGCGCGTCGCCCCGGGTGACCTCGAAGTCGTCGGCGGTGCTCAGGTGCGGCGAGAAGGTGCTGGACTCGATGTGGATGCCGCCGATGGCGACGCGGAGGGGACGGGACACGGGTGTTGCTCCTCAGGAGGGTCGTACGTCGGTCGTCGTGCGCAGCAGGTGCCCGAGGCCGACCAGGGCCGCATCCGGGCCCGCGACGCTGGCTTGGATGGTCAGGGACTGGGTCACGGACGGAAGGCAGCGCTCGTAGAGCATCCCCCGGGTCGCGGCCACGTAGACGTCGAGGCTGGACAGTGCGCCGCCGATGACGACGGCGTCGGGGTTGAGGAAGTTGACCAGGCCGGAGAGGGCGACGCCGAGCAGCCGGCCGGCGTGGCGCACCATGGTCACCACGGTCGGGTCGGCGTCGCTGACGGCTGCCATGATCTCCCGGATCGTGGTCGCCGACGAGCCCTGCTCGGCCAACTGGCGGGCCAGGGCGGCGCCGCTGGCCACGGTCTCCAGGCAGCCCCGGCTGCCGCAGGAGCACTCCCGCTCGCCGCTGTCCGCCACGCGGACGTGGGTGACGTCGCCGCTAAGGCCGCGCCCGCCGCGATAGATCTGACCGCCGCTGACCAGGCAGGCGCCGATACCGGTGCCGGCCTTGACGTAGATCATGTCGCCGAACTCGTCTCGCCGGGTGACGTACTCGCCGATCGCCGCCGCCTTCGCGTCGTTGTCGACGACCACCGGCACCGGGAAGCGCTCGGCGAGGCGCGCCCTCGCGTCGACACCGCTCCAGCCGGGCATCCGGGCCGGGCCGATCAGCCGCCCGCCGGGGAATTCGACCGGACCCGGCAGGGCCACGCCGACCCCGAGCAACTCCTGGCCGGGCGCGGTCGCGGCCTGGAGTCGGTCGACCGTCGCCCCGACGACCTCGAACACCTCCGCCGGCCCGGCGGCGATGTCGATCGCCACCTCCTCAGTGGTACGCAGCCCTCCGTCGGGCGCGCACAACCCCACCCGGGCGTGCCGGCCGCCCAGCTCCGCGACGGCGAGGATCCCCTTGGTCTCCCGCAGGCGCAGGATCCGGGGGCGTCGTCCCCCGGTGGACCGGCCCACCCCCTCCTCGAGGATGACGCCCTCCTCCAGCAGCCGGCGTACCACGCTCGTGACCGTCGAGGGGGCGACCTGCAACGCCTCGATGAGGTCGGCGCGCGAGGTGACCGTACCGCTGGCCAGCAGGCTCAGGGTCTGGTCTCGCAGCGTGGCGGAGATCGATGGTTCCAAGGGGTGCCTCTCCTTGTTCGGGCGTTCCGCCGGCACCGCCTCAGTGTCGCAGTGCCCGGGAGGGTGCGCTCCGGAGCCCACGCGAAGAGTATCGGTCCATGCTTCGCCGACTTCGACCGTACCCTAGCCGAAGTAGGCGAATAAATGGGGTAAGTTTCGTTGACTCACGACTTCGACCCGGATACATTCTCCGCGTCGAACGTCGAGGAGCAGCACCAGGCGGCCGAACGCGTGGCATCGCCGGTAGCGCCCGGAGACGCGGGGCAGTGCACATCAATCGAGGAGATTCATGAGGAGCAGATTTCCCCGGCGAGCCCTCCGCGGCGCGATGGCGGTAGCCAGCGCGGTCGCCCTCGGGGCGGGTCTGGTCGCCTGCGGCGCTGGCAGCGGTTCATCGAAGGAGGGCGGGAGTCGGGGCAAGGACACCGTGACCGTCGCCTTCCGTACCCCCAACTGGATCCTGCCGATCTCGGCACCCGGCTTCACCCAGGGCGAGAACGCGATCTTCGGCCAGGCGCTGTACCGGTCCCTCTACCAGTACAAGCTGGACGGCTCGGCGCAGTACAACATCGACCCGCAGCGCTCGATGGCCGAGGCGCCGGTGGTGAGTGACGGCGGCAGGACGCTGACCATCACGCTGAAGGACAACACCTGGTCCGACGGCAAGCCCGTCACCACCAGGGACATCCAGTTCTGGTACGACCTGGTCAGCGCGAACAAGGACAAGTGGGCGTCCTACCGGGCCGGCGGCCTCCCGGACAACATCGCGCAGTGGTCGGTCAAGGACGACAAGACCTTCTCGATCACCACCACCAAGGTCTTCAACACCGCGTGGTTCGTCGACAACCAGCTCAACAAGATCACCCCGATGCCGCAGCACGCCTGGGACAAGGACTCCGCCACCGCGGCGGTGAGCGACCTGGCCAGCACGCCGGCGGGCGCGAAGAAGGTCTTCGACTTCCTCACCGCGGCCGCCAAGGACCCCAAGACCTACGACTCCAACGAGCTGTGGAAGGTCACCAGCGGCCCCTGGAAGCTGACGAAGTACGTGCCGAGCGGCGAGGTCACCCTCGCGGCCCAGCCGAACTACTCCGGTGTGGACAAGCCGAAGCTCGCCAAGGTCGTCCTTCGTCCGTTCACCGGCGACGACGCCGAGTTCAACGTGCTGCGCGCCGGTGACATCGACTACGGATACGTGCCCGCGGCCAACCTCTCCCAGGAGGGCTACCTCAAGTCCAAGGGCTACACGGTCTCTCCGTGGTACGGCTGGTCCGTCACCTACCTCCAGCTGAACTTCAACAACCCGAAGACCGGGGTGCTGTTCAAGCAGCCGTACCTGCGGCAGTCGCTGCAGATGCTCATCGACCAGCCGACGATCAGCAAGGTGGTCTGGTCCGGCACGGCCGCGCCGACCTGCGGCCCGGTGCCGGCCAAGCCGGGCACCAACGGCACCGACGCCGCCGGCTGCGCGTACTCCTTCGATCCGGCCAAGGCGAAGGAACTGCTGGAGAGCCACGGCTGGAAGGTGACCCCGGACGGGCAGACCACCTGCCAGACGCCGGGCACCGGGCCAAACCAGTGCGGCGACGGCATCGCCGCCGGCACGGCGCTGAACCTCACCGTGACCAGCCAGACCGGTTTCGCGGCCACGACCAAGATGTTCGCCGAGATCAAGTCGCAGATGTCAAAGCTGGGCATCCAGCTGACCATCAAGGAGGTGCCCGACTCGGTCGCGGTCACCCCGGCCTGCAAGCCGGCGGACGCCACCTGCTCGTGGGACATGTCCTTCTTCGGCTCGCAGGGCAGCTGGTACTACCCGGCCTTCGCCAGCGGCGAACGGCTCTTCGCCACCGGCGCCCCGGTGAACCTGGGCAGCTACAGCAACCCGGAGGCCGACAAGCTCATCGAAGCCACGCAGTTCTCCGGCGACGAGAGCACGCTCAAGGCGTACAACGACTTCCTCGCCAAGGACCTGCCGGTGCTCTGGATGCCGAACCCGGTGTTCCAGGTCTCGGCCTACCGGTCCGGTCTGCAGGGGGTCGAGCCGCAGGACCCGATGAACTTCATGTACTTCCAGGACTGGTCCTGGAAGTGACCGACCACTGATCGACCCGGCCCCGGCGGCGCCCACCGCGCCGCCGGGCCCCGACCAGGGAGGAGGCACGGCCCAGGTGGTCCGGTACCTCATCACGCGCTTGGGTCAGGCCCTCGTCGTCGTCGTGCTCGTCACGGTGATCGCGTTCCTCATCCTGCACCTGCTGCCCGGCGGCGCGGCACGCGCCACCCTCGGCAAGGAGGCGACGCTGGAGCAGTTGGCGGCGTTCAACCACGACATGGGCTACGACCGGCCCTGGATCCAGCAATACGGCATGTACGTGCACCGTCTGCTGCGGGGCGATCTGGGCTACTCGTACCAGCTCAACCAGTCGGTCGTCGAGGCGATCACCCAGCGGCTGCCGAAGACCATGGTGCTGTCGCTGTTGTCGACCGTGCTCGCCATCGTCCTGGCGATCCCGCTCGGGGTGATCCAGGCCGTACGCCGCAACCGCTGGCCCGACTACGCCATCACCTCGCTGTCGCTGCTGGCGTACGCCACGCCCATCTTCTTCATGGGCCTCATGATGATCATCCTTTTCTCGCAGATCTGGCCGATCCTGCCGCCCGAGGCCCCGCAGGGGTTCACCGTGGCGGAGGTGCTCGCCGATCCGGCCGGGCTGGTCCTGCCCACGATCACCCTCGCCATCGTCACCATCGCGGTCTACTCGCGGTACGTCCGCTCCGCCATGGTCGACAACCTCAACGAGAACTACGTCCGCACGGCCCGCAGCAAGGGCCTCTCCGAGCGGCGGGTGGTGCTGCGGCACACGCTGCGCAACGGGCTGTTCCCGGTCATCGCGCTGCTCGGGATGTACCTGCCCGCGCTGTTCAGCGGGGCGCTGGTCGTCGAGTCGCTGTTCAACTTCCCCGGCATGGGACAGCTGTTCTGGCAGGCGGCGCTCAAGCGTGACTTCCCGATCCTGCTCGGGGTCACCGTCATCATCTCGATCGCGACGGTGGTCGGCGCGCTCGTCGCCGACCTGCTCTACGCCGCCGTCGATCCCCGGGTCCGACTCCAGCGGAGCGCGTCATGACCACACCCTCCGAGGCGGTCGGCCCAGGTGCCGCCCCCGACCAGCCGGCCGACGCCGAGGCGCCGGTGCGCGGCCTCTGGCGGCAGGGTCTGGCCGTCTTCTGCGAGAACCGGCTCGCCCTGGTGGGCCTGGGCCTGTTCGTCCTGCTGGCCGGGATCTGCTTCCTCGGTCCGGTCTTCTACCACACCGACCAGGTGCACACGGATCTCACCGCCGTCCACCTGGGCCCCGGTGAGCAGGGGCATCCGCTCGGCACCGACGGGGTCGGCTACGACCAGTTGGGGCGGCTCATGCTCGGCGGGCAGACCTCGATCATCGTCGGGCTCGCCGCCGGGATCCTCGCCACCGCCGTGGGCACGATCTGGGGCGCCGTCGCCGGGTTCGCGGGCGGCTGGGTGGACTCGGCGATGATGCGGGTCGTCGACGCGATGATGTCGATCCCGTCGCTGTTCCTCTTCATGCTGCTCGCCGCCATCGTCACACCGAGCGTGTCCATGCTCATCGTCATCATCGGCGCCTTCGCCTGGCTGGGACCGGCCCGGCTGGTCCGGGGTGATGCACTGACCCTGCGCTCCCGCGAGTACGTCCAGGCCATGCGGGGGATGGGCGGCACCGGCGGCCGGGCCGTGCGGCGGCACATCGTGCCGAACGCCATCGGGACCGTGATCGTCAACGCGACCTTCCAGGTCGCCGACGCGATCCTCTACGTCGCGTACCTGTCCTTCCTCGGCCTCGGCGTCCCCCCGCCGGCGGCGAACTGGGGCGGGATGCTCTCCGACGGCCTGGCGGACACCTACAGCGGCCACTGGTGGCTGCTGTACCCGCCCGGCATCGCCATCATCCTCATCGTCCTCGCCTTCAACTTCATCGGCGACGGTCTGAGGGACGCCTTCGAGGTCCGCCTCCGGCGACGCTGAGCAGGAGCAGAAAATGAGCGAATCGACCGTCCGACACGTCCCGGCGGCCGGCGGGCCGGCAGTGGTCCAGCCCCTGCTGGAACTGCGCGATCTCGACACCGACATCGCGCTGCGCCGCGGTACGGTGCACGCCCTGGACGGGGTCAGTCTCCAGGTCATGCCGGGGGAGACCCTCGGCGTCGTGGGGGAGTCGGGCAGCGGCAAGACCATGACCGCGCTGTCGATCATGGGCTTGCTGCCGCCCGGCGGCCAGGTGTCCGGGGGACAGATCCTCTTCGAGGGCCGGGATCTGCGATCGCTGTCCGCCGACGAGGTACGCCGGATCCGTGGGGTCCGGATGGGCATGGTCTTCCAGGACCCGCTCACCTCGCTCAACCCGACCATGCGGATCGGCGTCCAGGTCGGCGAACCGCTGCGGGTGCACGAGCGGGTCGGCCGGGCGGAGGCCCGGGAGCGGACCATCGAGATCCTGCGCCGGGTCGGGATGCCGCGCCCGGAGCGGATTGTCGACAACTACCCGCACGAGCTGTCCGGCGGGATGCGGCAACGGGTCGCCATCGCGATGGCACTGATCTGCTCCCCCCGCCTGCTCATCGCCGACGAGCCGACCACGGCGCTCGACGTCACCACCCAACGGCAGATCCTCGAACTCATCGACGACCTGCGGGAAGAGTTCGGGATGGCCGTCATCCTGGTGACCCACGACCTCGGGGTGATCGCCGGCCGCGCCGACCGGGTCGCCGTCATGTACGCCGGACGGGTCGTCGAGACCGCCGCGACCGGAGAGCTGTTCCGCTCGCCTCGGCACCGATACACGGAGGCGCTGATGGAGGCGCTTCCCGAGTCGGCGATCCGGGAGTCCGGTGAACACGCCCGGCTCTACAGCATCCAGGGCCTGCCGCCGGACCTGTCCCGGCCCCTGACCGGCTGCCGCTTCGCGCCACGCTGCCGGCACGTCACCAACGAGTGCCGGACCAGCGAGGTGACCCTGTCGGCCGGCGCGCACCAGCACACCTGTCTGCACCCCGTGCCGGCGGGGCCCGCCGCGCCGGTGAGCCTGCCCGCCCCGGCACGGGTCGAGCCGGTGCCGGAGCCGGCGGACGCGGCGGCCGCGTCCGGTGAGCTGGCGGCCGAGCCCATCCTGTCGGTGCGGGACCTGGTCAAGAACTACGCGGCGCACGGCCGTGGGCTGCTGCGCCGGACCGCCGGACAGGTGAGCGCCGTAGCGGGTGTGTCGTTCGACGTCGGCCCGGGCGAGACGTTCGGGCTGGTCGGCGAGTCCGGCTGCGGCAAGTCCACCGTGGGCCGGCTCGCCGTCGGGCTGGAGCAGGCGACCGCCGGGCAGATCATGCTGGACGGCACAGACATCGCCGGCCTGGCCGGACGGGAGCGCCGCCGGATGCACCGGCAGGTCCAACTGATGTTCCAGGACAGCTACGCCGCGATGAACCCGCGGATGCGCGTCGACGCCATCCTCGCCGAACCCCTCGAGATCCAGAAGGTGGGCGGCCCGGCGGCGCGGCGGGCGCGGATCGCGACGCTGCTCGACCAGGTCGGGCTGTCGCGGCGCGTCCTGGAGCGCTATCCGCACGAGTTCTCCGGCGGTCAGCTGCAGCGCATCGGGCTGGCCCGCTCGCTGGCCCTGCAACCCCGGCTGATCGTCGGCGACGAGCCGGTGAGCGCGCTGGACGTGTCCATCCAGGCGCAGGTCCTCAACCTCATGCGGGACCTGCAGCGCGAGCTCGGCCTGGCGTACGTCTTCATCAGCCACGACCTGTCCGTCGTCGACTACATGGCCGACCGGATCGGCGTCATGTACCTCGGCAAGCTCGTCGAGGTCGGGCCCGCGCGGGACGTGGTCCGAGCCGCCCGGCATCCGTACACGCAGGCGCTCATCGACGCCGTCCCCTCCGTCACGCCGAACGCCGAGACCGCGCGCGAAGGGGTGACCATCCGGGGCGAGCTGCCCAGCGCGCTCAACCCGCCCACCGGGTGCCGGTTCCGGACCCGTTGCCCCCTGGCCCAGGACGTCTGCGAGACCGAGCCGCCGCTGGCCGGCGACACGCACCAGGTGGCGTGCCACTTCCCGCTGCGTCCGGAGTCGACCGCGGCGTCCGCTCGGGCCGGGGCGGCCACATGACCACGGTCGAGATCTGCGTGAGCGACGTGCCGACGGCGCTGGTGGCCGAGGCGGCCGGAGCCGACCGCCTGGAGCTGTGCGCCGACCTCGGCCAGGGCGGCACCACCCCGAGCCTGGGGACGGTCCGGGTCGCGCTGCGGACTTTGCGCCGGGTGGGCGTACGGGTCATGGTCCGTCCCCGTGGCGGTGACTTCCGGGTGAACGAGATCGAGGAGCAGGTCATGCTCGCCGACATCGAGGCCATCCGCGGCCTGCCCAATCCGCACGGTCTCGCGGTCGGGGTGGTGGTCGGCGCCCTCACCGCCGCGGGCGGCCTCGACCTGGCCGTGCTGCGGCGCCTGATCGAGGCTGCGGGACCGCTGCCGGTGACGGTGCACAAGGCCTTCGACGAGGTCGGCGACCAGCTGAGGGCGATCGAGGAACTCATCGACCTCGGGGCCGACGCGGTGCTCACCTCGGGCGGGGCGCCGAGCGCGCTGGCCGGTGCCCCACGGATCGCCGCGCTGCGGCATCGGGCCGGCGACCGGTTGCGGGTCATCGCCGGCGGCGGCATCCGGTCGCACAACGTCCGGCAGGTGCTCGCGGAGACCGGCGCGCGGGAGGTGCACCTGCGGGCACCGGTGCGGCGCGACGGGCGCGAGGCCACGGACGGCGACGAGGTACGCCGGGTCCTCGACGCCACACGGGCTGCCGTGCCCTCCTGAGCGCAAAGCGGCGTCAGCGTCGACGCGGCGCTCGCCGCCCACGAGACACCCGCCTACCAGGAGGCGCTGCGGGCGCTCGGCGACGGCGCCGACCCCGACCTGCGCATCATCGAAGCGACGCCCTGACGCCGGCCGACGGGCACACCCGGGCGGCCGGGACGGACGGCACGGGGAACGGCGACGGACCCGAACCGCCCGCACCACTAGGCGCGCCAGCACCGCGAGCGCGCGGGCTGACGACGGCACCGGACCGGTCGCGCCGGCGGGTCAACCCCCGGCGCGACCGGCCGTCCGGTCAGGACAGTCGCAGCCGAGGCTCGAGGATCACCTCGAAGAGCCGGTCCCACGGCAGCTCGACACGCGCCGACTCGAAGCGAGCCAGGGTCGCCGTGAACGTCTTTGCGCCTCGCTGGCCCAGCACGATGCGGTGCCCGGCGAAGTGGTCGGCGAAGTACCGCTCGGTCAGCGGCACCAGCCGTTCGCTCACCCAGCCGTCGAAGTAGGTCTTCTGCTCGGGGGTGAGCGCGAGTGGGTCCCAGCCCTGCGCCCGTGCGTGCGCGTACGCCTCGACCTGCACGATGTTCTTCCACGGGTCGTCCTTGACGAGCCGGTAGAGCAGGTACTCGGCGTGCGCCTGGCCGGGCCCGCGCAGGTCGGGCACGCCGAATCCGCTGCCGGAGGAGCGAAGGTACGCCCACCGGGCGGTGCCGTGGCCGAGCGCCAGGCCGAGTGCGTTGCCGCCGGTGTTCCACCCCGAGTACGACAGCAGCGCCGCGAGATCCAGGCCGCTCTCCATCCGCGCGACCAGTTCGTGGTCCGCCTTGTTCACGATGAGCGGGTCCACCACGATGACCGGGGTGCCGGCCGCCAGCAGCTTGCCGATCCGCGCGACGAAGGCGTCCAGGTCAGCGGCCCGCTGCCCGGGTGCCGACGAGGGGGTGTTCACGGCGAGCACGATGTCCGTGTCGCCGCTGACGACCCGTCCCCCCACGGCGGCCACGTGCCGGCGGATGTTCTCCGCGAACGGGATGCCCTCCAGTTGAGCGGTCCAGTCCTCGCCGGAGACGCCGGCGTACTCCACGCGGTAGGTGGGCGCCGTGCCGGCCGCGATCACCCGCGCGATCAGCAACGCGTCGACCTCGTCGGCGCCGGGGAAGATCTCCACCCGGTCGTCGACGCCGAGTTGAGCGACAAGCGCCTCCAGTTCCACCCGCTCGGCTCGGGCCAGACCGACCGGCGCGGTGTCGTCCTCGGAGAGCACGAGGTGGCTGATGGTGCCGTCGGCGACCCACTCGACCATCAGCCGGTTGACCTGGTGGTTGCGGGCCCGAGCGGCGAGATAGTCCTCGACGACCTGGTCGGGGATCCGCGCCCGGACGGCGTCGAGCTGGGCCCGCAGCTCCTCCTGCCCGAGGTTCACCACCTGGTCGTAGAGCTTCGCCCAGCTGACCAGCAGGTCGCGGTACTGGTCCAGCTCGGTGCCCGTGCTGGTGATGGCGAGGCGCTGGATGGTGTCGTGCACCTCGATCACCGCCCCCGGCCGGGTCGAGCGCAGGTTTCGGATCGCGGCCAGGTTCTCCAGGGCGGCCGCCAGGGTTGGGGCGGCGGTGCGGGAGGCGATCAGGCCGCCGTAGGCGAGCATGCTGACCGAGATCACGTACCCGTCGACGCCGTTGGTGGTGCCGAGCCAGCGGGCGATGGCGGCCCCGTCGCCGGGGGTGAAGAAGCGGCCCAGCAGTTCCCGTGGCGGCAGCTGCACCTGAGCGCCGGCGCTCGCCGCGGTCATCTGCGGGGCGTAGGTGTTGACCGGCCGGTCGTCCAGCGGGACCAGTGCCACGGTCAGCCGCCGGTTGGCGGGCCCGGCGAATGCGGGTCGGCCGATGGCCACGGTGGTCAGCCCGGCCACGCCGGTGGCCAGCAGGGTACGTCTTCTCATGCTCACTCCTTCTTCCTCGGGGCGCTCGCCGCGCGGGGGACGGCCGGCACGAGCCGGCGGGTGATCCACAGCGGTGAGGTGACGGCGTTGCCCATCACCACCGCGTGCGCACCCGCCTCGAAGGCCCGGCGGATCTGTTCCGTGGTGCGGTACCGCCCTTCGGCGATCACCGGCACGGACAGCAGTGCGACGAGTCGCTCCACGAGCCCGAGGTCGGGCCCGTCAGTCGGTGGGCTGGCCGGGGTGTAGCCGGACAGCGTGGTGGCGACGGCGTCCGCGCCGGCCTCGACGGCGGCGACGCCCTCAGCCGTGGTGGAGACGTCGGCCAGGACCAGTGCGTCGGTCCGTTCGCGGATCACCCGGACCGTGTCGGCGAAGGGGCGTCCGTCCGGTCGGGGGCGGTCGGTGGCGTCGATCGCGACGATGTCCGCCCCGGCCAGCGCCACCTCGAGCGCGTGGGCCGCGGTCGGGGTGATGAAGACGTCCTCGGTGCCGTGCTTGTACAACCCGATCACCGGAACGTCGACGGCGGCGCGTACCGCTCTGACGTCGTCCGGTCCGTTGACCCGGACCGCCACCGCGCCGCCGCGTACCACCGCGGCCGCCACCCGGGCCTGGACGTACGGGTCCCGCATCGGGTCGTCAGGATCGTCGGGCAGCGGTTGGCAGGACACCACCAGCCCGCCGGCCAGGTCGTCAAGCACGCTCACCCGCTGGTCCTCTCACTGATCCGAGTGCCGGCGTGTGTCAGCACCGCTCACTCCTGTGTGTCGATGGCCAGTCGGGCCGCGCCGACCACGACCGCGTCAGCGCCCAACGTGGCGGACAGCAGCGGAACGTCGGCCCAGCCCGCGGGCAACTCGGCCGAGTAGGCGGCCGACGCGGTGGGCAGCAGGGGACCGGCCGCTCCGCCGGCCACCAGGACAGCTTCCGGATCGAGCAGGGCCACCAACCCCGCCAGGGCCGCGCCGAGGACGGTTCCGGCCCGCTCCACGACCCGCTGGGCGACCCCGTCTCCGGCTGCGGCGCGGTCCGCCACGGCCCGCCCGGTGACGTGGGTGCCGGTCTCGATGGCGTACGCGGCGGCCAGCCCGCTGCCGGAGGCGATCGCCTCCAGATGCCCGTACCGGCCGCACCCGCACCGCAGTAGTTCGGCGCCCGGGGCCGGCAGATGTCCGACCTCGCCGGCGGCGCCGCGCGCACCGGCCTCGACGCGGCCGTTGCGGACGACCGCCCCGCCCAGCCCGGTGCCGACGGCCACCAGCAGCACATGAGCGCGGTCCCGTCCGGCGCCGGCCCAGCACTCGCCCAGCGCGGCGGCGTTCACGTCGTTGGTGACCCGCACGGGTCGACCCAGCCGGGCGGCCAGCGCGTCGGCGACCGGGGTGCCGGCCCAGCCGGGCAGGCTGTCAGTGGCGTACCGGATGCCGCCGGTTGCGGGGTCGACCGTGCCGGCGGTGCCCACCCCTACCGGCCCGGCGGCCGCGCCGAGCAGGTCGGTGGCCAGCCGGGCGGCGGAGTCCAGCACGGCCCCGGGCCCGGACCGGGCGGGCGTGGGCACCTCGCGGCGCTCCAGCACCTGTCCGGCCCGGTCGACCAGCGCGGCCGCCGTCTTGGTGCCGCCGATGTCGATGCCGACGATTGGTGTCGTCATCCCTTGAGGCCGGTGTGCGCGAGGCCCTCGACGAACTGCTTCTGCGCGATGACGAAGACCACCAGGACGGGCAGCGCCGTCATCGACGCCGCGGCCATCTGGACGTCCCACATGGGCCCGCCGTACGCGTCGACGAACTGGGTGAGCGCCTGGGGCAGGGTGAACTTCTCCGGAGAGGAGAGGAACACGATCGGTTCCAGGTAGAGGTTCCAGCTGTGCAGGAAGGTGAAGATGGCCACCGCGCCCAGTGCCGGCCGCGACAGCGGCAGGGCGATCCGCCAGAAGGTGGCGAAGCGGCCCAGCCCGTCGACCCGGGCCGCCTCCTCCAGCTCTCCGGGGAGGCTGATGAAGAACTGCCGCATGATGAACGTCGCCAGGACGCTCGGCGCGCCGAAGATCGGCACCAGGATCAGCGGCCAGTGGGTGTTGACCAGGCCGAGTTTGAAGAACATCTGGAACAGCGGAACGATGGTCACCTCGCTCGGAATGAGCAGGCCCGCGAGGACGACCAGGAACAACACGTTCTGGCCCCGGAACCGGATGCGCGCGAAGGCGTACCCGGCCAGCGCCGCAACGGCCATGGTGCCGACCGTGACGACCAGCGCGATGTAGAGGCTGTTCAGGTACTGCTGCCCGAACGGCTGCAACTCGAACACCCGCTGGTAGGCGTCGAACCGCGGGTTGGTCGGCAGGAGCTGCGGCGGGAAGGCGAAGATGTCCGCCACCGGCTTCAGCGACGACGTGACCATCCACCAGGTCGGGAAGACGAACGGGATCGCCAGGACCAGCAGCACCCCGTAGAGCACCAGCTTGGTCCGCCGGGACAGGTCACGATTCATGGAAGACCCACCTCTTGCGCATCTGCCACTGCAGCACAGTGAGGGCGAGCACGATGGCGAACAGCACGATCGACAGCGTGGCGCCGTAGCCGAAGTGATGGAACTGGAAGGCCTGCTGGTACAGGTAGTAGACGAGCACCGTCGTCGATGTGCCGGGTCCGCCCTGGGTGAGCACCGCGATCTGCGCGAAGACCTGCAGCGACCCGACCACGGTGATGATCGAGGTCAGCAGGATCGTCGGGCTGATCAGCGGTACGGTGATCCGCCAGAACTGGCGCATCCGGCTCGCCCCGTCGACTTCCGCAGCCTCGTACAGCTCGGCCGGCACGCCCTGCAGGGCGGCCAGGAACAGCACCATGTTCAGGCCGACGTTCTTGAACACCTGCACGACGATCACGGACACCATCGCGGTGCCCTCGCCGCGCAGCCAGTTCGGCCCGTCCACGCCGACGGTGTCGAGCAGCCCGTTGATCCCGCCGTTGTCCTGAAGCAGGAAGCCCCAGACGATGGTCCAGGCCACCAGCGAGACCACCACCGGGGAGAAGAACAGCGTGCGGAACACGATCGTGCCCCGCAGCCTCTGGTTCAGCAGGACGGCCAGCAGCAGTGCCAGGCTGAGATTGAGCATCACCAGGCCGACCGAGAAGAGCCCGGTGGCGCGCAGCACCGCGCCGAGGTTGGGATCATCGGCGAGAGCCGTGTAGTTGTCGGTGCCGACGAAGTCGAAGGTCCCGGCGAGCACGTTCCACTCGTGCAGGCTGTACCAGAGCACGAGAATCAGCGGCAGGATCACGAAGACGGCGCTGCCGAGCAGTTGCGGGGCGATGAACAGGTAACCGGTGAGCTGGTCCCGGCGGCGGCTGGTCCAGAACGGCCGGGCCGGGCCCGGGGCGGGCCCGGCAACAGCCGAGCCCACCCTGGTGTCCGTCTGGGTCATGATCGTTGGCCTTACTTCGCCAGCAGCGGCTGGATCTTGGCGCAGACGCCGTCGAGTACGGCCTTGACGTCCGCGTTCGGCTGCCACAGCGGGTCGAGGCCGGCGCGGACCTGCTGGCTCAGCTCGGCCTGCCCGGAGTGGCTGGGCTTGACCACGCCGTTGGTGATGCCGTCGATGACGACCTTCTGCAGCTGCTCCGGCTTGAGCTTCGGGTTCGTCTTGGCGAGCGTCTCGGCGGTCAGCTGCGACTGTCGGGGCGCCGGGAAGAACTGGGCGAGCTTGGCCGAGTTCGTGGGGTTGGTGAAGAAGGCCAGGAAGTCGGCCGCCTGCTTGGCGTGCGGGCTCTTCTTCATCACCCCGAGGCCGGCCTGGCCGACCACCGCGTAGTTCCCCTTCGGCCCGGCCGGCAGCGGCACCAGGTCCCACCCGAAGCCGCCGTCCTTCAGCAGCGAAGCGCGGGAGATCTGGGTGATCGTCATGGCCGAGTCACCGGCGAAGAAGTCGGCGGTCGTGCCCGGGCCGGGCAGCGCCTTCTGGGTGAAGGTGGCCTTGTGCAGGGAGGTCATCGCGTCGACCATCTCCGGGCTGTTGAAGCCGCAGGCCTTGCCGTCCTCGCTCCATGCCTGGGCTCCCCACCCGGTCCAGAAGGTGGACAGGTTGTCCCAGCCCTTGTAGTCGAAGTCCCGAATTACCAGGCCGGCCTTGCCGGAATTCGCCGCCGTCGCCGCGGCGGTGGCCAGAGCGTTGTCCCAGGTCCACTGACCGGCCGCGATCAGCTCGGCCGGGGTCTTCTGCTTGGCCTTCGTGAGCAGGTCGGTGTTGACGAAGACCCCGAACGGCGAGGTGGAGAAGGGGTACGCGTACAGCTTCCCGTCGTCCTGCCAGAGCTTGAGGGTGGCGGGGGAGATGTCCTCGTACTGGTAACCCTCGGCCTTCTTGAGCGTGTCGTCGAGGGGCAGCAACGCGCCCGAGGAGACGAAGTCGGGGGCGGAGTTCTCGAACACCCACGCGAGGTCGGGCGCGTTCCCGCCCGCGATCTGGGTGGTCAGGGTCGTGGTGTAGGTGTCGAACGGCAGCGGGTCGAACTTGATCTCGGCCACGTCCGGGTGGCTTTTGCGGTACTCGTCGGCGATCTCGTTGAACAGCTTGAGGTGCGCCTCGTTGGCCGACCAGACGGTCATCCGCAGCTTCGCCGGACCGCTGTCGTCGGCCTCGCCACCGCCGCCGCAGGCGGTCAGGGCGAGCGCACCGGTCAATGCGACGGCGACGCCGCGCAGGGCCTTTCCTGCTCTCACAATCTTCTCCTCACCGGGGGTGTTTTCAGTAGCCCGCGATCTGCGGCCAGCGCTGTTCCACGCCGGCCGCGGTCAGGCGGTCCTGGAAGTCGGCCAGCAGACGGGGGGTGTTGCGGACCGCACGCGGGGACTCGCCCCGCGCCAGACAGAAGTCGGCGAGCAGGCCGGCGACCTCGCCGACGTTCCACTCGACCGGATGCAGCCGGTAGCTGCCGTTGGTGACGTGGGTGGTGCCGATGTTCTTGCCGGCCGGCAGCAGGTTCTCCATCCGGCTCGGGATCAGCGCGCCGAGCGGGATCTCGAACGGGCAGGAGCCGACGTCGATGTAGTTGTCACCACCGGTCGACGGGTGCAGGTCGATCCGGTACATGCCCACGCCCACCGCGTCCGGGTAGCTGACCGCGCCGTGGTCGCCCCGGACCGCCAGGGACAGGTCCTGCTCGACCACGGTGTACTCGGCCTGGATCCGGCGGGACTCGCGGATGTACGGGGCCTGGGCCAGGCCGTCCGAGCTGCCGGTCACGTCGCCGCGCAGCCGCAGGCCCGGGAAGCCGGTGCCGCCGTCCGGCCGGGGCGCCTCCGTCTGCAGCCAGTAGAGCACCGAGTACGACAGCTCGCGGGCCTTGGTCAGGTGCCACGACGCGTTCGGCACGTCGATGACCGGACCCTCGAAGTAGTCGATCATTGGCCAGTTGACCAGGGTGATGTCGCTGCCGTACGCGCCGTCGGTGAAGTTGCGCCGTGCGGCGATCCGCCGAAACGTCCACAGGTTGCCATCGCCCGGGTTGACGCGTTGATCGGCGTTGACGCTCAGCGGGTCGTCGTCCGGGTTGGGGGTGAAGCTGCGCTCGACGATCTCCAACGTCCGCGGGTGCGGTGACTTCCAGGACAGCAGGCGGTCACCCCAGAAGTCGGGCTTGTAGTCGCGCCAGAAGTCGTACCCCGCGGGACGGTCGATGGTGTGGTCACCGTCGACGTGGTCGAGGGCGAAGCAGACGGACACCGCCTGCATGTTCATCGGCTGGGCCTCGGCCGGGGCGCTCGGCTCACCGGTGTCCGCCTGCGACTCGAACCCGGTGACGTACTCGGTGCCCGTCAACGGCAGCAACTCGCCGGTCTCGGTGGCGTCCAGGACGTACGGCGCGACCACGTCGATCCGCTCGTCCCGGTCGCGGTGCGCCAGCGTCACGCCGGTCACCCGGTCCCCGTCGGTCTCCGCGGCGACCGGCCGGTACGGCTGCAGCACCCGAAGCCGGCCCGAACCGAGGTACGGGGCGAGCATCTGTTCGAGGACGGCGACGGCCACCCGCGGCTCGTGGCAGAGCCGGCTCACCCAACCCGCACCGGGGTTGAGGTCGGTCCAGGCCCGGGTCCGTTCGGTCAACGGGTAGTGGCGACGGTAGTAGTCGCGGATGCCGTTGCGCAGCGCCCGGTAGCTGGCGGTGGCGCCGAACTGCTCGATCCAGGAGTGTTCGTCCGGCGGGACGGCCTGGCTGGTGAGTTGCCCGCCGAGCCAGTCGAACTCCTCGGTCAGGATGACGGACCGGCCGGCCCGGGCCGCGGCGAGCGCCGCGGCGACGCCGCCCAGTCCGCCCCCGACGACGAGGACGTCCGTACGCATGAGTACCACGTGTTTCCTTCCAGTTGCGCGGCCGACCGCTCAGCGCCGGTCGACCGCCGGATCGGGGGTGCCGAGGGTGACGCCCTCGACGAGTTCGCAGGGGAGAAGTCGCTGCTGGACGCCGGCCGCGCTGCCATCGATGACGCCCGTCAGCACCTCGACCGACTGTCGGCCCATCTCCTCGCGGGGGATGCGGAACCCGGTGAACGCGATGTCGGTGGGGACCGGGGCCGTCGGGTCGCCGAGGGTCACGATCGACAGGTCGCCGGGCACGGTCAGGCCACGCCGACGGGTGGCCGACTCCAGCGCGACCGCCGTGGCGAAGTCCTCCACGAAGACGACGGTGGTCCCGTCGGCCAGCAGGGTGTCGACGGTTGTTTCGGCCTCCGCGGCCACTGCCGACATCTGCCCGGCGCTCTCCGCGGTCGCCGCGGCGGCGTGGAACCCACGGAGCCGGTCTTCGGAGGATTCCGCGGCGGTGCCCATGCTGACGTACGTCAGGCGGCGGTGACCGTGCCGCAGCGCCGTCTCGACGAGCTGGGCCACCGCCGAGGCGTAGTCGGCGCCGACGTAGGGGACCGGCCCGCCGGCGTCGTCGCGGCGCCCGACGGCGACGTACGGATATCCGTCACGGTTGAGCCGGTGCAGCTCCGCGCCGTCGATCTCGCGCCCGAGCAGGATGCACCCGTCGGCCAGACGTAGCCGGTTGTCCTGGTGGAAGATGCGTCGCCGGCCGTCCACCACCGGTGCGCTGGTGAGCAGCAGCAGGTCGCAGCCGACCCGCTCGGCGTACTCCTCGATGCCGAGCAGGAACGGGTGGAAGAAGTCCCGGCTGCCGCTGGGAAAGGCGGGCTCGTACGTGAAGACGCCGATGATCCGGTTGAACCGCGAGGCGAGGCGGCGGGCCACGGGGTCGGCGGCGTAGCCGGTCTCGGCGATGACCCGCAACACCCGGTCCCGGGTCTCCGGGGCGATGCGGACGTCGGCGTCGGTCCGATTGTTGAGCACCAGCGACACCGTCGCCTGACTGACGCCGGCCATCCGCGCGATGTCACGCTGGGTGACACGTCTGGGGGGAGCGGTCACGTCGGGTCCTTCCGGTGTTGCTAATGCGTATTAGCGGTCGGCGTTGGGAAGGAGCTTGGCCGGTGGCCCGGCGTGTGTCAAGGGGTGGACGCAAGATTTCGGCACGGTGAACTTGCTGGAGTAATGCGCATTAGCCGTCGAGGTTCGCGGCGGGTCGCTGTCTGGCCCGGGCCGCGAGCCGGCTCTTGACAGAGTCGCCGCCGGGCGCGCAATATTCGAGAAACATAGATGCTAATACGTATTAGCTCGGGTGGTGCCAAGGGCTGCCAGCCGATCGGTGTCCCCTGTGTTCTTACTGAGCGTCACACCGCGCCGCGCCGCGCCGTTCGTGCCGCCGATCCGACCGACCGAAGAGGAAGCCGCATGACGAGACCATCCGCCCCGTCCCGACGCGCTGTCCTGGCGGCCGCCAGTGCCGGCCTGCTCCTCGCCGCAGTAGCCGGCGCCCGGCCGGCAGCCGCCGAACCCGGGCTCGGCTTCCCCCAGTTCACCTACCAGGGCACCGCGTTCGACAAGGGCACCCTCACCTACAACCCGACGAACGAGTTCATCTTCCCGAGCGTCATCCGGGCCGCCGACTACTTCCCCAACCCGCTCGGCGCCTACTACCTGTACTACGCGCCGCACGAGCGTCCCGGCGGGATCGCCCTCGCGTACTCCGACTCGATCAACGGTCCGTGGACGGAGTACGTCGCCAACCCCCTGATCAGCAACACCTGGCTGCCGTACTACGCGACGGTCAGCCACATCTCCTCGCCGCACGCGGTGTGGATCGAGGGCGAGGGCAAGCTCTTCCTCTACTTCCACGGCGAGAACTCCATCACCCGGTACGCCACCTCCGACGACGGCATCCACTTCAGCTACGGCGGGACGGCGGTCAGCCGGAACGACACGACCGGTGGCGAGACCTCCTACGCCCGGGTGTTCGAGCAGTCCGTGCCCCGCCTGGGCACCCGGTACCTGATGCTCTTCATGGACAATCCGACCGCTGCACTGCCCGGACCGACCGGGCCCGTGTCGCGGCGGATCCGCTGGGCGGTCTCCAACGACGCGCGGACCTGGACCATGCAACCCGAACCGATCGTGACCCCGCAGGGCATCGAAGGGCCGAACGCCTCGGGACCGTTCTTCCTGCGCTGGAACGACCGCAACCTGGTGATCTACCACGCAGCCGATGGCAACATGCACGCGGTGGACGTCGGGCAGGACTTCGACCAGGAGATCCACCTCGGCATCGTGCACGACTCGATGTCCGCAGCGCCCGACCTCGGCCGCTCGGCCGCGCCGACGTTCTACTTCGATGGGCGTACCGCGCACATGTACTACGAGGCCGGCGGCCGGCTCACCGCGACCATCGGGCACGCCACCGCCACCCTGGCAAACCCGTTGCCGGTACGGCAGCTGGACTGTGCCGTGGACCGGCCGGTCCTGTGGCCGCCGAACCATGAGCTGGTCGACGTCAACGTCACAGTCGACCTGCACGACGGCGTCCTCGGCCCGAACGCGTTCACCCTGACCGGCGTGACCGGTGGTGAGGCCGCGGACGTGAGTGGCTTCGCCGTCGGCACGCCGGACGCGAGTGGCAAGCTACGGGCCGAACGCGCCGGGAATGGCGGGGACCGGATGTACCACCTCACGTATGACGGTCACGACGAGATCGGACGGCCGGTGGGCTGCACCGTCACCGTCACCGTCCCGCACGACCAGGGCAGCAACTAGGTGTTCTGTCCATGGACGTTGGTGACACGGCTGGGATCTTGAAATAGGTGAAGGCCTCCGGTTGTGGAGTGGAGCTGTCTAGGAACCGCTCTGGCAACAGGAGGCCTTCGTGTCCCACGCTAACGCTGCCCTGACCCCTCGCGCACGTGTGCGCCTGGCGCGTCTGATCGTGGATGAGGGCTGGTCGGTCGCCCGAGCAGCCGAACGCTATGACGTGTCCTGGCCGACCGCGAACCGCTGGGCGCAGCGATACCGGCAGCAGGGCGCCGAGGGCATGCAGGACCGTTCGTCGCGGCCGCACCGCAGCCCGGCCCGGACCACGCGTCCGCTGGTACGCAAGATCGTGCACCTGCGGTGGAAACAGCGCCTCGGACCCGTGCAGATCGGCGGCCGCCTGGGCATGCCGGCCTCGACCGTGCACGCGGTGCTGACGCGTTGCCGACTCCACCGGCTGTCACACATCGACCGGGTCACCGGGGAACCGATCCGCCGCTACGAACACCCGCATCCGGGCGCGATGCTGCAGGTGGATGTCACCAAGTACGGCAACATCCCCGACGGCGGCGGGTGGCGTTTCGTCGGCCGCCAGCAAGGGCGGGCGCAACCGCCAGGCCACCGCACGGCGGACCGGGGCACGTAACGGCGTCTACGAACCTCAGATGGGTACGGCGTTCGTGCACACCGTCGTCGATGATCACTCCCGGGTCGCCTACGCCGAGATCCGTGACGACGAGAAAGCCGCCACGGCTATCGAGGTGTTACGCAACGCCGTCGGCTGGTTCGCCGCCCGCGGCGTCGACTCGGGCCGCGAGGTGACGGTGGCCCACCCGGACACCGCCCCTGGGTTGGAGTTCGATGGCGTCGTCGTGGTCGAACCCGCCGACTTCCCGCAGGACCTCGGCCGTCAGGGGCCGCTCTACACGGCACTCACCCGGCAGAACCGTGAGCTGGCCGTCGTGCACACGAGGCCGTTGCCTGAGCGGTTACGGAAGAGGTAGGGAGCCTCGCGCCACCACTTCGCCGTCGTCCGGCCGCCCCTGCGGCTCCTCGCTTGCCGATGGTTGTCTCGGCAATGACGTTGCACTACGCAGCGTTAGCGTGACGTACGGTTCGAGCTCGCACGGCCGGGTCACCAAGGTGGCCAGGCTATTCGACGCCAGGACTTAGTAGCTGTCCGTGAGCAGCTCGGCGACACTCGTCGGCTACGCGTGACCTCTGTCGTGCCGCGGCGCGACGGACCGCATCTCCACCACCACGGCGTGGTGGTCCCGAGGCGATGGGCGTGGCCCGTCCCCTTGCGCTTCACCCCAAACTCGGCATAACCCCGATACACACCGTAGTGAACCCATAACTTATAGCTGCTGCCCAGGCTTCCCTGGGCCGACCAGGCCCGGCCGAAGGCAGCAGAACGGGGGAACCATGCGGAGACTTGCAGCCGCGTTGGCGGCGGGCGGGATTGCCGTAATCGGCTTCGCGGCACCCGCCCAGGCCAGCCCCGGCCTCAACTACGGGCATGACTGCGTCCGCACGGGCCAGGTAGAACCTCATCTTGGCAAGTTTGGGCCGGCCAAGATCAACCCGCAGAATAAGCCCACGGGCGCCCTTAACGCCCGTGACGCCAGCGGCGGCAAGAGCCACTTCGACGACGGGGGTGTCTGCTACCCCTGAGTAGCGCTGATCGCACTACCCGACCCCGCTCTCGTGGCCCGCGCATCGCCCCGTGCCGACCCGGGAGCGGGGCCTCGGTGCGTTCAACGCAGGTCAGCGTCTACAGGCGCGCAAGCCTTGCGGCACGCCGGCCGCGACGCACGGCGGGCAACTCCACCCCGCTCGCGAGTATCTCCCGGCGGCCCCCGAGGTAACGCGCCGCCCAAGCCGCTGCGACCCAGTAAACGAGGGCACGTGCTCGACCGGGGTGCTTCCGCGTCGACGGCAACCGGTCGATGGCAACGGGGTAATCGTGGGCGGCGTGCCCTTCGGCGCGCCCTGCCGAGATCGCGACCGCGTACCCGCAGCCCACGCCGCCCCTCGGGCGCTGCAGCGGTGGACCGTGCCGGTATTGGCGCAACCCGCGCCTGACTTACGACAGAAGTCTTGGCTACCCAGGGTAGGGCGGTTATGTTGCGGGCGCCGACGGAGGTGTCCGGTGGGGCTGGTACTTGTCGTGGAGGACGACGACCGAATAGCTCGGCTCGTGTCGCGGGCGCTGCGTGACGACGGGCACGTCGTCGAGCGGGCCGGAACCGGGCGGGACGGTCTGGACGCGGCCCTCGCCACCGAGTTCGATCTTGTGGTGCTGGATCTGATGTTGCCGGGCATCAGCGGTGTCGAGATCCTCGACCGGCTCGTTGGCTCCCGCCCCGACCAACGGGTCTTCGTCGTGTCCGCGGTGCCGGAGATCGGCATCAGGGTCGCCTGCCTGGAGGCGGGAGCGGCCGACTTTCTCGTCAAGCCGTTCGCGGTGGCGGAGCTGGTGGCCCGGGTACGGGCGAGGATGCGCGGCCCCGCCCCCGGTCCGGCGCAGCGTTCCCTGTCCGTGGGGCCGGTCCGCCTGGATCTTCGGCTGCGCCGCGCCTCGGTGGCCGGCCGGCCGGTCGAGCTGTCGCTGCGGGAGTTCCTTCTGCTTCAGCACCTGATGGAGCGGGCCGGGCAGGCGTGCAGCCGGGCCGAGTTGTTGGCCGACGTCTGGGGGCTATTGTTCGACCCAGGCAGCAACGTGGTCGACGTGTACGTTCGCCGGCTCAGAGCAAAGCTGGACACCCCCGAGCGGGTGGAGACAGTACGCAATGTCGGGTATCGATTCATCGCGGAATGACCGCCTTCTCCTCGCCGCCTGGGCCGCCACGGCGATGGTCAACAGCTGCCTGATGTACGTCTTACCCGGAAAGGAGACAGTTCCCTTCCATCTCGTGTGGATCGGGCTGTCGGTCGTGTACGGACTGACCACCTGGCGCCCGGTTGTCATGGTCGTCGTGCTCGCCGCCGTCACGCTCACCACGGGATACATCCTCGTCCACCATGCCGCCGCGGCCGCCATCGGGTGGGAGGAAGTCACCGAGGTGCCACTGATGGCTGCGGTGTTCGGCGTCATGGTCTGGCATGTGCGGCGACGCCAGCAGATGGTGGCCGAGGTCGCCCGACTTGCCGATGTCGAGCGCCGGCGCGCCGAGTCCCAGGACCGCTTCGTACGGCTTGCGTCACATGAATTGCGAACCCCGATCACGATCGCCCGTGGGCACACCGAGCTGGTGTCTGCTGCCACTTCCGATCCCGTGATCCGGGAGGACACTAGAATCGTGCTGGAGGAGTTGGACCGGCTGGCCGGCATAACCCACCGGCTGGTGACCCTCATGCAGTTGGACGGGCCGTACGTCCGCGAGATGCGAGACGTCGACCTGCTGCTGGCTGGCATCGTGCGGCGGTGGCGGCCCGCTGCGGATCGCCAGTGGGGCGTGTGCTCCACGGTCGAGATGGCGTCGATCAATCAGGACCGTCTGGAGATGGCTCTCGACTGCCTTCTTGACAATGCGGTCAAGTTCACCGAAACCGGTGACCGGATCGAGGTCGAAGGAATCGGCACGCGAAACAGCTGGACCATGGTGGTCGCCGACTCGGGCAAGGGAATGTATCCGGAGCAGGTCGAGGCGCTGAGCAACGCGGGTGCGTCACCGGCCCCCCCGGGCATGTACTCCGGCACGGGACTCGGCTTGGCGATCGTAAGAGCCGTCGTCGGTTCGTGGGGCGGTTCGCTGCGGGTGGAGAGCGAGCCCGACGTAGGTACGAGGATCTCAATGGTCTTCCCACGCTTCGTCGCGCAGCAGGCGCCTACGGATGCGGCGCCCGCGCCCCAGCAGCGGGGTTCCGCCCCAGGCGGTTGAGGCGGCCCGAACGCCCGGCGCAGGACAACTGCGCGAGATCCGGGCCGACGGACCTCCGGCATGACAGCCAGATGACAAACCTGTCACGAACGCCGCGGGCCGACCTCCGGGCTCCATCATCAGTGTGACGCACGACCTGTGCCCTGATCTGGGGATCCGTGCCGAGCGTCGCGCCGGGAGGTGGAGCCGATGCGACCAGATCGGTCGAGGGCGACGATGACGAGCGCGCTGCGGACAGCATGGAAGACGTGGTGTCCACGGCCTTCGAGCAGACGATCGGCTGCGACCCCGGACAATCGCCGTCCGGGCCGAGTCGATCCACGGTCGGGGCCAATCCTTCTCCCTGCGGTACGCCGGCGATTCCGGCGACCTCGCCGCGTGATCGCACCGTCGACGGTCGTCCTCATGGTCGCCGCTCTTCTCCCACCGGTGATGGGATTCACCGGCGCCTCGTCGGCGCTGGCGGCCACCGCGTGTCCGGCCGGGGGCTGCACGGTCACCGTGGACGCGCGCGACTTCGCGACCGCTCGAGACAACCCGGCCGCCGGGCAGCTGGCGAACTTCACGTACATCATCAACGCGGACAACACCAAGCTGGCCAGCGATCCGCTCGTCCTGAACACCGAGAGCAACAGTCCGATCGTGGCCGAAGGCGACCAGAGCCGTCCGACGGTCAAGCTGCCCGCGGGACGTTACCTGATCTCGGTCCGCTCGCTGGATCACAAGATGTGGGGCAAGCACATCACGCTGCCCATCGATGCCGCTACTGACGGAACGCTGACCGCGCGGATCGATCTGACCGAGCAGAGCGAGGACCACCCGCTGCCGCTGGGGAAGATCCGGGTCTTCGTGTTCGAGGACAACACGTGGGCCAACGGCGCTCCGGACACCGAAGAGGCGGGTCTGGAGGGCTTCAAGGTCGGGCTCGAGGAGCAGACCGGCAACGCGGTCACCGTCGACTACAACAACAATCCGCTCTGCGGCGGGAACTGCCTGACCGACGACACCGGGTTCACCCAGCTCGACGACCTCGGGCCGGCGACGTACTTCATCGACGTGCATCCGCCGGACCAGCCCTGCAACAGCGACCCTGACAGCCGGTGGTACCAGACCACGACCATCGACGGTGGGCTGCAGCTGCTGGCCCCCGTCGAGGAGGGCAGCGACGGCACCGGCGCTCCGGGCGAGCAGTTGTGGGAACCGCCGAACAACCGCACCGCGTACTGGTTCGGCTTCGTGTGCTCTCCCACCCCGTTCGCCACCAGCGGCACGGGCGAGATCACGGGCAGGGCGCGCAACTGGGTGGAATGGGCGCCCTACACGACCGGCACCTACAACGAGCCGGTGGAGAACCCGTTCGTCGCGCTGTCCGACAGCACCACCGACCAGACCGTCTACATCGGCCGGGGCGACGAGGACGGTAACTTCGACATCCCGCACGTCCCGGCGGGGACCTACAACCTGTCGGTCTGGGATGAGCAGCTCAGCTACATCATGCGCTTCAAACCCCTCACCGTGGGCGCAGGACAGACCGTCGACGTCAACGACACCGGCGACGACGGTGAGGTCGGCCTGGGTGTGTCCCGCTGGTTCGGCTGGCTGGACGGGCACGTCTACAAGGACCTGAACAACAACGGCAAGTACGACGCGGGCCTCGACGCGCCGATCCCGACCACCGACGTGGACCAGCGGTGGCGGGACGGCTCCATCAAGGAATCGACGTTCACCGACGCCCGTGGGCACTACGAGTACCCGACGGCGGAGGGCGGCCCACTCGGCCGGTGGATCGTCAACGAGCAGGGCTTCGCCCGCTTCACCGCCTACCCCGGCCCCTCCGTGCACGACGAGCACACCGGAGCGGTCACCCCGTCCTGCAGCGTGGCGCCCCCGGCCGTACCGGCCAACCCGTGCGTGCCGACCAACCAGGGTGGCGGTCTGCTGCACAACCAGCTCCTGCTCGAGGGACACCGCGCGACGGTCGACTTCGGCAAGCGCGACTACCCTGCCGGTACGCCCGGCCAGATCGTCGGCATCACCTTCAACGCCACCACGCGCAACGAGTTCGACGCGCGGTTCCAGGCCGCCGAGGACTACGAGCCGGGCATTCCCAACGTCACCGTTCTGCTCGAAGGCCCCGGGCCCGACCGCCAGCCGAACACGGCCGACGACGTGGTCCTCAACCGGTACGTCACCGACCACTGGCAGCAGCCAAACGCCAGCCAGGACCCGCAGCCCGACGGCAACAACTTCACGCAGAGCTGCAACCCCATCCGGGACATCAGCGGCGCGGACATCACCGCCCAGTTCAACCCCAAGATCGGGCCGAACTGCCTCGAGGTGCCGCTGACCGGCGAGCAGACCAAGGACGGGGCCTTCGACGGCGGCTACGCCTTCGCCGACTACTGCCCGAGCGGCCTGAACCTGGGAACGGACCTGTGCACGGACGGCTCGGATCCGTCCGATCACCCGCTCGTGGCCGGCACGTACATCACCCATGTGGTCATGCCGAAGGACGCGGCAGACACCCGTGCCTGCAACCCGTCGGGCGCCACCCAGCGGATCAGCAACCCGAAGGGCGCCGTCCCCGGCGGCGGCCAGGGATGCCTGTACCACATCGTCCGGGAGGAAGACGTCAACGTCGACCTCGGCAACCAGTTCGCTCCGCAGATCCCACCGCCGCCGTGCGCCGGCGACAGCCACGTCATCGACCAGTCGACGCTGACCCCCCGGAGCGTTTACTACACCGGGAACCAGGCCACCAGCACGTCCCGGCCGATGTGCGACAAGCGCCTGGTCGTTCTCGAGAACGGCCAGAACGCCAACGCCGACTTCTTCCTCATGACGAACTTCCGGACCGACCCCAACGGCACGAACGCCGCTGACCACCGGACCGGCGACGTGCAGCTGCCCGGCCGCCTGGTCGGACAGGTCTTCAACGACATCTACTTCGAGCGCAACAAGCTGTCCCCGTGGTACGGCGAGCCGCGGCCGATCGCCGGCATTCCGGTCGGCATCTACGCCCGGGTGGACACCGTGCCGAACGTCAACCAGCCGTACGACGCGAACACCTGGCGGCTGTTGACGACCGTGACCACCAGCGCCGACGGCTCGTTCGAGGTGCTCGTGCCCTCCACCGAGACGTTCAACTGCCCGATCCCACAGGGCCCGTGCCCCGGCATGTACCTGGTCAAGGTCGACGACCCCGGGACCAAGGAACACCCGAACACCAACTTCAACCCGAACCTGCTTGTCGCCACTACGCCGGCCGAGGCGTGGCCCGGCCTGACCACGCAGCTCGACCTGCCGCTGGACCCGATCTCCGGCACCGCATGCGAGGACCCCGCCGTCCCGGCACGGCCCGAGCTGCTGCAGATCTCCACCCCGGTCGTGCCGGCCGCCGGCAGCCGGCAGATCACCGTCCAGGCCGACTTCATCGGCGCACCCGGCACGGCCACGGGCACGACCGGCGTCCGGGCGACACTGACCGACGGCCGCACCGGCCAGGTGCAGACCCTGACCCGGGCCAACGGCGGCATCGTCAGCTGGACCCCGGGCAGCGGCTCCACGCCCGACAACATCGTGCTGAATGTGCCGGCGCTCAGCTCCACCTTCCGGCCCGGGCCGAAGCAGCTGACGATCACGACGGCGGACGCGAACGGTGGCGTGTCGAGCGTCAACGGCATCACGCTGCACGTGCTGGGCAGCAACGGCTCCGGCACGGACGTCGTCACCTACACGCCGACCGTGGTGAACGTGCCACCGCCACCGCCGGCCACCGGAAACGGCGGAGTGCACGCCCTGCAGAACGCGATCAACAGCGCCGTCCCGGGTAGCCTGCTCGTGCTCTCGCCCGGCGTCTACAACGAGAACGTGCTGCTGTGGAAGCCGCTCAAGCTGCAGGGACGGGGCCCCGGCGGCATCATCGGCGCCCACGAGCTGCAGGCCCGCGACCCCGAGGACGCGCGGTTCAACGTCCCCGGCACCGTCATCGACGGCCGGTACTTCCAGCAGAACGCATCGGACTACGACGCGACGATCAGCGCGAACTCGCCCTACGCGGGAGTGACGAACAACGGCCTGGTCGGCAACCACCCGGTGCTGCGCGGCGCGGACATCACCGTGCTGGCGAAGACTGCGACGGCTTACGACATCGGCACCGGCCTCACCGCGGCGTTCAACCGGGCCCGCATCGACGGCCTGGGCCTGACCACCGGTCAGGGCGACGGGGCGGGCGGCATCCAGCTGCAGGCCTCCGCCAACAACATGCAGCTGACCAACAACGTGCTGGAGAACAACGGCGGGATCGTCGCCGGTGGGATCGCGCTCGGCCAGCCGTTCGACGCCGGGCCGCGCGGAACCGGCGCGCGGGTCAACCACAACTACAACGTGCGGATCGCCAACAACCGGCTGACCGGCAACGGCGGCCTGACCCAGGCCGGCGCCGTGGGGCTGTTCTACGGCTCCAACGGGTACGAGCTGGCGAGCAACATAATCTGCTCGAACTTCAGCGTGAACTACGGAGCCGGCGTCTCCCACATCGGCCTCAGCCCCGGCGGCAGGATCCACGACAACCAGATCTACTACAACGACTCCGTCGACTCCGGCGCCGGCATCGCCATCGAGACCGAGCTGCCGGTGGGCTCGCCGGCCGCGCTGGGAGACGGGACCGGGACCGTGGACGTCGACCGCAACCTGGTCCAGAGCAACTACTCCGGCGACGACGGCGGCGGGATGTTCGTGCTCGACGCCCTCACCGCGCGGATCAACATCCGCAACAACATGATCAACAACAACGGGGCGGCGGACGTCGGCGGGGCCATCACGCTGGACGACTCGTCGAACGTTTCGATCGTCAACAACACCGTGGCCAACAACGTCTCCACCGGATCGTCGGAGGACTCGGACGGCAACCCGCACTCCGCCGGCCTGGCCTCCGAGGCGAACGACCCGCTGTTCCAGGCGACGCTGCCCGCCGGTTCGCCGCGCTTCTCCAACCCGGTGGCGCTGTTCAACAACATCTTCTGGAACAACGACGCGTTCACCCTGAGCCAGCCCGGCCCGGGAGCCACCCTGGTCGACCGAGGGTTCATCGACTTCGAGGTGCGCGGAACGACCAACAACGCCGACACGTTCACAGCCCGGTACTCCACGCTCACCAACGGCCAGATCCTGGGACCGGACGGCGTGCTGCGGGCACTGCCTGGTGGCCAGGCGAACCGGATCGGCGAGAACCCGCTGTTCGTGACGCCGTTCGGCAACGAGTTGACCGTGTCCGGGTCGCGGCTGGACCCGCAGACCGCGGCGGTGACGATCACCGGGCAGGACCCGCCGGTCGGACTGACCGGTGACTACCACCTCCAGGTCACCTCGCCGGCGATCGACCGCGGCGTGCGCTGCTCCAACACCCCGGTACCGGCGAGCATCTCGGCGTGTTCCGCCACCGCGATCGGCGCTCCCACCGGAACCCCCGGCGACATCGACGGGCAGAGCCGTCCGCAGCTGCGGCTGTCGGGGCGGGACACCACACCGTGGGATCTGGGCGCTGACGAACTGGCCGGAATAACGGTGCTCGTCCCCCCGAGCGGCCAGTGAGGAGTCCGATGTGAAAGCCATGGCGCGAACTTCGACACGGAGAGCGTTCCTCAGAGCGGTCGGCTGGGGCGCGGCAGGAGTCGCTGCCGGCGGAATCGTCGGCACGACCGCGGCGTACGGTCCCCTCGGCGCCCGCCGCGCGGAGGCGGCAACGACCGAGCTGTCCCTGGTGGCCACGGACGGGTACCTCAGCGTCCCCGGCCGGGAGGGCAACCCCCTCTACATCTTCGGCTTCGTTCCCGTCGACCCCTCTCTGTCGGTGGCGGAGCTCATCTCCACCTACAAGGGGCACACCAAGCACACCGCACCGACCCTCGAGTTCCTGCAGAACGACGACATCAGGATCACCCTGACGAACCTGGGTCTGTTGCAGCGCCCCGACCTGACGGACTCCCACACCATCCACTGGCACGGCTTCGACCTGCCGTCGCCGTTGAACGACGGTGTGCCCGAGGTGTCGGTGGCGGTGCCCATCGGCAAACAGCTGACCTACTTCTACCGCCCGCACCGTGAGGGCACGTACATGTACCACTGCCACTTCGAGGACGTCGAGCACGTAGAGATGGGAATGACGGGGATCGTCTTCGTCCGGCCCCTGCAGGACGGCACCTCGATCGGCGGGTTCACCAGGTTCGCGTACAACGACGGCGACGGGTCGACCGGCTACCACCGCCACTTCGCGCTCCTGCTCAACGAGCTGTGGACAGATTTTCACGACGGTGACCGGGACATCCAGGAGTCCATTCCGACCGACTACGACCCGCAGTGGTTCACCATCAACGGCCGGGTCTACCCGCAGACCGTGCTGCCCAACGACAGCCCGAGCCTGCCGACCGCCATGCGCATCGCCACGCCGAACCCGAACTACGGCGGCGCCCTGGACTACAGCCAGCCGAACTCCGCGCTCGTCCAGGTCAACCCCAGTGATCGGGCCCTCCTGCGGCTGGCCAATCTCGGTTACCAGCAGCACAGCATGCAACTGCCGGGCATTCCGATGCATGTCATCGGGCAGGACGCGGCGCTGCTGCGCAACGGCGCCGTCGACACGTCGTACTGGACGAACACCCTCTACGTCGGACCGGGAGAGGCACGAGACGTCCTGTTCGACGCGCCCCCGTACGACACCGCACGCCCCTCCGGGTCGGACAGTTGGGGAAGCTACAACGTCTATTACCTCAAGAACCGGGACTGGCGGAAGCTCTCGAACTTCGGCTCAGCGGCCCCGGGACCCGGGGGAATGATCACCGAGGTCCGGGTCTACTCGCCGACCCGTCCCCTTCCGGCCCAAACCGTTGTGGGCCAGACCTATGTCTGAGTGGGCGTGGCCGCGCGTCGCGGAAGGAAAAGCCATGATGAGGCAGAGAGCCCAACGGCTGGTCACCGTCGTCACGCTCGCCGCCGGCTCGGCGCTGCTTGTACCGGGACCCGCCGACGCGCTTCCCACCGAAGCGCCCAAGGTCGGGATGGTTTGCACCCCCGGCACCGTCGCGGGCGGCACCCACACCTTCAACCTGGTGGCGAAGACCGGCTACATCGAGACACCTGACGGCAACAGCGTCTTCATGTGGAGCTACGCCAACGCGGACGCCCCCGACAGCGGGCAGTTCCAGAGCCCGGGGCCGGTGCTGTGCGTGACCCAGGGGGAGACCGTCGTCGTCAACCTCACCAACAACCTGCCAGAGCCCGCCTCCATCGTGTTCCCGGGCCAGGACGCGGCGGTGACCGCCACCGGCGGCGCCACGAGTCTGTTGACCACCGAGGCGGCGGCGACGAACGGGACCGTCAGCTACCGCTTCGTGGCAGGCAGTCCGGGCACGTACCTGTACGAGAGCGGCTCGGGCATCGCCAAGCAGATCGAGATGGGCCTCTACGGCGCTCTGGTCGTGCGGCCGAGCCTCGGCCCCGCCTACGCCTACGACGCCACGACGGCGTTCGACCCCTCGCGCGAGTACCTCCTGCTGCTCAGCGAGATCGATCCAGAGCTGCACCATGCGGTGGAGACCGGCGCGACGTACGACGTCAACGCCCGGCGCGATCGCTACTTCGCCATCAACGGACGGGACTTCCCGGACACCATCCAGGACAACGGCTCCGGGCTGCTGCCCAACCAGCCGTACGGGGCACTGGTGCGGATCCGCCCGACGTCGCCCGGCACTCCGCCCGCTCTGGTCAGGATGATCAACGTGGGTGCCCTGAACCATCCCTTCCACCCGCACGGCAACCACACCACCCTGATCGCGCAGGACGGCCGGCCGCTGCGCGCGCCCGGCGGGGGCTCGGCGTCCACCGAGCACTTCGGCGAGACCATCGGCTCCGGGCAGACCGAGGACTTCCTCCTGCGTTGGGACGACCAGGACCAGTGGGATCCCAACACCCACCCGTTGCCGGTGCCGCCGCCCAACTACCGCGACGTCACGTTCAAGGACGGCAACACCTGGTACGGCGGCAGCCCATACCTGGGCTACAAGGGCACCCTGCCGACGGGGGTGGTGTCGCAGAACATCTGCGGCGAGTGGTACTTCCCGTGGCACAGCCACGCGCTCAATGAATTCACCAACTTCGACGAAGGCTTCGGCGGTATGGCCACCCTGCTGCGGGTCGATCCGTCCGGCGGGTGCACGGGTTACCCGACGTCGGGCGCCATCGTCGGCGGTGCGCTCAAGGGTGGCAGCGTCTCCGACCTCGCCGCGGACGACAGCAGGTACTACATGGTGAACCCGAGGACGACGACCCGGCCGACGGCCACGACCGCCACGCAGGCGAGCATCACCGTCTCCTCGGCCGCCGGCTTCCCCGCCTCGGGCACCTACCACGTTCGGATCGACAACGAGGTTCTGCTGGTCACGGGCGGACAGGGCACCACGACCTGGACGGTGGCACGGGGCCAACTCGGCACGGTGGCGGCGAGCCACCTGAGCGGCGCCACGATCACCCCGCTGGCAACCGACTGGTACGCGGCGTTCACCGGCATTCCGGCCGGAGCCCAGAACCTCAAGGTGACCTATAAGGGCAAGAATTGCGGCAGCACGACCGCCACCACATGCGTGACGATCAGCTCGAACCAGCCGCAGCAGACGGTCAAGATCTGCAATTGGACGATCGCGGGTGCGGCGGGCTGCTCGTCCGCGACCTCTGCCGGGTGGGTGACCCTTCCGCCACCGCCGACGCAGCCGCGGACCGTCGGATCCAGCGACCTCACCTCGACGTGGACGCTGCCCGGACCCGCCAGCGCCTACGTCGGCACCGGAGCGAACGGCGGCCAGGTCCGCGTGCTCGTCCACACGCAGCGGTACACGGCCCCCAACCCGACCCCCTTCTCGACATGGGGCAACCTCATGGCCCTCACCTACGACGCGCCATGACCGGCCGCGAGGTTAAGGAGAGATCGGCGATGCGCGCACATGCGTGGAAGACGACGACCAGGAGTCTGCTCGTCCTGGTCCTGATCGCCGCCGGGCTCGGGGTTGGCAGCCCGAGCGTCTCGGCCGCACCGGTGTCCATCAACGTGTGCGCGAAGGCCGGTAGCGTCACCCTGGCCGGTGGAGTGAACGTCCCGATCTGGGGCTTCGGCACGACGGCAACGCCGGGGAACTGTGCCGGCGTCACGCCGGTCCTGCCGGGGCCGCCCCTGACCGTCAACGTCGGGGACACCGTTACGCTCGCGGTCACCAACAACCTCCCCGCCGGCCACCCGCTCTCGTTCGAGATCCCGGGCATCGCCTTCAACGCGGGACCGGCCGACGCCGCCGTCGGCGCGACGGTCACCCGTACCTTCACGGCCAACGCGCCCGGCACCTACCTGTACGGCAGCGGCGGCGATGCCGGACGCCAGGCGGCGATGGGGCTCTCCGGTGCGCTCATTGTCCGGCCGGCGACGCCCAACCAGGCCTACAACTCCACGACGACCGCGTACGACGTGGAGGCTTTGCTCGTCCTGAGCGCCATCGACCCCGCCTTCAACGCCGCACCCGCGACCTTCGACATGCACGCCTACCGGGCGACGTACTGGCTCATCAACGGCAGGGCCTACCCGGACACGGCACCGGGCATCACGGCGGCAGCCGGACAACGCGTGCTGCTGCGCTATCTGAACGCCGGCTACGACAACACGACGATGCTGCTGCTCGGCATGCACGAGCGGGTGCTCGCCCGCGACGCCCGGCCGCTGAACGTCCCCTTCGACGCGAACGCCGAGACGATCCCGGCTGGCGCGACCGAGGACGCGATCGCCACGATGCCGGCCGGGTCCGGACCGAGCCCACACGGATTCCCGCTGTACAACCGCCAGCAGCACCTCACCAACGGCGTGCAGACCGGCACCGGCCCGACCCCGGCGACCGGCGGCGGGATGCTGACTTTCATCCACCATTGAGGTGAGGTACGGCCATGAGCGATCCACTCGATCGGGGCGGCACCCCGGTTGCGGGAAGGGGCCGGTGGCGCTGGGGCGGGCGGCACGCGCGCCTCGCCGGGGGGCTCACCGGCTTCGTCCTGGCGATCGCGCTGACCGCGTTCGCCCTGTCGGCCTGGCGCGCCTCGACGGACGACGCGAAGACCGCCGACAACCCCGTCCCGGCGGCCTGGGCGCGGCCGGTCGTGGACGCCGACAGTCTCGGCCAGCGCAGCGGCGTTCGGATCACCCGGGTGGCGGTCACCGGTGGGGGAGGACTGGTCGACCTGCGCTTCACGATCGTCGACCCGGAACTGGCCAACACCCTGCACGACGCGGGCACCCCACCGGCCGTGGTGGACGAGCGGACCGGTCTCGTGGCCCACGAGCTGCTGATGAACCATTCCCACACCGGCGCGTACCGGACCGGCGTGACCTACTACCTGGTGTTCGAGAACCCCGGAAACTGGATCCATCGCGGCGGCAGGGTCAGCGTGCTGCTGGGCAATGCGCAGGTGGAGCATGTCGCGGTCCGCTGACCCGGCCCGCCGGCCGGATGCCCGCATCTGGTTGCGGCTGCTCGGCACAGCCGGTGCGCTCCTGCTCGTCCTCCTGCCGGCGCGGCCCGCGGCCGCCCACGCGGTGCTGGTCGAGTCGCAGCCCGCCAACGGCACGACCGTCACCGCGGTGCCCCGTGTCGCGCTGCTGCGCTTCAGCGAGGACATCTCGCCCGAGTTCAGCGCCGCGTCGCTGCTCGACAGCACCGGGCGGGCCGTCGAGGGTACTCGTATCGCGACCGACCGCCGGGGCCCTCGCCAGCTCGTGCTCGAGCTGCCAACGCTCGCACCAGGGACGTACGGCATCGCCTGGCGCGTGCTCGCAGAGGACGACGGGCACACCACGGACGGGGTCGTGATCTTCACGGTCGGGAGCCCGTCGCCCGGTGCGCCGGCGCTGCAGGCCGCCGAATTCCGGGACGGCACGCCGCCACCGGACATCGTCCGCCGGTGGCTCGGCCTGTGCCTGCTCGCCGGGCTGATCGGCGGACTGGCAGTCGCCGCGGTCGTGCTCCGCCCCGTCGGCGCAGCGGCGGCTGAGCCGATCCGCGTTGCCGTCGACGAGGCGCGTCGGCGGGCGCTCACGCTCGCGGCCGGCGCGGGCGGGCTGGCGGCGGTCGTCGGCGGTGCCGACCTGGTCGCCCAGACGTACCGGTCGGGTCCGCTCGGCTTCTCGACGGCCGCCACCCTGCTGTCCGGCACCCGCTGGGGCAACCTCTGGCTGGCCCGTGAGGCGATGCTGCTCGCCCTTGCCGCCGTCGCCGCCGCCCTGCGATCCCCGGCCCGAGGGCCGCACCTTCGCGGCCCGGCACCGTGGGTGGCCGTCGGGTTGCTCGGGTCGGTCGCCGTGACGGTCGAGGCACTCGGCGGCCACGCCGCATCGGTCGGGGCCACGCGAACCGTGGCAGTCGCCGCGATCGCCGTGCACGCCCTGACCGCCTGCCTGTGGCTGGGCGGCGTTGTCACGCTGGCGGTGGTGCTCGCCCGCCGCGGTGGACCGGCCGCCGGCCGGGGCGACCTGCTGAAGGCCGTCGGTCACCGCTTCACGGTGCTGGCCGCCGTCTGCGTGGCGCTGGTCGTGGCGACCGGACTCTACAGCGCCGGGCGCGAGGTCGAGTCGGTGCGCGCGCTGGTCGACACGACGTACAGCCGGCTGCTGATCGCCAAGGGCGTGCTGCTGTCGGTGGCGGGCGGCCTCGGCCTGGCCAGCGCCCTCCGACTGCACGGGCGGACAGCGGCCCGGCTCGCCGCACCGCCGTCGCGACGGCTCCTCGCGGCCGAGGCCACGGCGGGTGTCGTGCTCCTGCTCCTGGCGGGAGCGCTGGTCGAGACGCCTCCGCCGAGGCATTCCACGGCCCTCGACGCCGGCGCCCCCACCGCCGTCACGCGGAACGGATCCGTCGGCGACGTCGTGGTCTCGGTGACGGTCACCCCCAATCAGCCCGGCACCAACGGGTTCACGGTTCTCGCCGCGAGCTCGCGCCGCCCACCACCGGCGGAAATCGAGGACGTCACCGTCGAGTTCGACCGCGGATCAACCGCCGTGCCCCTGCGCGATATCGAGCCGGGCCGGTACTTCGGCATCGGCAACCTGTCCGGACCCGGCCTCGTACAGGTCACAGCGGTGATCCACCGCGGCGGAGCGCGCCTGACGGTGCCCCTCCAATGGTCGGTATCCGCACCGGCGGCCGCGCGGCCGCCGTCCCGCGACCGGCTCGCTCCGATCGCCAACGCTGCCGCGGCCGCCGTGCTCGGCCTACTGGCGGTGCTCGCCGGCTGGCGCCTGACGGCCGTGCGGCGCCGCCGGCCGGCAGCCATGCCCACCGGCGAAGTTGCGCAGAGGATCCGGGAGGATGCCCGATGAGGCGAACCGTTGTCGCCGCCGCTCTCGCCGTGGCCTTGATGGCCTCCGGGACGGCGAGCCCCAGAGCCGGGACGGCGTCCGCCGATGCCGGCCCGACGGCCTCCGCGGAACGTGCCGGCATGGTGCGGGCCATCGTCGTGCTCAGGTCCCAGGTCGACCCGAACACGGTCGTGGCGCCGAGCCGCCACCGGCGCACGGTCGCGCTCGTACGTGCCCTGCGCGCTCGGGCGGGCGCCGATCAGACCGGCATGCTCGGCCTGCTCGCCCGGCGACGCGGGCAGGGCCTGGTGGCCGACGTGCTGCCCCTGTGGGTGGTCAACGCGGTCGCGATAGTCGCCCAGCCGTCGGTGATCGCCGAACTCGCGGCACGGCCCGACGTGCGCGAGATCCGCCCCGACCGTACGGTCCAGGCCCCGCCGTCGACGGCCGGCCCGTCGACCACAGCCGCCCCCGTGGAGCCGAACATCGCCGCGGTCAACGCCCCGGCGCTGTGGAGCCTCGGCCTCACCGGCCAGGGAACGGTGGTGGCGACGATGGACACCGGAGTGGACGGCAGCCATGCGGAACTCACCGCGAGCTGGCGCGGCGGCAGCAACAGCTGGTACGACCCGAACGGCGAACACCCGGCGACGCCGACCGACGTCAACGGGCACGGGACGGCGACGATGGGCGTGCTGGTCGGAGGTTCCGCGGGGGGCACGTCGATCGGCGTCGCGCCGGGCGCGAAGTGGATCGCCGTCAAGATCTTCAACGACCACGGCAGCACCACCACCTCGCGGATCCATCTGGGCTTCCAGTGGCTGCTCGACCCCGACGGCAATCCGGCCACGCCGGACGCACCCGACGTGGTCAACAACTCCTGGAGCGGCAGCATCGGCGGGTGCAATCTCGACTTCCAGCCGGACCTGCGCAACCTGCGGGCGGCCGGCATCCTGCCGGTCTTCTCCGCCGGCAACTACGGGCCCGATCCCTCCACCGTGCTCAGCCCGGCCAACAACCCGGAGGCCCTCTCGGTGGGCGCCGTCGACGACGGCGGGGTCATCGACCCATCGAGCAGTCGCGGCCCGTCCGCGTGTGCCCAGGCGATCGCGCCGCGGCTCAGCGCGCCCGGCGTCGGCGTTCGGACCACCGACCTGTACGGCGGCTATCGTGACGTGTCCGGCACGTCGCTGGCCGCGCCGCACGTCGCCGGGGTGCTCGCCCTGCTGCTCGGCGCGTTCCCCGACCTCGGCGCGGACCGCCAGCAGAGCGCGCTGGAGAGCGCCGCGGTGGATCTGGGGGAGCCCGGACCGGACAACACGTACGGGCACGGCAGGGTGGACGCGCTCGCCGCCTACCAGTGGCTCGCCACGGCGCCCGACTTCAACGTGGCGGCGTCGCCTCCCGAAGCGACGACCGTCCCGGGCGGCACGGTCACGTACACCGTCGCCGTCTCGGGCGTGCACGGCTTCGCCGGGGACGTGGCGCTCGCGCTCGGCGGCCTCTCCGGCACACCGGCCACCTGGACGATCACCCCGGCCGTCATCGCGGGTGGAACGGGCTCCGCCCAGGTGGCCGTCACCACGGCGTCCACGATCGCGGCCGGGACCTACCCACTGACCCTCACCGCCACCAGCGGCGGACTGAGCCGGACGGCGGTGATGCTGCTGGTGGTGAGCCCGCCGCCCGACTTCGGCCTCGTCGCCGCGCCGACCTCCGCCGGCGTCGTCGCGGGCGGCAGCACCGGTTACACGATCGGCGTCACCGGCCTGAACGGGTTCACCGGCACAGTCGGGCTGAGCCTGAGCGGCCTGCCGGCCTCGGTCGGCACGGGATCCTTCTCGCCGTCGGTCGTCGTCAGACCGGGCAGCGCGAGCCTGCGCATCGCGACGTCGGGGTCGGCGCCGCCAGGGACGTACGCCTTGACGGTGACGGGTACGAGCAGCTCGAAGAGCCACTCCACCGGGATCACGCTGGTGGTCACCCCGGCACCGGACTTCTCGCTTACTGTCTCGCCGTCGGCGGCGACGGTGCAGCGGGGCCAGACCGCCACCTACGCCGTGTCGACCTCGGCGATCGGCGGATTCGCTGGCACCGTGGCATTGTCGGTAACCGGGCTGCCAACCGGCTCGTCGGCCAGCTTCACGCCGAACCCCGTCGGCGCCGCCGGCGCCTCCACCCTGCGGGTGAACACCGCCAGCCGGACCCCGCGCGGCACGTTCGCGATGGTCATCACCGGCACCAGCGGCTCGCTGGTCCACCAGGCCACCGCGACGCTGATTGTCCGCTAGCAGGAGGCCGACCACGCCAACCCGGAGCGTCGTGCACGTTCTCAACGCCGCCTATCCGAGCTGCGTCCCGGGTGCCGAGGGCGGCTGCAGCTCGTCGAGCGGCACGGCGGGGTCGGCCAGTCGGTCGAGGTCGACCGGCTGGGCTGTCGCGACGAGCCGCCGGATCGACGGGACGACGTCCCACACGTTGACGTTCATGCCGGCGAGCACCCGCCCGCCGGCGGTCCAGAAGGCGATGAACTCGCGCTTGGCGACGTCGCCCCGGACGACGACCCGGTCGAACGCCTCGGGCGGGGCGTGTCCGACGTACTCCATTCCCAGGTCGTACTGGTCGGTGTAGAAGTAGGGCAGGTCGTCGTAGCTGACGGGCTGCCCCAGCATGGCGCGGGCCGCCGCGGCGCCGCCGTGGAGTGCGTTGGCCCAGTGCTCGACGCGCAGGCGCCGGCGCAGCACGGGATGGTAGGCGTTGGCGACGTCACCGGCGGCGTAGATCTCCGGGTCGGCGGTGCGCAGGGACGCGTCGACGACGATTCCGTTCTCGACGGTGAGGCCGGCCGCGGTTGCCAGCTCGGTGTTCGGCTGTACGCCCACGGCGACCACCACGGAGTCGGCGGGCACCTCGGTTCCGTCGGCCAGCAGGACCGAGGAGACTCGACCGGTGCCGCGGATCTCGCGGACCTCGGCGCCGAAGTGGAAGGTGACGCCGTGGTCCCGGTGCAGGTTGGCGAACACCTGGGCGATCTCGTCGCCCAGCACCCGGCGCAACGGCAGCGTGGCCGTTTCGACGATGTCGACGGTGGCGCCGCGCTGCCGGGCGGCGGCGGCGACCTCCAGGCCGATCCACCCCGCTCCGATGATCACGACGTGCGCGCCGTCCACCAGCGCCGCGGCGATTCGACGGCTGTCGGCGAGGGTGCGCAGCCGCAGCACCCCGTCCAGGTGGACGCCGGATGCCGCGAGGTCGCGGGGTCTGGAGCCGGTCGCCAGCAGCAGTTTGTCGTAGCGGATCCGCTGGCCGTCGGCGAGCTGGACCTCCCCGTCGGAGCGATCGACGGCGACGGCACGCACGGCGGTGCGCAGGTCGACGTCGTGCTCCGCGTACCACCCGGCGTCGTGCACGTACACGCTATCGGGTTCGGCGCCTCCGGTCAGCAGACCCTTGGACAGTGGCGGCCGCTCGTACGGTCGCTCCGACTCGTCGCCGATCACGACGAGCCCGCCCTCGAAGCCCTCCTCCCGCAGCGTCTGCGCGGCCCGCGCGGCGGCGAGCCCGGCTCCCACGATCACGAACGTGCCGGTCTTCGACATCGGTCCAGCTCCTTTCGAGGTGCGTCGATCAGCGGGGGCCGACCCCGGCCAGGGTGAAGAACTCGGCGCGCGAGCGGTGGTCGTCGCGCAGGGTGCCGAGCAGGGTGGAGGTGATGGTGCTGCTGCCCACGGCCCGGACGCCGCGCAACGTCATGCACAGGTGTTCGGCTTCGATGACCACGCCGACGCCGCGCGGGCGCAGTTGGGTGGTCAGCCAGTCGGCGATCTGTTTGGTCAGGCGTTCCTGGACCTGCGGGCCGTGGGCGAACAGTTCGACCACCCGGGCCAGTTTGGACAGTCCCAGGATGCGTTCGCCGGGCAGGTAGCCGACGTGCGCGACGCCGACGAACGGCAGCAGGTGGTGTTCGCAGACCGACCGGATCGGGATGGCCCGGGCCAGCACCAGTTCGTCGTAGCCTTCGTCGTTGTCGAAGGTGGTCAGCTGGAACTCGCGCGGGGTGAGCAGCTCGGCGTAGGCGCGGGCCATCCGGCCCGGGGTGTCGGCGAGCCCGTTGGCGGACAGGTCGACGCCGAGCGCGGTCAGGAACTCCGCCGCCGCCCGTTCGGCGGCGGCCGGGTCGCGGCGGGGACGCTCGTGCTGCACCCGAAGGGCGGTGACACTCACCTCAGCGACCTCCCACGCCGGGGGCCGCGGGCGCGGTCAGGACCAGTCGGGGAGCCGTGCGTGATCCAGGTGCCGAGTGCGGCAATGCCCATCAGGAGTTCTCCTTGTCTGTGCTGTTGTGGCCCTGCGCCCGGATGGTCTCGTCGGCGACGTGCACGCCGTACCGGTGGACCAGTTCGCCGCCGAGGTGACCGGTGACGGTCAGCCTTGCGGAAGGTCGAAGGCGAAGCTGGATATTTTCACCAACGCTCATTGGTGTTATCGATCATGCTGCCCCTGCGCGGCAGGAATTTCAATAGCCTTCGCTGGTGATAATCTCGGCGCTGTGAGCACGGGCGAGCGCTGGAGCGCGATGGCCTCGCTCGTCGACCGGTCCCGACGGGCGCTGTACGACTACGTGTGCCGGGCCGACCACCCCGTCACCCGGGAGGAGGCGGCCGAGGCGCACGGCATGTCCCGCAACCTCACCGCGTTCCACCTCGACAAGCTCGTCGAGTCCGGTCTGCTGCGGGCCCACTACCAGGGGCCGACCGATCAGCCCCGGGGCCGCGGCCGGACGCCGAAGGTCTACGAGGCGGCCGGCGACGGCGTGGCGATCACCGTTCCCGAACGCCGCTACGAGCTCATCGCCGAGATCCTCGCCGACGCGGTCGCCGACGACCCGCACGACGCCCCCGAGGCGGCGCGACGGCACGCACGGCGACGCGGCCGGGACATCGGAGCACGGGTACGCGACTCCGGCGAGGATCTCATCCCCGTGCTCGCCGGACTCGGCTTCGAACCCGAGACGCTCAGCGACCATGTGCTGCTGCGCAACTGCCCGTTCCACGCCCTCGCCACCCGGCAGACCGCCCTGGTGTGCGGCCTCAACCACGCGTTCCTCACCGGCATGATCGACGGCGCGGGACGCACCGACCTGCTGCCCCGGCTCGCGCCGCGTCCCGGGGCCTGCTGCGTCCGGTTGGACGGCCCGCCGGAGCACCTCTGAGAACACGCCCCAGGCCTGAAACTGTCGGAGGTCGCCCGCACCGGCTCGGCTGCGCCGGCTCGGCTGCGCCGGCGCAGTGCAAGGTCATGCGAGGACGCGTGTGCGCGTGGACCCGGGGGCGTGGTCCTGCGCGTCGAGGTCACGCAGCGCGAAGCGGAGGTGTTCCCACTCCTCGTCGATGATCACCTGAAGGCAGTGCAGGACCGGCTCCTGGTGGTCGGGTGACCATGCGGTGGGCCGTGGTTCGGCGAGCAGCTCCGGAGTGATGGTCGCGAGGAAGTCCCGAACGCTGGCCTGCCGCTCGGCACGCACCTCAAGGAGCTCTGCGAACGTCGGCTGCTCCGTCGAGAACACCGACATGTCGAAGCCGTCGGTCTCGTACTCGACGTGCGGCTGGCCGAGCGGGTGGAAGGGCTGCGGCAGGCGCAGGATCGCCTTGCCCAGCCACGCGTCGGTGGCGAACGCGAGATGGCGCAACGTCTGCGCGAACGACCACTCGCCGCCGATCGAGACGTCGGCGGCACCCTCGGGCATGGACATCACCCGGTCGACTGCGGCCGCCCAGGCCCGTTCGGTCGCCGCCCGCGCCGCGCGGAGGCTGGTCGGGTCCGTGGCCTGCCTCAGCTCGCGCCCGGGGAACCGCCGGTTGAGTTCCGCCTGGACGAGCGGCGCGACGTCGACACCGTTGACCAGGAGCGCACCGTCGGCCAGCCACGGCGCATCGATGTCGAGCCCCCGCACGTCGACGCCGCGCATCACGGCGCCGGCCAGCGTCGACCTGGTGAACCTCGAACCCCGCAGGTCCCTGTCGACAAACGTCGCGGCGTCGTCCCGGGCCATGGCGTCCTCCTACCCTCTTGGCGATCGCGGCGATGCAAGCGCGCCTGTCCGACAACCCGTCGCCCTCCGGGCCGCGGTCGTCGGGGCGGCGCGCGTACCAGTAGTCGACGTTGGACGCCGCCGACGAGCCCTGCTCCGTCAGGCGTCCTTGACGAAGACGATCCCGTCGGTGCTGGCCACGTGGGCCGGGTCGAGCGGGGAGTAGCCGAACCAGGGGGACACCCGGGCAGCGGGCGTCACCGTGGCGAGGGCGGAGGCCAGTCGGCCGGCGTCGACGACGTGACGGTCCTCCGGCAGCGTGTACAGCAGTCCCTCGATGGTGTCCGGGGGCGGGGAGTCCACGCCATGGTGGCGGATCGTGCCGAGTGCTGTGGCGAGGAAGGCGTACCCCTGGCCCAGGTGGGCGTCGACGATCGCGCCAGCGCCCCACCATTGGACCGGCAGGTCGCCCATCCGCATGCTGCTCCTGTCCCGCTGAAGGTGGCCGTTGTGGGCGTTCACCAGCGCCGGGCCCCGCTCGGCGATGGCGAGCAGGTTGGCGGCCATCATGGAATCCCGTACGCCGAGCAGCCTCGCCATGCGGCTGGGTGACGTGTCGGCCATCGCGAAGTGGTAGCGCAGCAGGCCGATGGCGGTGCGCCCGTACAGGCGTGCCCGGTGCCAGTCCTCGCGTGCGGACGCCGCGATCAGGTGGGGCGTCTGCGCGTCGAGCAGCGCTACGAGCTCGTCGGTGAGCAGCCGCAGGTGTTCGGCGTCGGGCGTCCGCCCCACGGTCTGGGACGGGTCCATCATCGCGGCGGGGTTGGTCCACCGGTCGTCGGCGCCGAGCAGGCGATCGAGCGTCTCCGCGGTGCAGGGAAGAAGGTCGGCGTCGACCCAGGTGGTGACGTAGGCGTGAAGTGCGGTGAGGGCCTGCCGGGGGCTCGCGGCGCCGGTGATCTCCAGCGGGCCGTCGAAACCGGCGAAGCGCAACCGCTCTGCCACGGGCCGGCCGTCGTTGTGCGCGCGCATCCAGCGCACCAGCTCTCGGTTGCCCGCGAAGGCGCCCCATTCGTGGCTGAAGCCGTGCTCCATGGCCTCGTCGAGGTTGCCCGTGCCCGAGGTGACGTAGTCGTCCACGATCAGGCCCATCAGGCAGTCGCTCTCGATGGCGATCGTCCGGTAGCCCTCCTGCTCGACGAGTTGCCGGAAAAGATCGTTCCGCAGGTCGAGCAGACCTCCCGCGCCGTGGGTCGGCTCACCCAGGGCGAGCAGCCGTGGTCTGGCCGGAAACAACGCCATGACGGAAGAAGCGTCGACGGCGTGGACGGCGTCTGTGATGCCAGCAGTCATGCCTTGAACGGTATCGTTGAACCAACGGTGCAGACTTTTCAGCAGATGTCAGCAGCACGGCGAGGCAAAACCCTCAAAGCGGTAGCTGGCTGTTGGGGGCGTCCCGGATGGCGAGTGCGGCTTGGACGAGCGCGGCGTGGGTCAGCGTCTGGGGGTAGTTGCCAAGATGGGTGCCGGTTGCCGGGTCCAGCTCTTCGGGATAGAGGCCCAGTGGGCTGGCGTAGCCGAGCATGGTCTCGAACAACTCGACCGCCTCGGTGCGGCGCCCGGTGCGGGCGAGGGCTTGAACCAGCCAGAACGAGCAGGGCAGGAACGCGCCTTCGGTGCCCGGAAAGCCGTCAGACCCCGGCGGATAGCGGTAGAGCAGCGGGCCGCCGGCGGAGAGTTGGTCCCGAATGGCGTCGATGGTGCCCTGCACGTGGGGTGACTCGACGCTGTCCATGTTCAGCAGCGGCAGGACGAGCAGGGCCGCGTCGAGGTCCTCCGAGCCGTATCTGCGCATGTAGCTGCCCGCCGTGGGGTCGAAGCCGGATGCCCGGACCTCGGCGGCGATGGCGTCTCGTGCCTTCTGCCAGCGTCGACGTTGGCGGTCTGGCAGGGCGTGCGTGTCGGCGATGCGCAGCGCGCGGTCCAGTGCGAGCCAGCCCATGAGCTTGGAATGGACGTGTTGGGCAGGTTCGCGGACCTCCCAGATGCCGGCGTCGGGATCCTGCCAGCAACGGGCCACCACGTCGGCGAAGCCGCGCACCGCCCGCCACGTCTCGCTGGAGAGCCTCTGCCCTGCCTGTGCGAACGCCCAGGCGGCGTCGGTCACCCAGCCGTAACCGTCGAGCTGGTGTTGCCCGGCGGCGCCGTTGCCGATCCGTACCGGGACGCTGCCGAGGTAGCCGGGCCAGCCGGCCAGGTCCCGTTCCGCCGGCACGTGGCGCCCGTGCAGGGTGAGCACCGCCGGCAGGCGTGGCCGCTCCAGCCGGCTGGCGTGCAGCAGCCACGCGAGGAAACCGTGGGCCTCGTCGGGTTTGCCCACGCTGAGGAAGGCACTGACGCCGATGCTGGCGTCCCGGGGCCAGACATAGCGGTAGTCCCAGTTCCGTATCCCGCCGGGATCCTCGGGCAGAGACGTTGTGGGTGCGGCCACTGGGGCCCCCGAGGGCGAGTACGTCAGCAGCCGCAGGGTCAACAGACTTCGTACGACGTGTTCCCGGAAAGGCAGTGACCCGTCGATGTCGGCTGTCCAGGACCGCCAGCGGTCTTCGTCCTCGCTCAGCAGGTCCCAGGCCGATGCCGGCTCGACGTGGATCAGCGGTTCGCGATGGGCCACGGCCAGCACGAGTGTGACCGGACGGCCCGGCGTGACCCTGATCCGGGTAGGCCGGCCTGGTTCGATGGTGAGCCCGGGTGTGCTGCCCAGCGAGACCGCGAGGGACCCCCACTCACACACCAGGGCCTCGCGCCGGCGCTGGATCCGGGGCCGACGGTGCCGTACACCGAAGCGGGGATCGAACTCGATGACGGCGTCGACCGCCGCGTCAGCGGCCGACAGACGCCGCACGATCAGTGTCGTGGGCAGCAGGCGGCCGCTGACCTCGGTCACCATGGCCTCGGTGAGGGTGAGCCGGCCGCTGCCCACCGCCCATGTCGTCTCCAGGGTGGCGGTGTACTGCCGGTAGCGCCGTTCGATGACCGTGGCTGGCCCGGCCGGGCCGACCCGGAACGTTCCCGCGTCGGCGCCCCCGATCAGCCTGCCGAACAGGGGCTCGCCGTCGAAGCGAGGCACGCAGAGCCAGTCGATCCCGCCGTCACCGGCGACGAGGGCAGCGGTGCGCGTGTCACCGAGCAGCCCGTAGTCGCTGATCGGCGCCGGGTCCCGGGGACAGTTCGTGTCGTTCGCGCCGGTCATGGAGATCGCCGCCGGACGGGTCGTGCGGCGCGGGTCAGTCGGCCTGTAGGAGCAGCCCGAGGACCACCCCGTAGAGCACGTGGACGGCGGCCACGACCGCGGGAGTCTGGATGCCGTAGTTGACGGCGAACAGGCCGGGCGGCTCCAGCACGGCCGTGGTGGTCAGGCCCGCCCGCTGGGAGGCCATGCGCGGGTGTACGCCCGGAAGCAGCGGTAGGAGCACCGTCAGCGCGATCCCGACGTGGATGGTCCCGAGCAGCGCCCCGATCCACCAGGTGGCGCGGTGCAGCAGGGCGAACGTGGCCGCGTAGCCGAGGGCGAAGCCCTGACCGGCGCAGAGGTGGATGAAGAACCCGACGACTCGGGCCCGGTCGGGATCCTCGGTGACGAGGGTCCCGAGGACCAGCGGAAAGTCGAGGCGGGTGAGGCCGGCCAGTTGGGCAGTGGTCAGCGCCGCGGTGAGCACCGCGGTGGCGACCAGCCCGAACAAACCCCATCCGGCCCAGTCCATTTCAGCGGTGCGACCGGGCCTGAACGGCCGGACAGTGGTTCCGAGCCGTCGGCACGCGGCACCGTGACGTTCTCTCGGTCATCGGTCCGTCCTTCGGCTGAACAACGTGAAAGCTCTATGGTCCTGATCTGGACGCCCGCGTCGCACCACCTCGGACGACAGGGGCCGCGCCGGCTTTTCACCATAAGTCACCGGGATACGGCATGTTGCCTGCTCGCCGAGATGGCGCCGGGACGGCGCCCACGGACCGATTCGGGGTGCGACGTTCCCGCGTCGAGGACGCGGTGTTGATCAGGGGCGTCGTGTGGCGCGCACGACGACGTCGTGCAGCGGACCCGCGTGGCCGCCGGGGCCGGTGACCGTGCGGACGTGCTCCTCGGCGGTGGTGATGTCCCACGCGGTGCTGTCCAGGCCTGCGGTGATGTCCGCGAGGGTGACCGATGCCTCGGCGGGAGGGTGGTGCCCGTGCCCGGTGGCTCCCGGGGTGTGCAGGTGCCCGACGATCAGCAGGGTGCCGCCGGGGGCCACCCATGCGGAGAGGCGGTCGTAGAAGGCCAGTTGCGGCATCGCCGGGTGCGCGTAGTGCGTCGTGACTAGATCGAACCGCACGCCCGGGTCCCAGACGGTCAGGTCCGCTTCGACCCACTGCACGCGCTCGGACACCTCGCTGTTCGCCGCGCGCTCGGCGGCGCGGGCGAGGGCTTCGGGGGCGATGTCGACCGCGGTGACATGCCAGCCGTGCGAGGCGAGCCACATCGCGCCGGCGCCGGTGCCGCACCCGGCATCCAGCGCCGTGCCCGGGACCAGGCTGCTGGTCTCGCGGGCCAGGTACGGCTGCGGCGTACTCCCGGCCATCACCGCGGGTCCGTCCCGGTGCGCCTGGTGCCAGTGCCGCTCCCAGTAGTCCTTGTCGAATCCGTGCGTCATCGGGCCACCCCTTCACCGTCTTCGCGTGTCCTTGACGACTGTGGCCGGCAGTCGAGCGATACGCAAAACTTCTTGCCAAATGGCAAAATGGGGGTATGGGCAACGACCTGGACCGCACGCTCGACGCTGTCGGGCCGAGGCTGAAGCACCTGCGGCTCCGCCGCGGCCTCACGCTCACCGACCTCGCGGAGGAGACCGGCATCTCCGCCAGCACGCTGTCCAGGCTCGAGGCGGGCCTGCGACGCCCCACCCTCGAGCAGCTACTCCCGCTCGCTCGCGCCTACGGCGTCACTCTCGATGAGCTCGTCGACGCGCCACCAACCGGCGACCCCCGCATCAACCTGCGCCCCATCGCCGGCGGCGACGGGTCGACCATCCTGCCCCTGACCCGTAGGCCCGGAGGCATCCAGGCCTACAAGTTCGTCCTCCTGACCGGGGCCGACGACCGCGAACCCGACCTGCGCACCCACGAGGGCTACGACTGGGTCTACGTCCTCAACGGCACGCTGCGCCTGGTCCTCGGCGAGCACCATCTCATCCTCAAACCGGGGGAGGCCGCGGAGTTCGACACCCGAACCCCGCACTGGTTCGGGTCCACCAGCTCCGGTCCCGTCGAGTTCCTCAGCCTCATCGGCAAGCAGGGCGAACGCGCGCACGTCCGCGTAGCACCGGGATCAGGCCCCGAGTAGGGGTGCACGGGCGGCCCGAAGCTCGTCTGCCGTCAGGTTCGGCCGCCCGCCGGGATGTCGGACGGTTGCCCCGGCCGCGGCGACGGCGTATCGGGCGGCGACCGGGGGCGGGTCGCCCCGCAGTAGCGCCGCGGTCAGCGCGGCGACGAGAGCGTCGCCGGCTCCGGTGGTGTCCACCACCTTCTGAGCGGCCAGCGGGACGAGCAGGTGCCCGTCGCCCCACTGCTGGTCGCGCCAGACGAAGAGGTTCCCGGCGTCCACGCCGAAGGCGAGCAGCCGCGGCCCGGCCGCCAGGATGTCGCCGGCGGCGGTCAGCAGCCGGTCGATGTCGTCGGTCGGCGCTGCCGTCCACAAGCGTGCTTCGTGCGCGTCGGCGCGGACGACGTCGGCCGCGGCTAGCAACGCCGGGCCGTCGCTGTCGTTGGCCGGTGCACCGTCCAGCACCACAAGCCGACCAGCGTCGTGGGCCAGGCGCGCGGCGGTGAGGGCCGCCACGGGCGGCTGCTGCAACTGCACGAGTACGGCGTCCGCGGCGCACAGCAGCTCCGCGGAGGCTTCGACGTCGGCCGCGGTGAGGAGTACCTCGTCGGTCAGGTGTTGCAGGTACCGCCACCGCCCGGCTCCGTCGAGCGCCTCCACGATCAGCCCGGTGGAGGTGTCGGGCCGGCGGGCCACCTGAGTGACGTCCACCCCGTCCCGGGTGGCCTGCGCGAGCAGGTGGTCGCCGATGTCGTCGTCGCCCGCCACGGCGACCAGCGCCACCGTCACGCCGAGCTGGACGAGCGCTACCGCCTGGTTGGCGCCTTTGCCGCCCAGCATCTCGCGCCGCCCCCGGACGTCGGCCGCCTGGCCGACCTCCGGCCAGTGGTCGATCTCGAGGACGAGATCGCGGGCGAGTTGGCCGATCACCACCGCGCGGGGACTGCTCATGTCGCTGTTCTACCCCGTACCGGTCATGGCTACCGGTTTGCCGAGACGCGTGGCCGGCCCGACGCGGCCCTAGTCGGCGGGCGAGACGCGGCAGTGGGAACCGGTGGCATCGACACTCCAGTGTCGGCCGGCCACCGCCACACGGTGCAGGCCGACCCGTCCGAGTTCGTCGGGGACGTGGGCGTCGGCGAGGAGCCCGTCCTCGCCCGGCTCGAGGCCGAGCATCGTGCGCAGAAACAGCAGGGGCGCCCCGCTGGCCCAGGCCTGCGGGTTGCAGGCGGTGGGGTACGGCACGGGCTGGCGACCGAAGGACCGGTCGTAGCCGGAGAGCGCCTCGGGCAGCCGGTGATCGGAGTCCCGGGAGGCCTCCAGCATCGCCATCGCGATCCGGTTCGCTTCCTTCCGGTAGCCGTAACGGGCCAGCCCCGCGGCGATGATGGAGTTGTCGTGCGGCCACACCGTGCCGACGTGGTAGCCGATCGGGTTGTAGCCGATGTCCAGGGCCGACAGGGTGCGTACGCCCCATCCCGAGAACATCTCCGGAGACATGAGCTGTCGCGCGACCTGTCCGGCTCGATCCTCGGGGACGATGCCGCTCCACAGCAGGTGACCCATGTTCGAGGTCATCGAGTCGATGGGCCGTTTGTCGCCGTCCAGGCCGACGGCGTAGTGGCCGCCCCGTTCGGGGATCCAGTAGTCCCGGTTGAACCTCTCGCGCAGGCCTGCGGCCTCGGCGCGCAGGCGGTGGGCCATCGGGGGGTCGTGCCATGGCCCGTCGGCCAGTTCCGCCATGCGCAGTTTCGCGTCATAGGTGTAGCCCTGTGTCTCACAGGTGGCGATCGGCAGGACGGGAATCGTCCCGTCGGCGTACTGCACACCGTCGGGGGAGTCTCGCCAGCACTGGTTGCCGAGGCCCTGGGTGGAGCGGGTGGCGTACTCGACGTAGCCGTCGCCATCGCGATCACCGTGACGGTCGATCCACCGCAGCGCGGCCTCGGCGTTCTCGCGCAGCCGGCACACCAGCTCGGCGTCCCGGGTCCATCGCCAGTATTCGGACAGGAGGATCAGCCAGAGTGGCGTGGTGTCGGCGGCACCGTAGTAGGGACGGTAGGGCTTGATGCCCAGCTGGCTGAGCTCACCCGAGCGGTACTCGTGCAGGATCTTGCCCGGCTCCTGGTCGGTGAAGTCGTCGAACACTCTGGCCTGGTGGTCGGCCAGCACGATGAGTGCTCCCCGGGCAACCTCCGAGCCGCAGGTTATGGTCTGGTACGCCGTGATCAGCGTGTCGCGGCCGAAGGTGGTCAGAAACCACGGCAGACCCGCGGAGAAGAGGACGACCGATTCGCCGGCGATGGTCTTCTCGAGCCGCATGGACACCAGGTCGATCGCCGACCTGTGGTAGACGTCGCGCAACAGATCCGCCTCCGCGTGCAGACGCGGCTTCTCCGCCGCCCACCGCGTCGACGGGTCCTCCGGCCCATGATCGAACGTCTCGCCGAACCCGCGCACCACGGGCCGGCGGTCCTCCCCGCCGCACCACAGCGGCACACGCAACTCACAGCTCCACTTCTGTCCCCGCTCGAGGCGCAGGTTCCATACCAGGGCATCGCCGTCGACCAGGTCGGGAGGTGGGTCGGCTTCGACGCTCACCGAGGCGGCGTAGCTGCCGTTGCGGTAGTGGAACCCGAGTGCCGAGGCGTCCCGTCCGTCCTGGCGGGTGATGTCCGGGGTGCGGTCGCGGCCGGACTCCTTGATCTCGAACAGGTCGGCGAAGTCGGTGCCGACCGCCAGGCGCAGCCGGATCGATGTCGGCTCGATGCCGAAATAGCGCAGTTCGACGCGCTCATAGAGGCCGTCGCCGACGAAGCGCTGCCGCCGCACGCCGACCCGATTCGCGGGCAGGTGGGGCAGGTCGGCATTCGCCAGGAAGAACGCCGCCGAGTAGGCGTCGACGGTCCCGGAGGAGAGCACCAGCAGCGGTGCGTCGTCGATCGTCAGCTCCCACTGGTTGAGGAACCGGGTGTCGTCGTGGACGAGACCGCCGATCGAGCCCCTCGGCACGTTTCCCGCGGCGTCGGAGAACATGAACGTGCGGCCCTCCAGCACACCGACCGCGTCGGGGCCCAACTCCGGAGGCAGGTCTCGGGATGCGCCGCTGGACACCCGCCCCGCCGACATGTACGGCCACGGATCCACGGGCGTCGGCCGCCGTGATGTCGCGGTCACCCACACCTCCTCAGGTTGCCTGACGTCACCGCACCGGGTTCCCGGCCACACGCAAGTCATCCCGCCGCATTCGCTGCCAGTGGCGCCGCGCGAATGCGGACGTCGAGCGCCGGGTGGGCGGTACGGGCCCGACTGCCCGGTTCGGTCCGGTGACGTCCACCGAACGCCGCCGACATCCGACGATGAACGGGATGGCCCGGCCATCGGCGACCGACGATCATGCCTTCATGAATCCCGCTCCGGGCGCCGTCTCCGCCGATCCGCTCCGGCCCCGCCGAATCTGGTACGTCGTCGCGGCGCTGATCGCCGCCGGCGGTGTGCTGGCCGCCGCGGTGGCGCTGTTCCTCGTTCCGTTCGGGGGTGAACTCGGGCAGCCGGTCACGTCCGGACAGCCGTTCACGGTGCACCTTCCCGAGGGCGGGAAGGTGGTGTGGGCCAAGGCCAGCGGCCCGGACGCACCGGGTGTGAGTTGCGCACCGGCACGGGTGGAGGCCGAGGAGCTCGAGGAGTGGCAGATGGTCTCGATGCGTTTCGACGACCTCACCCTGGAGGCGGACGGCGAACGCTGGCAAGCGGTGGTGCTGGTGGGCGCCAGGCCGACCGGCACGTACACCCTGACCTGCACGGCCTCGGCGGCGGACGGGACGCCGTCGCTGTCGATCGGCGATCCTCCCCGCTTCTACGGCGCGCGTTCGGAGGCGCTGGCCGGGCTGGCCGCCTCGATCCTGGCGCCCCTCGGCGTGCTCGTCGGCGCCGCGTTGGCGGTGGTCGTCGCGGTCCGGCGGCGGGCAGAGCGGGAACGGGCTGGTCACGCTCGTGTTGGCCCGGTCGGCCCGTGACATGATTGCGCCCATGGGTAAGCAGCAGGACGTCGGCGGGCCCGACCGTCAGAGCGGTTCAGGCACCACCAACCATCCTGTGACCGGTGGCAGCGCGGACGCGCAGCTCGCGCTCGCGCAGGACCCCGCCACGCCACAGATGACCCTCATCGATCTGGCGTCGGACCCGTCGGCGGTGGTTCGTAAGGCGGTCGCGTCCCGGACCGACGCACCCGCGCAGGCGCTGCGATCGCTGACCCGGGACGCTGATCGTCAGGTCCGGGAGGCCGTTGCGAGAAACACGTCGACCTCGGTCGGCAATCTCCTGCGTCTCGTCAAGGACGCCGACCGGTGGGTCCGCTGGGCGGTCGCCGGCAACCCGGCCTGCGATGAGTCGGTTCGCCAGGTGATGGCGGCGGCGCCCGACAAGGAGCTTCGCGGTCTCCTCGCGGAGACCCGGGGGTTGGAGCCCGACCTGGCCGCAAGGTTGATCGACGACGTCTCACCCGAGGTACGGGAACGACTCGCCACCCACACCCACGACCCCGACGTGATCACCGCCCTGATGGCCGACCGCACCGCGCGCGTACGCAAGGGGGTCGCCCGCAACCCGCGGACCACCGCCGCGCAGCGCAGCGTGCTCGCCCAGGACCCGGTGGTCGACGTCCGCGCCGCGCTGGTGCGGGCGGTCGAGCTGGACGAGGCGGATCTGGAACGCCTGGTCGACGACCGTTCGGTGCAGGTCCGACTGGCGATGGCGAAGTCCGAGGTCATCCCGTCGCGGATCCGGCACGCTCTCGGGCGTGACCCTGACGAGACGGTGGCCGACGCGGCGCGGAGCTTCCGCCCGGGAGCGGGCAATTCGCCGGTGGTACGGGCGCCACGCGTCGGTCACCGGCGCTCCGGGACCGGCCCGGGTCGCCCGGGCGGCGCCACGCGTTGAGGAGCCGGCGGCCGCGCCGGACCGGTGACCACCGGGCCGAAGCGCGGCCAGCTACGGGCCGACCGGGACTGTTAACCTCCGGGGTTCCATCACGGGGGAGGTACACGATGGGTGGTCCGACGGAATCGCCGACCGAGCATCTCAGCGAGCTGCTCGCAGCGTCGCCGGTCCGGGGCGGCCGGCGTCGCCTGCCGTGGGCGCTGGGCAGCCTGCTGGTCCTGCTGCTGCTCCTCGGTGGCGGGCTGTACGCCGTCGCGCCGCTGCGCGACCCGCTGCCCGCCCCGACGGTCGAGCTGACCCTGCCGGCGTCGATGGCCATTCCCGGTACGGCGCCGCGACTGCCCTGGCCGCGTACGGGCCAGGCGATGATCTCGGTGGACGGGCTCGGGACGATGGGCGCCTTCGGCGGGTCGAAGCGGCTGCCGATCGCGAGCGTGACGAAGGTTATGACGGCCTACGTGATCCTCACCGAGCACCCTCTCGCTGTCGGTGAGCAGGGGCCGAAACTGACGGTCAGTGCCGCGCAGGCGGCCGCGTACCCGGCCGAGAATGCACGCGGCGAGTCGCTCGTGGAGGTGCGGGCCGGGGAGGTGATCACCGAGCGGCAGGCGTTGCAGGCGGTGCTCCTGCCCTCGGCGAACAACATGGCGCGGATCCTCGCGGCCTGGGACTCGGGCAGCGTCGCCGCCTTCGTCGAGAAGATGAACGCAGTGGCGGACGACCTCGGCATGTCCGACACCCACTACACCGACCCCTCCGGCCTCGACCCGGAGACCGTGAGTACGGCGCGGGACCAGGTGATCCTGGCGAGCCGGGCGATGGCGTTGCCGGCGTTCGCCGAGATCGTCAAGCAGAAGCAGGCGACCATTCCGGTGGCCGGCACGGTGCGGAACTACAACGAGCTGGTCGGCCGCGACGGTGTCGTGGGCATCAAGACCGGCTCCACCGACGAGGCCGGCGGCTGTCTCGTCTTCGCGGCGGTGGTCACCGTGGGCGGCCGGAAGCTCCGCGTCGTCGGTGCCGTCCTGGGCCAACCCGGCGCCAACACCCCGGTCCAGCTGGACCGGGTGTTCGCGGTGACCCGGTCGTTGCTGCGCTCGACAGCGGCCGCGCTCGCTGTCCACACGCTCGTCGAGGCCGGCGAGCAGGTTGCCACCGTGCGCGGCCCGCTGGGTGCCGGCAGCACCATCGGCGCCGGCGAGAAGGTCGAGGTGGTCGGCTGGCCCGGCCTGCGGGTACGGCTTGACGCGCAGATCCCCGAGGTGTCGTCGCGGATCGCCGCTGGCGCCGAGCACGGCCAGCTCACGGTCACCGCCGGCGTCGGCGAGCCGGTCGTCACGACGCTGCGGACCGGCGCCGCGATGGAACCGCCGACCAGCTGGGAACGCATTCGCCGCCACCGCTGAGCGTCGGACGAGACGTTCGACGCTCAGCGGTGGTGTGCCGCTGCCGTCAACCGACGGTGGCGGTGTAGAAGGCGCTCGGGGGTCGCCGGCGAGGGACGGCTTGACGTGGGCGCTCCGGAGGTGCAAGCCGTGTGGCCAGCGCCACAACCAGGGTGCGGGACGTGCGGATCGGTGAACTCGCCGCCAGGACCGGCGTGTCAGTGCGAGCCCTGCGCTACTACGAGGAGCAGGAGCTGCTGATCGGGGCGCGCAGTAGCGGCGGCCAGCGCCACTACCCCGACAGTGCCGTCGACCGGGTCAACCTGATCCAGATGCTGTACGGCGCCGGCCTGTCCAGCAGGACCATCCTGGACCTGCTGCCCTGCGTCGACGCGAACGTCAACACCCCGCAGTCCCGCGCCCTGCTCAACGCCGAACGCGACCGCGTCGAGCAGCAGATCACCCAACTGACTCAGGTCAGAGATCGGCTCGACGCCGTCATCGCGTCCAGCGAGAGCCCGGCCAGCGGCTGTACCCGGATGGAGGCCGAAGCGCCGTAGCGGGCCCGGGTCCTACGAGATGGTCTGTGGCGCGGCCTCCGGCTGCCCGCCGGACGGTGCCTGGTCGAGCGCGTGGCCACGGACGCCGCGCGTCAGCAGGTAGCCGATCATCCAGAACTCGCCAACCGTCGCCGGAAGGACGAGAGCGTCGGCGACGGACTGAGCGCCAGGAGCGAGGTATCCGACGAACGCGCTGAGCAGGTATCCGATGCCGCCGCCGACGAGGATGTACCCGAGCGGGCGTGGCATCCAGTTCGAGCGGAGCACGCAGCTGCCCATGGGGATGAGCCACAGGCCGAAGAACAGCCCCCCGACGGCCCACAGGTTTCCGCTGATCAGGTAGAGGAGCTGGACGGTGGCTGCCGCATCGCCGACGGGGTCGAGCGCGATGTCGAGCGCTGTGCCGAGCAGCGCCGCGCTGACGAGGACCACGACCGCGTTGATGAGGCCGAACGCGGCGATGGCGCTGGCGGCGCGTGCGTCCGCGGTGCGGAACAGCCGGTAGAACCAGACGGCGGCGAGGGCCTGGGTGACGACGATGAGCAGTTCGAACGCGACGCCGGCCCGGGCGAGTGCCTCGTGCTGGACCAGATTGTCGAGCGTCGCGCCGGGGTCGTCGGCGTTGAAGAGGCGCGGCCGGATGAGCAGAAAGCCGAGTGCGCCGGAGACGGCCAGGCCGAGGTAGAGCGTCCCGGCTGCGCGGGCGGTACGGGTCAGGGCGGGCATCGTGGCTCCTTCGGGGAGGCCGTACCGGATCGTGGAGTGGTGGTGACTCCCTTACAACGTAAGGCAACCATACGATGTAAGGTGCTGGCAAGAGTGGGGGGACAGATGGCAGCGAAGGCGGCTCGGCAGCCGCTCAACCGTGAGCGCGTACTGTCGGCGGCGGTCGCCCTGGCGGATGCGGAGGGAATCCCGGCCCTGACGATGCGCCGCCTCGCCGGCGACCTCGGTGTCGAGGCCATGTCGCTCTACCACCACCTGCCCGCCAAGGAGGCACTCCTCGACGGCGTCGTGGAGACCGTGATCGCGGAGATCGACGCCGCGGTTGGCCGCCTCTTCGCGAACGGTGACGACGGAGACTGGCGTACGCGACTGCGCGGGCAGTTCCTCGCGGCGCGGCAGATCATGCTGCGTCACCCGTGGATGCCAGAGCTGTTGGGCTCGCGCCGTGCCATCCCCGTCGGCCTGTACACGTACTACGACGGGGTCGTGGGAACCCTTCTCCGGGCCGGGTTCTCGCACCACCTCGCGCACCGCGCGTTGCACGCGTTCGGCAGCCTGCCGCTCGGGTTCGCGCAGGAGATCTTCAGCCCGGCGGCGGGCGCGAGCATGGAGGCCGACATGGCGGAAGCCGACCTGGCCGCGATGGCCTCGGCCCTGCCGCACCTGACGGCCATGGTGGCGACCGAGATGCACGACGGCACCGACCCCACGCTCGGCTGGTGTGACAGCCAGCTCGAATTCGAGTTCACCCTCGACCTGCTCCTGGACGGGCTCGAACGCCTCCGCGGCCAGGCCGCGACAAAGAGCTAATTCACGACAGACTCTGCGTGTCGGGCAATGGCCGAGGCCTGTGCAACGATCGTCGGGCGCCCTGTCGAACAGCCCTTCCCGCCGGCCCGTCCACACTGTCGTGGACCGACACGGGGGAGGGCGCCACACCTCGTACCCCTTGGAGAGCACGATGCCCCTCTCCCCGGCGCGGGTCTTCGCCGCGCTCAATGCCGTGCTGCCCCCCGACCAGGCGTCCCCGGTCATGGGCAAGGCCGTCGTGCTCGGCGGCAGCATCGCCGGACTGCTGGCCGCCCGGGTGTTGTCCGACTACGCGGAGAGCGTCGTCATCATCGACCGGGACGACCTGGAGGTGACGGGCGGGAGGCCCGGCGTGCCACAGGGGACGCAGCTGCACGCGCTGCTGCCCGGCGGCTTCGTCCAGTTCGAGCGCCTCTTCCCGGGATTCCGCGAGCAGGCCCTGGCCCAGGGAGCGATCGAGGCGCCGCCCGCGGCGAGGCGGAACTACCTCGACGGCCGTCTCAAGGTGATCGTCCCCGACGACGCCGACAGCCTGGCGGGCAGTCGCCCTCTCCTGGAGGGGCTGATCCGCCAGCAGGTGCTGCGGCTGCCGAACGTCAAGACGGTCACCGCCCGCGCCACCGGTCTCGTGTTCGACGGCGCCGTGGCGAGCGGTGTCCGCTGCGAGGTCGGCGGGGTTCCCGGGGTCGAGAGCGGCGACATCGTGGTGGACGCCATGGGGCGTTCGAGCAGGCTCTCCGACTGGCTGGAGCAGGCCGGTTGGGACCGACCCGCCACACGGCGGATGACCGTGCACCTGAACTACGCGACCGCCCTGTTCCGACGTCCCGAGGCGGACCCGGCCTCGACGGTCGTGCTGGCGCTGCACACGCCGAAGATGTCGCTGGACGTGGTCGGTGCCGCGTTCTTCGCGATCGAGGGCGGCCGGTGGATGGCCATGATGGCCGGTTACGGGGACAGCCGCCCGGGAAGTACGGCGGAGGACTTCGTCCGTCGGCTGCGGGAGCAGTTCCCACCGGAGTTCGGTGCGGTCGCCGGAAACGAGATGCTGGGCGACGTCCAGACCTACCACCATGCCGACAGTCGCCGGCGGGACTTCCACGCGGTGCAGCGTTTCCCGGCGGGCCTGGTCAGCGTCGGTGACGCCGTCGCGTCGTTCAACCCGGTGTACGGGCAGGGGATGACCGCGGCGGCTCTGCACGCGGCCTGCCTGTCGACGTACCTGCGGTCCGGCCCGGATCTGAGCGCGCCCGCGCGCCGGTACCTCGCCCTGCAGAAGGTCGTGGTCGACGCCGCCTGGTCGACGTCGACCTCCGCCGACCTGGCGTTGCCGCACGTCGACGGCCCCTACCCGCGTGGCTACCGGTTCTCCAACTGGGCCAGCGATCAGATCGTCAGGGCGACCGTCACGGACGTGGCGACCGCGCGACGGTTCAATGAGGTCGTCTCCATGCGCAAGCACCCGCTCGCGCTGGCCGCACCCCGCGTGATCCTGGGCGCCCTGCGCGCCAACCGGCGGGCGCGCTGATCGGTCCGCCCGAGGTGGCGTCACGCGGCCGCCGCGCGCGACTACTGCTGCTGAATCTTGCGCAGGATGTCGACGACGAAGCGGTGGTCGTCCAGCTGCGGAAGGCCGGACACGCCCATCCAGCCGACCACGCCGGTGCCGCGAACACGCAGTGGCACCGCGCCCCCGGCGGCCGCGTAGCGGGAGGCCGGCAGGCCGTACTTCTCCGCCAGCGTCACCTGCTTGTCCTGGCAGAGCCGGGCCATGTACAGCGACGAGTGCTCGAACCGCATCACCACGCGCCCCTTGCGGCGCAGCCACACGTCGTTGTCCGCGGTGGAGCCGGGCAGGCCGCTGTGGAACAGCTGGCGCCCGGCCCGCCACACACCCACCGCGATCGGGAGCCGCTGCTCGCTCGCGGCGGCAACGGCGAGCGTCCCCAGCTCGTACGCGTCCGTCTCCGACAGGCCCGCGAGCTCCAGCTCGCTCTCCTCGCGCAGCAGCTCGTCCAGCGTGGGCCACGGGTCGTGGTCAGATGGCATGCGTACCTTCTCCTCGTCGAGTGGGCGTACCTGCTGATTGTCGCAAACCCGCTGGTAGTGGGTTCGAGGAGGCAGCGCAGCGGACCGTCGTGACCGACGTGGCGGTCACCAGGCGCAGGGGGCGTAGTCCTTCAGGAAGCAGCCGTACAGGTCTTCGCCCTGCTCGCCGCGGACGATCGGGTCGTACACCCGTGCCGCACCGTCGACGAGGTCCAGCGGGGCGTGGAAGCCCTCGTCCGCCAGTCGCATCTTCGTCGGGTGCGGCCGCTCGTCGGTGATCCAGCCGGTGTCGACGCTGGTCATCAGGATGCCGTCGGTCAACATCTCCTGTGCGCTGGTCCGGGTCAGCATGTTCAGCGCGGCCTTGGCCATGTTGGTGTGCGGGTGCCCCGGCCCCTTGTAGCCACGGCCGAACTGGCCCTCCATCGCCGACACGTTCACCACGTACTTGCGGCGGGCCTTCGCGGCGGCCATCACCGGTCGCAGTCGGCTGACCAGCACGAATGGCGCGGTAACGTTGCACAGCTGCACTTCGAGAAGCTCGACTGGGTCCACCTCCTGCACCCGCTGGACCCAGCTGTTGACCGAGTCGAGGTCGGGTACCAGACCGCCGGCGTCGATGGCCGTGGACGCCGCGATCCGCTCCGGCGAGGCGGAGCCGCTGGTCAGCGCCAGCGCGGTCAGCGCGTGCGGGGTGAGCGCGGTCGACTGCGGCCCGGCGGTCAGGCTGCCCGCCGGGGTGCCCTGGCCGCCCGACTTGGCGAAGGTGATCAGCTCCGGCAGCGGGCCCTCCGGCAGGGCGGCGGCCTCCGCCGCGACGAGCTGCGAGTATGCCCCGGGCGAGCGCCGTACGGTCTGCGCCGCGTTGTTGATCAGGATGTCGAGTGGTCCCTGTGCGGCGACCGAGTCGGCGAGGGCGATCACCTGGGCCGGGTCGCGCAGGTCGATCCCGACGATCCGCAGCCGGTGCAGCCAGTCCGCGCTGTCCGGCATCGCGGCGAACCTGCGGACCGCGTCGTGCGGGAACCGCGTCGTCACGGTGGTGTGCGCGCCGTCACGCAGCAGCCGCAGCGCGATGTACATGCCGATCTTCGCCCGGCCGCCGGTGAGCAGCGCGCGCCGGCCGGTCAGGTCGGTGCGGGCGTCCCGGCGCTCCCGGTTGAGCGCGGCGCAGGACGGGCAGAGCTGGTGGTAGAACGCGTCCACCTCGCGGTAGCGCTGCTTGCAGACGTAGCAGCCGCGCGGATTGTGCAGGACGCCAGCCGTGGCGCCCGCGGTGGGCGAGGCGAGCGGGATGCCCTGCGTCTCATCGTCGATCCGGCCGGGGGCGCCCGTGGCGGTGGCCGCCGTCACCGCGCGGTCGGCCGTCACGATGGCGTCGCGCCGCTCCTCGCGTCGCCGCTGCTTGATCACCTTGTAGAGCTTCGCAGTGGCGCGCTGCACCCGCACCACGTCGGGATGATCGGACGGCAGAGCTTCCAACGCCTCGAAGACACCGAGACAGGTCTCCAGCTGGCTCCGGTCAATCCCGGGTTGACCGATTTCCGTACCGTTGTCCGCCGTCATGCGTGTCTGTCTCGTCCCGTTCCCTGCGCCGGATCCAGCCGGCCCACCCCAAGTCCGACCCGGAACTGTACGCACCGCAGGGCCTCCGCTGCACCCCACACACCCTGCTCGCCCCGAAGCCGCCCGGGGTCAGCTCTCCGGGTGGCGCCGGACGAAGTCCTGGTAGGTCTCGTTGGCCAGCTCCTGCTCCCGAACACGGGCGGTCAGCTCCGCCTGGCGCAGCTCGACCGCCGACCGGGCCTGAGCGAGGCGCAGCTCGTGTCGCCGGTCGCGTGCCCGGGCCAAGGCGCGGACCACGGCCCACGCGATCCAGCCACCGCAGGCCACCAGTCCGGTCAACGCGAAGGCAAGGAGGAAGTCCATCTCGACATCCTTTCCGATCAGTTGACGTCCCGGCGTGCCGCGAGCCAGATCCCCAGGCCGAACATCAGCACCACGTATCCCGCCAGGACGGCGGCGGGCAGCCCGGCGCCGGTCGACTCGATCACCCCTGGCGTGCCCCCGTCGAACTGCGATGGGGCTCCCAGCGCGCCCGCCAGCGCGCCGGAGCTGGGGGCGAGCAGAAGCTTCTGGACCGTCTCCAGCGGGCTCAGTACCAGGGCGAGGCCGCTGATCGCGTTCTCCAGCACCAGCGTCCACACCAGGCCGACGGCGATGGCCGTGGCGGTGCTGCGGAACACGATCGCGAGGAAGTAACCCACGCTGGCGTGCGCGCTGCAGATCAGCCAGGCGGCCCCCACGGCCCCCGCCAGGTCACTCGTCGCCGGCCAGTCCAGGCCGCGTCCCTCGATCAGCGCGAGCAGCGCGGTGACCCCGGCCATCGCGGCGAAGGTGAGCGCGACGAGCAGCAGGGTCAGGGCACAGAGCGCGACGGCGTGCCCGGCGAGCACCTGCGCCCGCCGGGGACGCTGGGTGAAGATCAGGTTGAGCGTGCCCCAGCGGTACTCGTTGCCCACGACCAGAGCGCCGAGGATCACCACGATCGCCCCACCGAAGAGCGGGAACAGCCCGATTCCGGTGGTGACCAGCTGGCCGGGCAGCACGGCGTCCAGCAGGGACGCGGCCGAGGCCGCCTGCTCCGGATCGCCGGCCAGCGCCAGGTGCACCAGGTACGGGACGCCGACGCCGAAGGCGAGCGCCAACACGATCCAGGTGAGGGTGACGGTCCAGACCGCCGGCCGTTTCCGGTCCGCGAACCAGGCCGCGCGTACCGAGGCGATCACCGGTTGCCCCCCGTCATGGTCGTCGACTCCTCCCGACCGGCCCGGTCCGGCCCGGTCAGCTCCAGGAACGCCTCTTCCAGCGAGTGGCGCACCGGCCGCAGCTCCCGTACGTCGATGCCCGCCTCGACCAGCCGCCGGTTGAGCTCCGCGGCCAGCGCCGGATCCGCGCTGACCCGTAGCCGGCCGTCGACCGTCTCCACCCCGCGGACGCTCCGGTGGTCACGCAGGCACGCGGCGGCCTTGTCGACCGGATCGGCGGCGATGAGCAGCTCCCCGGCGCCGAGCGCGGCGCGCAGCTCGTCCGAGGTGCCGTCAGCGACGAGGTGGCCGCGGTTGATCACGGCGATCCGGTCGCAGACCTGCTCCACCTCACCGAGCACGTGGCTGGAGAGCAGCACGGTGCGCCCGCGTTGCCCGAGCGACCGGAGCAGCTCCCGGATCTCCGACACGCCGGCCGGGTCGAGCCCGTTGGTGGGTTCGTCGAGGATCAGCAGGCTCGGGTCCTTGAGCAACGCGGCCGCCACCCCGAGCCGCTGCTTCATGCCCAGCGAGTACGTCCGGAACGCCGAGCGTGCGCGTCCGGTCAGGCCCACCTCGGCCAGCACCCGGTCGGCGGCGCTGTCGGGCACTCCCGCGTAGCGGGCGGCCAACCGCAGATTGTCCACACCGGACAGATGGGGATAGAACGCCGGTGACTCGATCAGGGCACCGACCCGGGCCAGCTGGTCCGGGGTGCCAGGCGGCTGGCCCAGCACCCGGATCCGGCCGGAGGTCGGTCGGACGAGCCCCACCAGCATCCGCATGGTCGTCGTCTTGCCGGCGCCGTTCGGGCCGAGGAAGCCGAAGACCGTCCCCTCGGGCACCCGCAGGTCGAGGCGGTCGACCGCGGTGACGTCGCCGGGATAACGCTTGGTGACGTCGTGCAATTCGATGGCGAATCGGTCATTCCCCAACGGATTGCCGCAATCGTCGGACGGTGTGGCGGATGCCGCCGAGGAGATTTTCCATCGTCTTCATCTGACGGTCCTCACTGATTCCCGACCCACAACACACGGTTAATTGTGCACAGTCAACTAACTGACCGTTAAGGCACGGTCGCGGTGGCGGTGGGGCACCGCCAGCCTCGGGATCGCGCCACCGGCCCGCCTTTGCCTGGAACGATGTAAAAGTCTCTGACCTGCGGAGGTGCCGATGACGCCCACAGAGTAGCGGAGGTTGATCGGTGCCGGAAGGCCCGCAGCGGTGGGGTGCGGAAAAATTTCCCCTAGCCGCAGCTCAGTGCACTCCAATTGACTCCCGCCGCTGCCCTCGACGAAACAATCTGTTGACGAATGAATTGACCATGGGCAGCATGTAGACACTTTCGAGTCGATGGTGATCGCTGGCATAGGAGCCCGGATGAGCCTGCCGCGGGACGGTGCGGAGAACCTGGAAGTGCGACCCAAGCTGCGACACGACGTGGTCTTCCTGGACGCGCCGGCCGGCGCCTACCTGCGCGGGCCGGACACCGCCTTCCTGATCAAAGGAAGGTCCGCCTTCCGTTGGCTGACCTCGTTGAGCCCGTACCTGACCGGGGAGCACACCCTGGGACAGCTCACCGCGTCCCTGGACCAGGGCCAGCGGCAGACGGTGCTCACCCTGGTCCGCGCGTTGCTCGCCCGTGGCTTCGCGAAGGACGCCGGCGACCGTACGGAGCTGGCCGAGGCGGTGGGCCGGCGGTTCGCCCCGCAGATCGAGTTCATCGACCACTTCGCCGACGATCCCACCGGCCGTTTCCTGCGCCTGCACACCGCCCGCGTGGCGCTGGTCGGTGGGGGAGCGACCCTGCTGGCCGCGGCGAGCGGCCTACTCCGCAACGGGTGCCTCCACCTTGACCTGTACCCGTACGACGACCCGTCGCGCTACGCCGAGGCGTTGCGGCCGGAGGTGGAGGAGCTGCGCGACGACGGTCTGGCGGCCGCGCTGCGAGTGCACGACGGCCCGGTCGAGCTGAGCGGAGCGGACGCGGTGGTGTACTGCGCCGACCGGACGGACCTGGCCGGCCTGGCCGAGCTGGCTCGCACCTGTCACCGCGACGGCCCGCTGTTGGTTCCGGTGGTCTGGGACGACGAGCGGGCGGTGGTGGGGCCGACGGTCGAACCGGGCGGGACCCCCTGCTGGCTCTGTGCCCAGCTGCGGCTCACCGCCGCCGCCGATGCCGCCGTCGCCGCCGAGTTCTGGCGGCAGCTCGCCGTCGGCCCCGGCGCCGACGCGCCCGCGCCGCTGCCGGAGGTGACCGCGCGGATGGTCGGCAACGCCGCCGCGTTCGAGCTGTTCCGGGTCCTCACCGGCGCGCTGGCGCCGGACACGGCCGACGGCGTGCTGCTACTGGACCGGTCCACCTTGGAGGCCGCCCGGGAACGGGTGCTGCCGCATCCGGCCTGCCCGGTCTGTCGGGACGTCGACGTGCCCGAGCCGGCCGGGGCGGGCAGCTCCGACGACGAGACCTACCAGCGTGCCCAGGCGTTGGTGTCACCGAACGCCGGCGTCTTCACCCGGTTCGTGGACGACCCGCTGGAGCAGGCGCCGCTGAAGACGGCCCGGTTGCGGCTGCCCGGCCGGCGTGGGCCACGCGAGGTGACTGCGTTCGACGTGCACACCGTGCTGAGTGCCCGGCTGGCCGCCTACCGGGTGGCGGTGTGTGACCACGCCGCCCGGTACGCCGACCCACGCGCCGGCGTCCTGGCCTCGGCCGAGCAACTGCGTGAGCGTGGCGGGCAACCGGTGCCGTGGACCGAGCTGCACAGCGCGACCGGCGCGGTGCCGTACGACCCGCGCCGAGCGGTCCGCTGGCTGCCGGCGACCGTGCTGGGCCGTCCGGAGAGGGTGTGGGTTCCGGCGGCACTGGCCCTGCCCACCTCCGCTGCCAACGGCGAGGGCCTCGCCGAGCGGACCCACGCCGGCGCGGCGGCCGCCGACAGTCTCGACGGCGTCATCGATCAGGGCCTCGCGGACGCGCTGGCGTACCACGCCCTGACCGCGGCGATGCGGGGCGACGGTGGTCTCGCCGCGCTCGGCGAGGAGGAGCTGGTCGCCGACGAGGACACCGCGTTCGTGGTGAAGGCGGCCCACCGCTTCGGCCACCAGCTCGCGGTCTTCGCTCTTCCCGGCGCGGCACCGGCGCACGCCGTGCTCGCCGTCAGCGAGGCACCAGGCGGTGGGGACCGCGACTGGCGGCTCGCCGGCGGTTTCGACCCGGTCGCCACGCGGCTCAGCGCCCTCCGCGACCTGGTCGGACGAATCCAGGTGCGGCACTTCGAGGGGACCGACGCCGACCTCGGCGATCCGGTGCTCGCGGACCTCGATCCGGCGACCCTCACCGGCCGCGCCGCCAACGGCACCGCGGCGGTCGGCGGCACCGACCGGCACGCGGTGCTCGCCGCCCTGGCCGAGCGGGGGATCAGCGCGCTGCTGGTCGAGACCACCACCCGGGACCTGCGGGCCAGCGGCGCGTTCCGCAGCGGCGTGGTCCTGCTGCGGCACGACGGCCTGGCGGCCGATTGAACCACCACACCAGTGGTCCGAGCGAGGCACGCACCGTGGAAGGAGGTGGAAACATGCCGATCACCCTGAACGACGAGCTCCGCGAGCTGGAGACCGAGACCTTCGAGATCGAGGAGGTTGAGGACGGCGGCGAGGCGCTCGCCGCTACCAGCTCCAGCTGCTCCTGCTCGAGCTGCTGCAGTTGCAGCACGTCGAGCTGCTGCAGCACCAGCACCAGCACCTCCAGCTGCGGCTGACCGGGTGAACGGGGTTGATCCCCACAGCGCTGACGCAGTCCAGTCCCCGGTGGGACGTCGCATCTGAACGCACCAACCGCCGCCGGCCGACACCGGCGAGTAGCCCCTGCGTGCCTCCGCTGGCTCCACCGTGGTGGTGCGGACGCAGACCCACCACGACTGGCGCCGACCGCGGCTCAAGGAGAGGCCCGTGACACAACCCCTGTCATCCGCCGCGCTGTCCGAATCGGTCCGCGGCGAACTGCGGGACCTGCAGACCGAGACGTTCGAGGTCGAGGACATCGCCGATCTGTCCGCTGACCACATGGACATCTGCAGCAGCAGCACCAGTACGTCGAGCTGCTCCAGCTGCAGCACGTCCAGTTGTTGCAGCTGCACCTCGTCGAGTTGCAGCAGCACCAGCTGAGCCTCGGCGCCACCGGCCGCTCCGGACGGTCGGACGACGCAGAGGCCCGCATACGCCCCGAGGGGAGGTAGAGGGAAATGCCGGATCTGACGGAGGAACTCCGCGCGTTGGAGACCGAGACGTTCGAGATCGAGGACGTCGACGCGATCGACGCGATGGTCATGGACTGGTCCAGCTCCAGCTGTTCCTGCTCCAGCTGCTGCAGTTGCAGCACATCCAGTTGCTGCAGCAGCAGCACCAGCACCGGATGCGGCGGCGGGTAACCGCACCGCAGTCGTCCCCGCCGGCGAGCCACGCCGGCGGGGAGCCCCGGTCCCGACACCAGACCCGCAGCGACCGCAGACAGGTGAACCGCATGATCGTCGATGTCCGGACCACCTCCACCGGGTGGGACGCCAGCCTCAAGCAGCTCGGCGAGGCGTTCCACGAGCGGCTCCAGAACCACGCTGGCCAGCCGGCCGGCGACGGCCCGTCACCCGCCGGGATCACCGTCCGCATCGCCGCCCTCGGCCTGACCGACGCGTACGCCGACGGCGGCGAGGGGCTCACCGGCGACGTGGTGCCGATCTGGCTGCACGGCGCCACCGCGCTGGTCGGCCCCCGCTGGACCGGCGCCGGTGACCCGGTGCCGACCCGACCCGGGCCGTGCCCGCTCTGCGTCCAACGGCGCTGGCAGGCCATCCGGCTCCGGGAGGAGCGGCACGCCCTGGAGCACGGCGCTCAGGTCGGGACGGTGGCGCCCCTGCCGCACCTCACGCCGTTCGCGGTCGACGCTCTCTGGCAGCTGTTCCGGCAGGCGTGCCGCTCCCGGGCCGACCGCCCCGGTGTGGCGCGGCTGCACCAGCTGCGGATGGACACCCTGGAGGCGACGCTGGTCGAGGTGCTCGCCGACTCCGAATGCCCCGCCTGCGCGACCACCCGTGCGGACACCGCCGAGGCGGCGGTGATCCCGCTGACCCGCCGGCCCAAGCCGGACCCGACCGCGTACCGGCTGCGTGCGGCCGGCGAGCTGGACCTGCCGGTCGCTGCGCTGGCCAACCCGGTCGCCGGGGCGCTGGGCGGCAACGCGCTGCGGGTGTACAACGCCACCGCCACCGCACCGGTCACCGGCTACTTCCGGGTCCGCAGCCGGTACGACCTGCACGAGATGTGGTGGAGCGGGCACGACAACAGCTACGGCGGCAGTGAGACGTACGCGCTGCTGGAGGGGCTGGAACGCTACGCCGGCCAGTTCCCGCGGGCCAAGCGCACCGAGGTCTTCGACAGCTACGCCAACCTCGCCCCCGACGCGCTCGACCCGGCCGGCCTGGGCTACCACCCGGCCTTCTACCAGGGGCACGGGCTCTACTACACCCCGTACTCGCCGGACGAGCCGATGCACTGGGTCTGGGGGTGGTCGCTGCGCGACAGCACGCCCCGCCTCGTTCCCGAACAGATCGTCTACTACCTGGACCGCCGCACCGACCAACGCAAGTTCGTTCAGGAGTGCTCCAACGGCTGCGCCAGCGGCAGCTGCCCGGAGGAAGCGTTGCTGCACGGCATGCTCGAACTCATCGAGCGGGACGCCTTCCTGCTCGCCTGGTACGGCTCGGCCCGGCTGGCCGAGATCGACCCGGCGACCTGCCGCGACGAGCGGGTGCACTTCATGCTCGACCGGGTCGACCTGCTCGGCTACGACATCCGGCTCTTCGACACCCGCGCCGACCTGCCGGTCCCGGTGGTCACCGCGGTCGCGGTCAAGCGCGGCGACGGGCTCGGCCAGCTCTGCTTCGCCGCCGGCGCGAGCCTCGACCCGGACGACGCGGTCCGGGCGGCGCTCTGCGAGACCGCCTCCTACGTCCCCGGCTTCGACGAGCGGGTCGCCGCCAGCGAACCCGAGCTGCGCGAGATGGTCCGCGACTACACCCGGGTCACCGAGCTGAGCCACCACGCGCTGCTCTACGGCCTGCCGGAGATGGCGCGACACGCGGCGTTCCTCCTGGACGACCCGCCGCTGCGGACCATGTCGGAGCTGTACGGCGACTGGCTCGCCGTCCGACCTGACCACGACGACCTGCGCGCGGACATGACGTACCTCGCCGGCCTGATCGCCAGCCTCGGCGGTGACGTCGTCGCCGTCGACCAGACCTGCCCGGAGCAGGAGGTCGCCGGGGTGCACACGATGGCCGTCGTGGCTCCGGCCCTGGTCCCCATCGACTTCGGCTGGCAGCGGCAGCGGGTGCTGTGGAGCGACCGGCTGGAGCGGTACCTGGCCCGGGGCCGGCACGGACCGGACGGGCTCGGCGCCACCGGCCGCAACCCCCACCCGCACCCCTTTCCGTAGGAGCAGCGACATGCAGCAGGAGGCCCGCGAGGTCGTCCGGGACTACACCGAGGCGGTGTTCCGCCGGGCCCGGACCCCGATGGAACCGCTCAACCACGAGGTGGACTGGGCCGACCAGCCGTCCCGGCACAAGAGCTACCCCGGCGCGTCCCGGCTGCCGCTGCCCGCCGAGCTGCCCGAGCTGCCCACCCTGAGCGACCTGCACACCGGGGAGAACCTGCCGGCGACCACCCGCTGGTCGCTGGCCGGGCTGGCCGCCCTGCTGCGCCTGTCGTACGGGGTGCTGGACCGGCGGATGACGGTCAACTGGAACCAGGACGTCGCCAAGCGGGCGCACCTCGAGCACGCGGTGTGGGGACGCGGCACCGCGTCCGGGGGCGGGATGTACCCGGTGGAGCTGTACCTGGTGGTGGGGGCGGGTGGGCCGCTGCTGCCGGGCGTCTACCACTACCACACCGGAGCGCACGTGCTGGAGCGGCTGCTGCTCGGCGACGTCACCGGCACCGTCCGCGCCGCCCTCGGCGCCGACGGCCCGGGGACCGCCGGCGACAGCTACCTGCTGGCCGGTATCCGGTTCTGGAAGAACTCGTTCAAGTACAACAGCTTCTGCTATCACGTGGTCACCCAGGACCTCGGGGCTCTGCTCGGCTCCTGGGACCTGCTGGCACCGGCGCTGGGCGTACCCCTGCGGCGGTTGCTCTGTTTCGATCCGGCGCCCCTGGACCGGCTGCTCGACCTGGACAGCGACGCGGAGAGCATCTTCGCGGTCGTGCCGATGGACTGGACCGGCGCCGACACGCGCCCACCGGTGGTGCCGGCGGACGCCGTCGCGCGGGTGCGCGCCCGGTACCCCGCCTTCGAACGGTCCCGTCGGGTGCGGGACTTCTCCGCGGTCACCGCGGTCCACCGGGCGGCGGCCACGTCGGCCGTTCCCGCCCCCGACACCGTCGGTTCCGCCGCTCCCCGGGACCTGCCGGGCGAGCCGGTCGCGCTGCCCGAGCCGGAGCTGGACCGGCTCAACCGTCCACTGTCGGCGGTGTTGGCCAGCCGGTCCAGCAGCTTCGGCCGGTTCCGTCGGCCGCCTGAGCTGACCGCCGCCGACCTCGGCACCACGCTCGCCTTCGCCGCCGCCGCCCGGCGTTACCCGGCGGACATCAAGCGAACCGACGGCGGGCCCGAGCTGACCCGGCTCTGGGTCTTCGCCAACCACGTCGACGGGCTGCCCGGCGGCGGCTACGCCTACTGCGAGCGGCGGCACGCCTTGTTGCCGGCCGGCCCCGAACCCGAGGACGGGATGTCCGCCTTCCTGCAGCAGCAGTACTTCCTCACCAACTACACGATGGGTCAGGTCGGCGCGGTGCTGGCCATCTCCGGCCGGCCGGACGCGGTCCTCGACGTGTTCGGCCCCCGTGGCTACCGGATGCTGAACGCCGAGGTCGGCACCGTCGCCCAGCGGGCGTACTGCGCGGCCACCGCGCAACGCCTGGGCTGCGGCGCGGTGCTCGGCTTCGACAACGTCGCCATGAACACCGCCCTCGGGCTGGACGGCACCGACGAACGCACCGTGCTCTTCCTGCTCCTCGGGCGGCATCCCGAGGCCACCGCCGACCTGGCGTACCGACTGTGACGACCCCGTCCCGCGCCGCTCCGCCGACGCCAGCGGCGGACGCCCGATCCGTGACCATCCGTCGACGAAGGAGAAACCCGTGACGGTGTCCCTGCCCGCACCCCCGGTGACCCCGGTCTCCTGGCGGATGCCCGGGGTGTTCATGCTGCGCACCGCCGGACTGCCCATCGAGGTCGCCGACCAGCTCGCCTTCGACCGGACCGCCGACTGGTCCCGCCGCGTGCTCGACCTGGAGGACCGGCTCCGGGTGACCGGCCGGGACCTGGCCGACGCGCTCCAGGTCGCGGTGGGCCGGAACCTGACCGATGACGGGCTGCGGCAGCGGCTGATCCGGCTGCGCCGGGACGTGTTCAACCTCCGCCCGCCCCGACCGGCCGACCCGTCGGCCTGGCCGGTCGCCGCGTTGGGGCCGGACACCCACCGGGACCTGGCCCACTGGCTGGAGACCTTCGCCGCGTACCGCCGGGAGTTGGCCGCCGGCCCGGCGGTGCTGGACGACGAGTTGGGGCGGCGGCGGACCGTGCTGCGTGCCCTCGCCGACGACCCGAACCTGCGCGGTGGCATCCTGCTCGCCTCCCCGTCGCTGGACCGGTACCTCACCGGCTACCTCACCGGGACCGGCCCGCTCGGCAAACGGGCCCGCCGGGTGGAGCGGTCGCTGCTGGAGTACGCCTACCGCGCTGCCGCGAAGACCAGCCCGTTCAGCACCCTGACCACCGTTAACGTCGGCACCCTCGAAACCGGCGCCGGCCGGCTCCTCGACGTCGCGCCGAGCACCGACGCGCCGAGCACCGACGCGCCGAGCACCGACGAGGCGGTCACGGCGACGCGGGGCAGCGCCCGGCTCAACCTGGCGGCGCTGGGTCGCCTGTCGAGCATCGTGCTCGCCGACGAGACGCTCCGCGCCGACCTTCCGGTGACCGTGACCAGCGGTTGGCGCATCGCCCACGGCCGGCTGCGCTACCTGCGCCGCCGCCGGACCAGCTCGGAGGACGGCGACGCCGCGATCACCCTGGAGTCGATCCACGAGTCGCTCTTCGTGCTCCCCACCGGCCGGGTGCTGCACGACATCCTGGACGCGCTCGACGGCGGACTGGTACGACGGATGGACGACCTGGTCACCGAGCTGACCAGCGACGGACGCCCGGCCGAGGAGATCGCCCAGTACCTGCACCACCTGCTCCGGGTCGGTCTGCTGGTGGTGCCGAACCTGCAACTGGACATCCACGCCGACGACCCGGTCCAGGGGTACGCGGCGGCGCTGCGGCGGATCGGCCGGGACTGGTCCGACCGGCTCGCCGAGCGGGTGGCGACGGCGAACCGTCTGGCCACCGCCTATCCGGTGGCGGACCTGCCCGGGCGTCGCCGGGCGCTCGACGGGATCCGTGACGAGCTGATCGCCGCCCACACCGACCTCGGCCGCCCCGATGTCCCGGCCCCCCGCACCCTGGTCTACGAGGATGCCACGCGGCACACCGGCGCCCCGGTGACCGCCGACCGCGAGCGCTGGGAGCGGGAGGTCCTACCCGGCCTGCGGGCGCTCGCCCGGATCATGCCGGTGTTCGACATCAACCTGCCCCGCCGGCTGGCCACCAAGGGCTTCTTCCGGGCCCGGTACGGCGCCGGCGGTCGCTGCGACGACCTGCTCACCTTCGCCCACGAGTTCCAGCAGGACTTCTTCGAGCACTACAGCGGCCGGATGATGCGCCGCCGGGCGTTCGACGCGGAGAACCGCTACGTGCGGCAGGAGAACTGGTTCCGGCAGGAGGAGATCACCGCGCTGGACGACGCCCGGCTGGAGGTGGCCCGGCGGATGAACGACGCGTACGACCGGCTGCCGGCCGGCGCCGAGGAGTTGGCCCTGGACGACGCGTTCATGACCGACGTCGCCGCCATGGTGCCGCAGACACTCGGCACGCTGGACCCCCGGTCCTTCTTCCTCCAGCTCGCCGACCAGGGTGGACGGCACCGGGTGGTGGTGAACCGGGTCTACTCCGGCATGACGCTGCTCTTCTCCCGCTTCGCGCACCTCTTCGCCGAGCAGGACCTCGCCGGCGCGCTCCGCGCCGAACTCGTCCGGCTCCAGCCGCCCGGCGCGGTGCTCGCCGAGCTCAAGGGCGGGTACGACGCGACCAACCTCAACCTGCACCCCGTGGTCACGCCGTACGAGCTGGTCTGCCCGGGGGAGATCAGCCACCGGCCGGCGGCCGAGCAGATCGACATGGACGACCTCAGCGTGGAGCACGACCCGGTCGCCGACCGGCTGCTGCTGCGTTCGCGGCGGCTCGACGCCGAGGTCATCCCGGTCTACCTCGGGTTCCTGCTGCCGATGGCGCTGCCGGAGGTGCAACAGGTGCTGCTCACCTTCGCCTACCTGGGCATGGCCCAACCCGACCTGTGGGCCGGTACGACCGTGCCGCTGCCCGGCCGGGGCATCGCCGGATACCCCCGCATCGTGCACGGCGACCTGGTGCTGCAACGGCGGATGTGGAAGCTGCACCCGGATCACCTGCCGCCGCGTACGGCCGGGCAGAGCGACGCGGAGTGGTTCCTCGGGTGGCAGCGGTGGCGGCGCGACAACGGCCTGCCGCGCCGCGTGTTCGCCACCCCGGAGGGCAGCCGGCTCGCCCCGGCGGTCGGGGACGACGCCGCCGGGCCGGCCGCGCAGGGTGGGGCCCGGCCGGACCACAAGCCGCTCTACGTGGACTTCGACAGCCACTTCTCCCTGCACCTGCTGGACGCGACGGCCCGTGCCGCCGGCAGCCGGCTGGTGCTGACCGAGATGCTGCCGGGCCGCGACGAGCAGGTGCTGCGCGACGGCACCGGCACGTACGTCACCGAACTGACCGTCGAACTCAACGGTGTCCGAGTTGGAGCAGACCATGACTGACCACCCCGCGCCGACCGCCCACGGCTGGCTCAGCGTGCACGTCTTCTACGCCAGCAACGCCAACCCCATGCTGGTCGAGGGGGTTCGTCCGCTGGTGGACGAGCTGCGCGCCGAGGGCCTGATCAGCCGGTACTTCTTCATCAAGTACTGGATGGAGGGCCCGCACGTACGGTTGCGGGTGCTGCCCGCCCCCGGCGTCGACCCGGCGGTGGTCCGCGCCCGGGTGGACGCGGCCATCGGCGCGTTCCTGCGCCGCCGGCCCGCGCTCTACGAGGTGGACAGCGCGGGGCTGGGTGACCTGTACAAGCAGATGTTCCTCGCCGAGTACGGCGCACAGCGGTGGGACGAGGAGTACGGCCCGGACGGCGTCATGCCGATGCGGGCGAACAACAGCTACCACCACATCCCGTACGAACGGGAGTACGGCCGGTACGGCGGTCCCGCCGGCGTCGAGCTGGCCGAGTGGCACTTCGAGCAGTCCAGTGACGTGGTGCTCGACCTGCTGGCCACCACGAACGTGCACGTCCGTCCGGTGCTGCTGGGGCTCTCCGCCCAGCTCGCCATGATGATGTGCGCCGTCTTCCTCGACGACGACCGGCGGATTGCCGGCTTCCTCGACGAGTACCGGCGGTTCTGGGAGGTCTCCTACTCGGAGCCGAGCGACGACTACCACGCGAGCTTCGACACCAGCTACCGGCGGATGGACGCCGCGCTGCGGGGTCGGCTCGCCGACATCCGCGTGGCGGCCCGGGAGCAGTCGACCGCGCGTGTGGGTGGGGTCGAGGGCCGCTGGCTGGCGCACTGTCGCGCGCTGCGCGAGCGGGTCGTGGCGTTGGCCCGAGACGGCGAGCTGGTCTTCCAGCGCGGCGGTGGTGAGCCCACCCCGCTCACGGATCTCGACGCCGCGCTGCCCATCCAGCTCAGCTCGTACGTGCACATGACCAACAACCGGCTCGGAGTGAGCATCCTGGACGAGATCTACCTGTCGTACCTGATGCGTGCCGCGCTGCTCGACGACGCACCGGCCGGCGCGCGATGACGACGGTCGACGCCACCTGGGCCCGCCCCCGTCTGCGCGCCACGGTCGTGCTCGGCCCCGGCCAGTGGCGGGGCGAGAAGCTCGTGCACCACGTCAAGGACGGCGAGACCGGCTGGTACTACCGGGTCGGGCCGCGGGAGCACTTCCTGCTCTCCCGGATGGACGGCACCCGCACGCTCGACGATCTCGCCGCCGAGTACGCCGCGACGTACCGTCGCCGGCTCGGGCCGGAGAACTGGCAGCAGCTCTTCGGCATGCTGCACCGCCGTCAGTTGCTCGCCGACGCCACCGACCCGGAGACGATCGCCCGCCTGACCGCCTCGGCTGCCGAGGGCGCCGCGAAGGCCCGGCGCGGGCCGTTGTCGGCCCGGTGGCCGCTCTTCGACCCGGACCGGCTCTTCACCCGGCTGCTTCCTCGGCTGGGCGCGCTGTTCAGCTGGGGGTTCGTGCTGCCCGCCCTGCTGGCCGTGCTCGCCGTGACCGGCTATGTCGCGGTGCACCTGCGGGACCTGATGGACGGGGTGGGTGGCGGACACCGCCCGCTCGCCGCGATCGTGGCGGCGGTGGTGATCACCTGGGTGATCGTCTTCCTGCATGAGTGCGCGCACGGGCTGACCTGCCGGCACTTCGGCGGGCGGGTCACCGAGATCGGGGTGATGTGGCGGTTCCCGCTGCTGGCGCCGTACTGCAAGGTCGACGACATCGTGCTCTTCACCCCCCGGCGGCGGGTGGCCACCGCGTTCGCCGGCGTGTTCGTCAGCATGCTGGCCCTGGTGCCGTTCGCCGCGATCCGGGCCTGGGTGGGGCCCGGCGCGCTGCGCGACCTGGCCGGCACCATGCTGCTCTTCGGTGCCGCGACCGCCGCGCTCAACCTGGTGCCGTTCCTGCGCCTGGATGGTTACCACATGCTCAGCCACGCCCTCAACCTGGCTGACCTGCGGGCCGACACCTACCGGTTCTGGGGTCGGTTGCTGCGCGGCGGCCCTGCCACGGTCGCCGGTTACCGCCGCCGGGAACGGTTGATCTACACCGGATACGGCCTGGCATCGGCGGCTTTCGCGGTGACCGTGCTGACGCTGCTGGTGCGGTTCTGGTATGTCTCGCTGTCCGGCTGGCTCGGGCCTGGCCGGGCGGTCGTCGTGCTGCTCGCCGAGGCCCTGTTGCTGCTGGTGTTCGCCGGTTACCTGGCCCGCCGTCGACGCGCCGCGGGCGGTGACGCTTCGACGGCGGGCGGGGGCGCTTCGGCGGCGGGCACGGCGACGACTCAGACCGGGTCGGCGCGGCCGAGCCGCCAGTAGCCCATGAAGGCCACGGCCCGTCGGTCGAGACCCCGCTCCGCGACCAGGTGCCGGCGCAGGGTCCGGATGACGCCGGCTTCCCCGGCCAGCCACGCGTACAGCGGAACCGGTGGCACCTCGTCCGGGACCTCCCACAGGATCTCGGTGTCGACGTCCACGTCCGCGACGGGCTGGGCGGCCCCCGTCGCGTCGCCGGCCAGCAGTTCCCCCGCTGCGGCGGCAACGGCCGGCACCAGCCTGCTGCCGTGCCCGTCCGCGCCTCGGACCAGCCAGCGGACCTCGACTCGCGGCGGGGCCGCCAGCGGCAGCACGTCGTCGATGTCGGGCACCTCCAGCACGACCGTGCCACGCGTATCGCGTGGAAGCCGTTCGCAGATGCCGCTGATGGCCGGTACGGCGGTCTCGTCGCCGGCCAGCAACAGGCTTCCCGCCGCTGACGGCTGGAACTCGATCCCGCCGTGGTCACCGTCGTAGCCGGCGTCCGGCCCGAGGATGGCGATCTCGTCGCCGGCGCGCACCCTCGCGGCCCAGCGGGTCGCCGGGCCGCTGTCGCCGTGCAGCACCAGGTCGACGTCGACCTCGGCCAGGTCCGGCCGGACCGCCCGTACGGTGTAGGTGCGTACGGGATTGCGCAGGTGCTCGGGCAGGGCTCGCCATTTCGCGTACCAGTCCGGTCCCTCCGGTAGACGCACCTCGCGCTGGCCGGGCAGCGGCAGCGCCAGCTTGATCCGCTGGTCGTAACCGTTGTCGGCGAAGCGGTCGAGGTCCGACCCGGTGAAGGTCACCCGGACGAACGACGGGCTCAGCCGGCGTACCGCGCGGACCTCGACGGTGAACAGGCGCCACGGGGTGATGGGCATGGTCTCGGTCATGGTGCCTCTCTGGGGCTCGGGCCGGCGTGTTATCGGGGGTGGTTCGCCACGGCGCGGGAGCGCCACAGCAGCCAGACGAAGTACGGGGTGCCGATCATGGCGGTGACCAGGCCGGCGGGGATCTGGGCCGGAGCGATGAACGTCCGGCCGAGGGTGTCGGCGATGCTGACCAGCGCCGCGCCGAGCAGGGCGGTCACCGGAAGCACCCGGGAGTGGCGGCCGCCGACGAGCGCCCGGGCGGCGTGCGGGGCGACCAGGCCGACGAAGCCGATGACCCCGACGGCGGAGACCGCGGTGGAGGTGAGCAGCGCCGCCGCGCCGAGCGCGACCAGCCGGGTGCGCTCCAGCCGGACGCCCAGCACCCGGGGGGTGTCGTCGTCCAGCGTCATCAGGTCGAGTTCGCGCCGGGCGGCGACCACCGCCGGCGTGAGCACCAGCAGGGCGATCAGCACCGGAAGCACCTGTGTGGACGTGCGGCCGTAGGTGGAACCGGACAGCCAGGTCAGCGCCTTCCCGGTGTTCCACGGGTCGAAGGCGACGATCAGGTACGTGATCACCGCGGTGCCGCCCTGCCAGGCGCCGAAGCCGATCAGCACGAGCCGGTCGGAGCTGAGCCCGCCGCCCCGCCAGGCGAGGCCGTAGACCAGGGCGAACGCCAGCATCGCGCCGAGCCCGGCGACGCCGGAGACAGCCCACACGCCGGCCAGCGGCACGAACGTGAGCAGCGCGACCGCGCCGAGTCCGGCGCCGGCGGTGATGCCGAGGATGCCGGGTTCGGCGAGCGGATTGCGACAGACCGCCTGCACGGTGGTGCCGGCGACCGCGAGCGCCGCGCCGGCCAGGACCGCCGCCGCGACGCGCGGCCACCGCTGGTCCAGCACGAAGGTGTACGCGGGCCCGGTGGTGCCGTTGACCCAGTTGACGAGGTCACCGAGGAGCACCCAGGTGTCGCCGGCGAGCATGCCGACCGTCACGGCGGCGACGGTGACCACGGCGGTGACGGCGACGACGGTGCGGTGGACGGCCGGGGACCGGACGGCCGCGTGCCCGCCGGGCGGGCGGCGGGTGGGGCCGGCGTCGCGGTGCCGGCGGGCCAACCAGATGAGGATCGCCGCGCCGAAGAGGGTGGTGACCACGCCGGTGGGAACCTCCACCCCGGCCTGCCCGCCCATGATGGCGCGCAGCAGCACGTCGGAGCCGAGCACGATGACCACCCCGGCGATGCCGGACAGCGGCAGCAGGACGCGGTGCCGGTGCACCCCGGGCACCACGGGTGCGAGCAGCCGGACGATCACCGGGGCGCACAGGCCGACGAAGCCGACCGGGCCGGTGAGGGTCACCGCCGCGGCGGACAGCAGCACCGCCAGCACGGTGACGGTGAGTCGCGTACGCCGGACGTCGAGGCCGAGCACGGTGGCGGTGTCGTCGCCGAGGGCGAGGATGTCCAGGCGGTGGCCGAGCAGCACCAGCACGATGAGCGCGCCGACGATCACCGGGGCGAGCTGGGTCAGCGCGACCAGGTCGCTCTGCACCAGAGAACCGTTGCCCCAGGCGAACATACCGATGGTGGCCTGCTCGAACAGGAGCAGCAGCAGGGTGGTCACCGAGCTGAGCGCCAGCGCGGTCGCCGAGCCGGCGAGGATGAGTCGGGTGGTGCCCGCCTGTCCACCGGCGGACATCGCCATCACCAGGCCGGCGGCGGCCAGTCCTCCACAGAAGGCCAGTGCGCCGGCCGGCAGTGCGGGCAGCGAGACGCCGAACGCGGCGACCGAGACGATCGCCAGGTGGGCGCCCGCGTTGACGGCGAGTGTGTCGGGGGAGGCGAGTGGGTTGCGGGCGATCGACTGCAGCGCGGCTCCGGCGACATCGAGCGCGACGCCGATGGCCAGCCCGGCGAGCAGTCGGGGCAGCCGGGAGGCGACCAGGACGCGGGCCGCCTCGTCGTCCGCGCCGGCGGCGAGCCGCAGCAGGTCCAGGGCGCCGACGGTGGAGGTGCCCTGGGTGAGGTGCACCGCGCCGACCACGAGCAGCAGTAGGGTCGCGGCGAGGAAGACGGCGACGACGCGGGGCACGGCCAGCCGCCCGCCCGGAGCTGGCCGGGTGGCCGGCTCCGGGCGCGGGGGTGCGATCAGCACGGTCACACCGTGTAGGTCTTGACGAGCTGGTCGATGTACTGCTTGCCGGACAGCGGACCGCCGAAGGTCCAGACGCCGTCGGGCATCTTGTGCAGGTTGCCCCGCTGCACGAAGGGCAGCGACTTCCAGATGGCGTTGCCGGCGAGACCGTCGGCGAACACGTCGTCGCCGTCGGAGGCGTTGTAGAAGAGGTGCAGGTTCGGGCCCTTGAGGACGGTCATGCCTTCGACGTCGGTCTGGCCGAGGCCCCACACCTCGTCGGTCTTGCCGGTCCAGGCGTTGGTGAGGCCGAGCTGGATGCCGATCTGGGAGACGAGCGCGCCCTGGCCGAACATCCGGATGCTGACGGTGCTGCCCTCCTTCCAGCCGTCGGCGATGGCGAACGGGCGGCCGGCGGCACCAGCGTCGGCGATTTTCTTCTTGCCGTCGGCGATGGCCGCGTCGAAGTCGGCGAGCAGCTTCTGCGCCTCGGTGGTCCTGCCGACCGCCTTGGCGATCATGGTGAGCTCCGTGCGCATCCGGCCGAGGTTGTCCTTGGCGTCGCTGCCCTTGGCGACCACGACGGGGACGTACTTCTCAAGCTGGCTGACCAGGGTGCCACCCCGGTCGTCCTCCATCACCACCAGGTCGGGCTGGAGGGCGACGATCGAGTCGACGCTCGGCTCGCCGCGCGTGCCGACGTCCTTGACACCCGGGTCGAGCTTGGCGGCGCTGACCCAGGTGCCGTAGCCCTTGGGGTCGGCGACGCCGACGGGCTGGACGCCCAGGCTGACCAGCATCTCGACCTCACCCCACTCCAGGCCGACGACCTTGGTCGCCGGGGCCTTGAGGGTGACGTCCTTGCCGCGGCTGTCCGTGACGGTGACCGGCCCGCCGGCCGCCGAGGCCGCGGCCTCGGGGGTGGCGGTGTTCTCGGTGGTGCCGCAGGCGCTAAGCGACAGTGCGGCCACCACGGCGATGAGGGCGGTGAAACGGGTACGGGTCATGACGATCTTTCTCTGGTACGGAGCGGGGCGGTCGTTCAGACCGGGGTGCGGGTCAGGTGCCGTCCCACGGGGCGGGTGGTGACCAGCCCGCTGAGCGGGTCGGTGCTCACCTCGATCCGGATCCCGTAGGTCTCGGTCAGGGCGTTCTCGGTGAACACCGCGGCCGGGGTGCCGGTGGCGCGGACCCGGCCGTTGTGCAGCAGGACCACCTCGTCGGCCACGGCGGCTGCCTGGTTGAGGTCGTGCAGCACGACGCCGACGGCGACGCCGTGGTCGTCGGCGAGGTCACGGACCAGGTCGAGGATCTCCACCTGGTAGCGCAGGTCGAGGAAGGTTGTGGGCTCGTCGAGGAGCAGGACCGGGGTGTCCTGGGCCAGACAGGTGGCCAGCCACACCCGCTGCAACTCGCCGCCGGAGAGTTCGTCGACCGGACGGTCCGCCATCGCGGTGACGCCGGTGACGTCCATGGCCCGGGCGATGGCGACGGGACCGTTCGGATCCTCTGCCCGCCAGCGTCCCCGGTAGGGGTGACGCCCGTACCCCACCACGTCCCGGACGGTGACCCCGCTGGGTACCGGCCGGCTCTGGGCGAGCAGGGTGACCCGACGGGCGAACTCCCTGGCCGGCAGGCTTGCCGCCGCGCCGCCGTCGGCGAGGTGAACCATGCCGGCCTCGATCGGGTGCAGCCGGGCCAGGGCGCGCAGCAGGGTGGACTTGCCGCTGCCGTTGGGCCCGACGAGCGCGGTCACCGCACCCCGGCGGAGGCCGATCGCCGCGCCGTGCACCACGGTCACGCCGTGGTAACCCAGGCGGAGGCCGACGCCCGACAGGCGGTGTTCCCCGGTGGCCGACGCCAACTCCTTCTGCATGAGGTTAGGCTAACCTAACCATCGGATGATCTGTCAAGACGAGTCCCGACCTGCGTTTCCCGCCGCCTCCCGCGCATCGACGTCGTTGAGCGCGGTCCGTGTCCGGTGGCGGACGGCAGCTCGGTGAATACCAACGAGAAAATGCGGGTCCGCTGCCACTGACTGCGGCGGGTCTGGTGGTTACGGTCGTGGATGCCGAGGTTTCCCGACCACCCGAGGAGCGACCGTATGCCCCCCTCGCCGTCCCGGCTCTTCTCGGAGATAGCGACAGCGGAACGCCCGGCCGAGACCAGGGTGATCATGCGGCGGGCGGTGGTGCTCGGTGGCAGCATCGCCGGGCTCATGGCGGCTCGGGTGTTGAGTGACCATGCCGACGAAGTGCTCGTCATCGAGCGTGATTCGTCCGATGTGGATGACGGGCCGCGCCCCGGTGTGCCGCAGGGCAGCCAGGTGCACGCGCTGCTGCCCTCCGGTCAGATCCAGTTGGAACGCTGGTTTCCCGGCATCGTCGACGAGGCGCTCGCGCTCGGCGCCCCACCGCCGCCGACCGACCAGGGCGCGGCGAAGATCTTCGTGAACGGCGTGCTGGGGCTGCCGCCGGCGCCATCCGGCACCGGCCCGATGCTGATCACCACACGTCCGTTCCTGGAGGCGCTGGTCCGGCGGCGGACCCTCGCGGTCGACAACATCCGGATGGTGTACGGCCGGGCGGACGGCTTGGTCTTCGCCGACCGGCGCGTCACCGGCGCACGGTACGTGCCGGACGGCGGGACCGAGCCGATTGTCGAACCGGCGGACCTCGTGGTCGACGCGATGGGCCGATCCAGCCGGCTCAGCGACTGGCTGGCCGACAACGGGTGGCCACGCCCGCCGATGCGGCGGATGCCGATCAAACTGAACTACGCGACGGCGCTCTACAAGCAGGACCCGACGGTCAGCGACACCTGGGTGGTGGTCTACCACACCATGGCCGGCAAGGGCCGTTCCGCCCGGATCGGTGGGATCAACTCGGTCGAGGGTGGCCGTTGGATCATGCTGGTCGCCGGCTACGACGAGGACCGGCCCAGCCGCGACGTCGCCGACTTCACCGCCCGCTGCCGCCAGCACTATCCGCACATGTTCGGCGACATCGCCGAACGTGGCGAGATGCTCGGCGGGGTGGTCACGTACCACCAGGCGGACAGCCGACGCCGGGACTTCCACAAGCTCGACCGGATGCCCGCCGGACTGGTCGCGGCCGGAGACGCGATCGCGTCCTTCAACCCGGTGTACGGCCAGGGCATGACCTCCGCGATGCTGCACGCGTCCTGCCTGTCGGCGTACCTGCGCTCCGGCCCGAAACTGCACGAGGAGGCGGCGCGGACGTACTTCGACCAGGTGCGGGTGATCGTCGACGCCGCCTGGCAGATCTCCACCTCGGCCGACATCGAGCTCCCACACGTCGACGGCCCGTACCCACCCGGGTACAAGGTCACCAAATGGTTCGGTGACCTGGTCTTCCGGACGTCGCTGGCCGATCCGGTGCTCAACGCCCGGCTGGGCCGGGTCACCACCATGCTCGATCACCCGGCGACGCTGAGCCGGCCCGGCACCCTGCTCCGGGCGCTCCGGCTCGGCCTGTTCCGCGGCCGGCCCGCCGCCACCTCGGCGCACACCCCCTAGCCCTGCCGCATGGCGGCCGATGACCACCAGCGGGTTGCCGGCGGCTCGATGGACGAGGTGGGGGATGCTGGGTCCGTGCAGATCACCATCCTCGGGCCACTCGCCGTCGACGGCCGGCCGGTCCGGGGGGAGCGGCTCGCCGCGGTGGTCCGCGCGCTCGTCGACGCGCGGGGGCGGGCGGTCTCCACCACCCTGCTCGTGGACGCCGTGTGGGACGGCACGCCGCCCGACGACGCGACCGGCGCCGTCCAGGCGCTCGTCTCCCGGGTACGCCGTCTCGGGCTGCCCGTGGTCGCGGTTCCGGGGGGATACCGCCTGCCCGCCGAGGAGATCTCCGTCGACGCGGTCGAGGCACGGACGCTCGTCGAGCGGGGGCGTGCCGTGCTCCGTACCGGTGACGCCCCGGGCGCCCGCCACTCGGCCGACCAGGCCCGCGCACTGTTCCCCGAGGTCCCCGAACTCGTCACCGCCGAGGAAGCGCGCCTGTTCGCGGACGTCGCCGCGCTGCGCGCACAGGCCGCCCTCGCCGGTGCGGGGCCGTTCGACGAGGCCGACCTGCGCCGGCTCGTCGCGCGTACGCCGCCGGACGAGCCGTCGGCGGCCCTGCTCGTCCGGGTGCTCGCCGCCCAGGGCCGGGACGCGGACGCGCTGGAGGTGGTCGAGCGACTCCGCGCCGAACTGGCGGACCGCTACGGCACCGACCCGTCGCCCGTGATCACACAGGTCCACCTGGCGCTGCTGCGCGGCGAACTCACCAGCCCGGCCGTCGTGGCGCCACCCCGGCCTCCGGCGCGGATCGCCCTGCCCGCCGCGTGGCGGCGGCCGGTGACCGCCCTCGTCGGCCGGGAGCGGGACGTCGAGACCGTCGGCGGAGCGCTGACGGAGGCGCCGCTGGTGACGATCGTGGCGACCGGCGGCGCGGGCAAGACCCGGCTCGCGGCCGAGGTGGCGCGGCGCGCGGCGGCGGCCGGGCAGACGGTACGGGTGATCGAACTCGCCGGCCTGCGCTCGCCCGACGCTGTGCTGCCCACGGTGCTCGCGGCACTCGGCGGAGCGGACACCTCGGCGACCGGCGGCAACCTGGGCCTCGAACGGCGGGTGCTCAGCCCCGAGGAACGGTTGCGCGCCGTGGCGCCGGACCTCGACGGGCTGATCGTGCTCGACAACTGCGAGCATGTTCTCGACGCGGCGGCCACCGTCGTCGCGGACCTGATCGCGGTGGTCCCGCCCGAGGTCGCCGTCCTCGCGACGAGCCGGGCCCCGCTCGGCCTCGCCGGCGAGCTGGTCCACCGCCTGACCGTGTTGTCCGACGACGACGCACTCGGGCTGGTGGAGGCCCGGGCGAGGGCCGGAGGCGCGGTGCCCACCTGGGACACCGAACGGGCGCTCGCGCTGTGCCACCGACTCGACAACCTGCCGCTGGCTCTCGAACTGGCCGCCGCGCGACTGCGGCACATGCCGATCGACGACGTGCTCGCCGGGCTGACCGACCGGTTCGCGCTGCTCGACGACGCGTTGCGGGGCCTGCCGGAACGGCACGCGAGCCTGTGGGCGATGGTCGACTGGAGCCGGGAACTGCTCGCGCCCGACGACCGCGAACTGCTCCAACGGCTCGCGTACATTCCCGCGGCGTTCACCGCGGACCTCGCCGCCGCGGTCGCGCGGGCCCCGGACGTACGACGGGGCCTGGCGACGCTCGTCGAACAGTCTCTGCTGACCCTGGTCGAGGGGGACGACCCGCCCCGCTACCGGATGCTCGAAACCGTCCGCGAGTACGGTGAGGCCCGGCTCGACGCGGCCGGTGACCGGGATCCGGCCATAGCCGGCCTGGTCGGTTGGGCCCGGGAGCAGGCGGTCGCGGTCGCGGACCGGTTCGTCGGGCCCGGCCAGATCGAGGCGCTCGCCCGCTGCGCCGCCGAGCAGGAGAACCTGATCGCGGGCCTGCGCTGGGCTCTCGGGTCCGGTGACGAGCCGGCCACGGTCGATATCGCCACCGCGCTGTTCCACCTCTGGTCGGTGCGCGGCCTGCACCTCGAGGTCGTCGGCTGGGCGCGGGGTCTGCTGCACGTCGAGGACCCGGACCGGAGGCGGGCATCGGCGATCCTGCGCGGACGGGCCGCCGGCCGGCCGCTGCCCGACGCCGACCGGCTGGCCTGGATGTGCCTGGTGATCGGCGTCAACGCCGGTATCGGCGGCGAGCTCCGGCTCGCCGTACTCGCCCGACGGGCCCTGCGAACGCTCCTCGCCGAGCGGCCCGCGGAGATGTCGCCCCGGCAGATCGTTCTCGCGTCGGCGTTGCCCGCGTTCGACGCCTCCGACACGGACCGGGGCATGAAGGGCGCCGCCGAGATGATCGCGCACCCGGACCCGTACGTGCAGGGCCTCGGCCACTTCGCCCGCGCCGCCATCCAGGAGAACGGCGGCATGGCCGAGCCGTCGGTGATCGACGCCGAGCAGGCGTACCGCCGCTTCGAGGTGGCCGGTGACCACTGGGGCATGGCCATGGCGGCGGGGGCCATCGGGCAGTTCCTGATTCCACGCGGGGGCGCCGACTCGGCCGAGTGGTTGGCGCGCAGCATCCGGCACATGGAACTGATCGGCGCGGCGCAGGACGCCCGGTCGACCCGGGTACGGCTGGACGCGCAGCTTGCCCTGACCGGCGACCCGGAAGCCGAGCGGCGGCTGGGCGAGGCGGCGACGCCGGGCGAGGCCGAGGACATGGACTCCGCGCTGGCACGCCTCGGGCTGGCCCACCTCGCGTGGCAACGCGAGCGGTACGACGAGGCGCTCGCCCACGCCGACGGGGTGACCCGGAGGCTGGCCGGCTGGGCCGGCGGGCCACCGCAGCCCCGCGTCATCCTCCGGGTCGCGGTGGCGGTCCTCCAGCTGCGGGTGGCCCAGGTGCGACCTGGCTCCGGGGAGGACGCCGACACCACCGCGACCACGTTGCTGAGGCTCGCCCGGGAGGAGGCGCTGTCGACGAGGGACCTGCCGGTGATCGGGTCGTGGGCGCTGGGTGGTGCCGAACTGGCGGCGTACCGGGGTGACATCGCGACCGTGCGGGAACTGTTCGCGCTCGGGGCGCGCGTCGGCGCCACCTTCGGGTTTCTCGCCCCGCCCGGTGACGCCGAACGGCTCACTGCCGCCCTCGGGGACGAGGAGCAGCGTGAGCCGTTGCTGGCCGTGTGGCGCGAGCGGCCGGCCGCCGCGGTCATCGCCCGGGTCCGTGAGCTGATGGACGACCTGCTCGCCTAGCTAGATCTTCTTGCGGTACGCGCGCAACGCCAGCGGCATGAACACCGCCACGAAGCCGGCACACCAGGCGAGCGTCCACCACACGTGTGAGCCGACCGGTGTGCCGAGGAACAGCCCGCGCACCGCGGCCACCAGGTGGGTCATCGGGTTGACGTCCACGAACGCCTGCATCCAGCCCGGCAGGGTGTCGGCGCTGACGAACACGTTCGACGCGAAACTCAGCGGCATGATCAACGCGAACATCAGGCCCTGCACGGCGCCCGGGGTACGCACCTTCATCGAGACGAACACCGGCAGCCAGCTCAGGCAGAGCGCGAACAGCACCGCGAGCAGGCAACCGGCGACCGCCCGGAGCGGGTCGGAGTCGATCCGGAAACCGAGCACGTAACCGATCGCGAGGGTCGAGATCGTGACGATCACGTACCGTACGACGTCGCCCAGGACCGCGCCGACCAACGGCGCCGAGCGGGGGATCGGCAGCGACCGGAACCGGTCGAAGATGCCCTTGGCGATGTCGGTGTTCAGGTTGACGCCGATCGCGATGGCGCCGGTGGCGATGGTCTGCGCCAGGATGCCGGGCAACAGGAACTGCAGGTAGTCATGGGTGGACCCGGCGACCGCGCCGCCGAAGATGTACACGAAGATGACCAGGAACAGCACCGGTTGCAGCGTGACGTCGATGAGTGCCTCGGGGGTACGCCAGGTCTTGATGAGGCTGCGTTTGGCGAGCGCCAGGGAGTGCCGGACGAGCCGGAACGGTCGCGGGTTCGGAACGGCCGTCGAGAGCGCCGGGCTCTTCGCGGGTGCTGCGCCGACCAGGGTGCTCATGCGGCGACCTCCTTCAGGCTGGTGGTGTCGTCCTCGGATGCGGTACGCCCGGTGAGGGTGAAGAACACCTCGTCGAGGCTCGGCAGGTGCAGGGAGAGTTCGGTGACCGCGATGCCGGCGGCGGCGAACCGCGCGACGCTCTCGATCAGGGCCTCGTCGTCGGTGACCGGCACCGCGAGCACGCCCTTGCGGATCTCGTCGGCCTGCGCGCCGGAGCCGACCTCGGACAGGATCGCCGCGACCCGCCGCAGGTGCGCGGGGTCGGACGGCCGGACCTCGAGGGTCTGGCCGCCGACCACCCGCTTGAGCCCCTCGGGTGTGTCGTACGCGATGACCCGGCCGTGGTCGATCACCGTGATCGCGTCCGCCAGCGCGTCGGCCTCCTCCAGGTACTGCGTGGTGAGCAGCACGGTCGAGCCGTTCGTGACCAACGACCGGACCACGTCCCACATGTCCTCGCGCTTGGCCGGGTCGAGCCCCGTGGTCGGCTCGTCCAGGAAGATCACATCCGGCGAGCCGACGAGGCTCGCGGCCAGGTCCAGGCGCCGCCGCATACCGCCGGAGTAGGTCTTGGCCTGCCGGTCTGCGGCGGCGGTCAGATCGAACCATTCGAGCAGTTCGGCGGCCCGCCGTCGGGAGCCGTTGCGCCCCAGCTCCAGCAGCGTGCCGAACAGCTCCAGGTTCTGCCGTCCGGTCAGGTCCTCGTCGACCGAGGCGTACTGGCCGGTGAGGCCGATCGTCTGCCGGACCCGCTCGGCGTCGCGTACGACGTCGAAGCCGCTGATCCGGGCGCTGCCGCCGTCCGGGGCCAGGAGCGTGGAGAGGATGCGTACGGCGGTGGTCTTGCCGGCGCCGTTGGGGCCGAGCACCCCGAGCACCGTCCCCCGGGGCACGGCGAGGTCCACGCCCTGAAGCGCTCTCGTCCGCCCGAAGGTCTTGACGAGGCCCTCGGCCTCGATCACCAGGTCAGTTGTCATGTCGTAGAGCCTGCGCGGGTCGCCTGACACCGCCCTGACACGCCGCCGACACGGGTGCCGACACGCCACCGACACCGAGGCCCGACGCGTCGCCGAGGCGGTGGCGGCCTCGCCGCCGCGCGCCGGCGGGCTGCCACTGAACGCACCACGGCGCGCGGTCGGCGCGCCGGGGTGTACGGAACGGCACGGCAGCGACGAGAATGCCGACCAACGTGAATGTCTCTCCGGCAACGACGTCTGGGGGACGCGACGGGGGGAGGACGCGGTGACAGCAGCACAACGCCTCGGCGCGGCGGGGGTGGTCCTGGGCCTGGTCATGGCCGGGTTGACGACACCCCCGGCCGGCGCGCACCAGCGCGATCGCGGCTACTCGGCCGAGATCCGCCGCGCGTCCTACGGCGTCCCGCACATCACCGCCACCAGCTACGCCAACCTCGGCTTCGGGGTGGGGTACGTGCAGGCGGAGGACAACCTCTGCGTGATCGCCGAGAAGGTGGTGACGGTCAACGGCGAGCGCTCCCGCTACTTCGGCGCGACCGGCCCGACCGACGCGAACGTGCGCAGCGACCTGTTCTTCCGCAAGGCCATCGACGACCGGACGGTGCAGCGGCTGCTCGACGGCCGCCGCGACGGCGTGCACTCGCCGTCCAACGACGTCCGCGACCAGATCCGCGGCTTCGTCGCCGGCTACAACTCCTACCTGCGCCGCACCGGTGCGGCGAAGCTCACCGACCCGGCGTGCCGGGCCAAGCCGTGGGTGCGCCCGCTCACCGAGCTGGACATCTGGCGTACCACCTGGGCCAGCATGGTCCGGGCCGGCTCCCGGGCGGTGCTCGACGGGATCGTCGCCGCCGCACCGCCCACCGCCACCGGCCCGGCCGCCGCCCAGGACGCGCCCGGCGCGGCCGCGGTGCTCGCCGCGAAAGACGGCGCGCCCGCCGGGGTGGGCAGCAACGCCTACGGGCTCGGCGAGGCGGCGACCGCCAACCGGGGCGGCATGGTGCTGGCCAACCCGCACTTTCCATGGGACGGCGCGGAACGCTTCTACCGGATGCACCTCAAGGTGCCGGGTCGGTACGACGTCGAGGGCGCCGCGCTGATCGGCGACCCGATCGTCGAGATCGGGCACAACCGCACCATGGCGTGGAGCCACACCGTCTCCACCGCCCGGCGGTTCGTGTGGCACCGCCTCGCGCTGGTTCCTGGCGACCCCACGTCGTACTACGTGGACGGCAAGCCGCGAAAGATGACCACCCGCACGGTCACCGTCCAGGTGCCCGGCCCGAGCGGTGGCACGGTACCGGTCAGCCGGACCTTCCACGACACCCACTTCGGGCCGGTCGTGGTGGTGCCCGGCACCTTCGACTGGACCGCCGGCACCGCGTACGCCATCACCGACATCAACGCCACCAACAACCGGGCCTTCGACGGCTGGTTGCAGATGGGCCGCGCCGAGACGGTCCGCGACCTGAAGCGGGTGCTCGACCGCTACCAGTTCCTGCCCTGGGTCAACGTGATCGCCGCCGACGCCCGCGGTGAGGCGCTCTACGCCGACCACTCGGTGGTGCCCCGGGTGACCGACGCCCTCGCCGCCGCCTGCATCCCGGCGCCGTTCCAGCCGCTCTACGCCAGCAGCGGCCAGGCCGTCCTGGACGGCTCCCGGTCGGCCTGCGCGCTCGGCGCCGACCCGGACGCCGCCGTGCCCGGCATCCTCGGCCCGGCGAACCTGCCGGTCCGCTTCCGCACCGACTACGTCACCAACTCCAACGACAGCTACTGGTTGGCCAACCCGCAGGCCCCGCTGGAGGGCTACGCGCGGATCATCGGCGACGAACGCACCCCGCGCAGCCTGCGGACCCGTCTCGGCCTCGACCAGGTGCAGCAGCGCCTCGCCGGCACCGACGGTCTGCCGGGGCGCGGGTTCACCGCCGACCGGCTGTGGCGGACGGTCTTCGGCAACCGGGTGTACGGCGGTGAGCTGGTCCGCGACGACCTGGTGGCGCTCTGCACCGCCCAGCCCACCGGCACCGCGTCGAACGGCGCGACCGTCGACCTGCGTGCCGCCTGCACCGCACTGGCCCGCTGGGACCTGCACGCCGACCTGAACAGCCGCGGCGCGCACCTGTTCACCGAGTTCGTCCTGGCCAACGGGCTGCGCTTCGCCGACACCTTCGCCGTCAGCGACCCGGTGCGCACGCCGCGCCGGCTCGACACCACCAACCCGGGCGTCCGCACCGCGCTCGCCGACGCCGTGCAGCGCCTCGCCGGCATCCCGCTCGACGCCCGTCTCGGCGACATCCAGACCGAGCCGCGCGGCGACCGGCGTATCCCGATCCATGGTGGACGCGCCGAGGCCGGCATCTTCAACATGATCATCAACAACCGGGTGCCGGGCGTCGGCTACCCGAAGGTGGTGCACGGCTCGTCGTTCGTGATGGCCGTCGAGTTGGGCCCGCACGGGCCGTCCGGGCGGCAGATCCTGACCTACTCCCAGTCGACCAACCCGAACTCCCCCTGGTACGGCGACCAGACCGCGCTCTACTCCGGCAAGGGCTGGGACACGATCAAGTACACCGAGGCGCAGATCAAGGCCGACCCGAACCTGCGCACGTACCGGGTGAGCGAGGGCCGCCACCACTGAGACGCGGCCCGGCCGGGCTCCCTGGCGGGGAGCCCGGCCGGTTCGGTCGGCGCCTCCGTAGAGCTGTCCGGCTCAGCGGGGGGCGTGCTGTGCGGAGGCGGGTGCGCGAAGACCACGGAGTCCCGGTTGGCGGCTCCGATCAACAGCAGGCAGCGTGCCCCGGCGGGTATGGTGACGTCCCCCAGGGTGACCTGTCGGCGGGTCACCCTGAGCCAGCCGTCGATGGCGGGTGCGAACCGGAGCGTCTCGGCCACGAACGCGGGGACGGACAGCGGGTCGGCGGCGATCGCCCGCCACCGCTGCGGGCTGGACAGCGCCTGGTCGAGGGCGTGGGAGAGCAGCCCGGCGGTGGTCTCGTGGCCGGCGACCAGGAGGTTGAAGGCGAGGCTCGCCACCTCGGTCACGGTCAACACGTCGTCGCGGTAGGTCAGGGCCCGGCTGATGAAGTCGTCGCCGAGGTGCCCACCGTCGGCCCGTTGGCGGACCAGTTCCTGGCAGTAGTGCCAGAACTCGAGCAGACCCTGCGCCAGGCGTACCTGTTCCTCCGGATCGGGCCGCCCCCAGATGAGGGCGATCTGGCCGTCCGCCCAACTCCGAATCCGCCTGATGTCGGCGTCGGGCACTCCGAGGATGTCCAGGACGACCAGCAGGGGAAGCGCGGTGGCGAATTCCGGGACGAGATCGACCTGCCGGCCCTGGCGGGCGACCAGCCGGGACACCAGCCGGGACACCAGTTGGTCGACCCGGCGACGGACGATCGGGCCGTACTGGGCCTCGACCCGGTCCGGGGTGTTCGCGAAGGTCGCGCGCAGGGCCCGACGGGTGCGGGGGTGTACGGGCGGATCCGCGGCGGCGGTGGTGGGCGGCGCGTCGATCTGCATGATGACGCTCATCGCCTCCGGGCAGACCTCGTAGACCGGAGCGAGTGTGAGGGCGTTGCCGAAGGTCCCGGCATCGGCGAGCGCGGGCCGGACGTGCTCGTGCCTGCTGATCAACCACAGGCCCAGATCCTCGGCGTAGTGCACCCCGGCGGGATCGTCGAGAATGCGTCGCCACACGCTGGCCGGATCGCTGAGATAGGTCCCGGTGAACGGATTCAACCGCATGTAACGCCTCCTGTTGCGCGCGGCGTGAAATCGGCAGCGCCCCCATTCAGCGAACCGCGTCAGTCGGGCCGATAATGGCGCGCATCTGCCTCTTACTCTTCACGGTGCGCTGACGAGCTGCACAAGTCAAGATTGGCAGTCGTCTATTTATTGGACGTCGTAATTGCGTGGTGCAACGGACGGGTCAATGCCGGCCGGATGCAAGTTGCGAGCCGGTCCTTGCCTGCGTCAGCGCAGTTGAGCGGCCCGGATCGGGGTGCCCGGGAGCCGGCGCCGAGCGCCGTGCCGGTCCTGGTTGGCCGCGACGTTGCGGCCAACCGAACGGAGACGGACCCGATCGGACCGACCACGACGGACGGTGGGGATAACCGGTCGCCGCATTTCCCTCATGACCGGGGAAACGACCACCACGACGGCAGGTGACGCCGCATCGGTTGCCCGCCGCGTGGTGGGAGCGAGGGGCCGCGACGCGCGGTTCCGGTGGGCGAGCGACAGCGCCGAAAGCGGACCAGACCCACGTTTCCACAACTGCGAAACGCGGTGTACGGGTACCGCCCTGCCGCCGGGGTCAGTCGACCGTCACCGGGTGCCGGACGATGCCGTCGAACACGTACCCCAGGGCATTGAGACGGGCCTGTTCCGACTGGCCGGCCCCGGTGACGTCCGTGGCCCGCGCGCGCACGGTCCACCGGCCCGGCCCCGGCGGGCGCCAGACGGCCGTCCACCGCTGCCAGGCCCCGCCCTCGTCGTGGCGTTCCAGGGTGGCTGGCTGCCAGTCGTCGCGATCACCCGTGCTGATCTCGACGGACCGGATCGGCCCGTTTCCGGACCAGGATCGTCCCCGCAGCAGCACGTCCACGCCTGCCGGCAGGCGTGCGTCCCAGGGCAGTTCGAAGGCGCTCTTGACTGTCTGGGTCGTCAGAGGGTCGCCGTCGGCGGGATGACCGGGGCCGAACATGCGGTAGAACTGGGTGTTCCACGGTGAGAAGAGGGCTGTGGCGGAGACCTCCACGGGGCCGACCCACTTGATCGAGGCGATACCGATCCAGCCCGGCACCACCAACCGCACCGGGAAGCCGTGGTCGGCCGGCAGTGTCGTCCCGTTCATCTCGTACGCCAGCAACACGTCGTCGAGGGCCTTGCCGACGGGAAGTGGTCGGCGCACCCGGCCGAGGTTCACCCCGCCGGTCACGTAGTCCGGATCCAGGCCCTCGGGCTGCACGTCGACCGCGGCGTCGGTCAGGCCGGCGTGGCGGAGCACGGTCGAGAGTCGTACGCCCCGCCAGCGCGCCACCCCGACCGCGCCGAGACCCCACGCGACCCCCGGCGTCTCGTGGGCCTGCTGGGAGGCGAAGTGGCGGCGGCCGTTGCCCGCGCACTCCAGCAGGGCCGTGGTCTCCTCGGCGGGCATGGTCCGCAGGTCGTCGTAGTCGAACTCGACCGCGTCGTCCCGCGTCGGGCTGCCCCGCAGGCCGGTGCCGAACAGACGCAACCGCCACGTGTCGACATCCACCCGCGGGGTGCTTGTGTGGTTGCGGACGAAGAACCGGTCAATCGGGACCACGTGGCCCTGCCCCGCCATGGCCTCCCACCGCATCTCGGCGTTGCTGTCGTGGTGGGTGAGCAGGCCCGGGGGGAGCGGCTTGACGATCGCCGCACCAGCGGTCGGCTCGGGCGCGACACCGGCGGGGCGAGGTTCGTCGGCGGCGGCGGCGAGCGCGCCCATCGCGGTGCCCAGCTCGATCAGCTGCCGGCGGTCCACGCCTTCGCCTCGGGCGTGCCCGGACAACCACTGCCGTGCGCGGCGGGCGTCGTGCGCGGCCTCGCCCGACGGGAGGGAGGCTGTCACGCATGGGCCCCTAATGGCTCGACGGCTGGTAATCCAATTCAAGCAGTAGGAGTACCCGCCGGGTCACCGGGGTCAGGCCGAGCCGACGAACTGGCTGACGTGGTAGGCGTTGCTGCGGCCGTCCGGCGTACGAGTCCATTTCGAGACCATCAGGTGCAGGTCGTTGGCGTCGCGGCTCGACCAGGGATGGATGAACCCACCGTAGAGGGCAGGCTCCTGCCAGCTCGTGACCTGGATCTTCTCCGCCGTCCACACCTGGTCCGGCCCCGGAGCGGTCCGGGTGACCAGACACCCCGTCTGGCAGTTCAGGTACGACATGACCCAGGTGCCGTCGCCCAGGCGGCGTACGGACGGCTCGCCGAAGCGGCCGGTGAGGATGGGTGTGCAGGGCCGTCCCCAGCCCCAGTTCGTGCCGTTCCAACCCCACCCCTCATACGATTCGGGGTAGAAGAGGCGGTCCCACCGGACGCGACGCAGCATCATCGGGCCGTTCTGGCGGCCTGCTCGTACGGAGATGACGTAGACGTGATCACCGGCGCGCTGCATGGTCCACATCTGGAACGGATCCTTGTTGTCCGAGCTGTTCCACCACTTCAGGGGCGTACGGATGAAGTCGTTGCCGTTGTCGGAGTAGGCCAGCCCCGCGTAGCGCGACTTCCAGTGGGGTCCCGCCGGGCCGGCCGAGTTCCAGTTCTCGATGCTCATGTACGAGATGAGCTGCCGGCCGGTCTCGGGGAAGCTGATGCCGTCGTTGGGGATGACGGTCACCTCCGGGAGACCGTCGATGCCGATGCCGTGGTGGCCGTTGTGCATCAGCTCGGGAGCCCGGCCGTTGCCCGCGACCCGCGCTGCGCTGTCGAAGACCACTCCGTCCGGCGCGCCCGGGTGGACGGCGGAGCGCAACATGACCGGTGACCGCCAGTCGTTCGGCAGGGGTGGGCCCTCCGGCCACGGCGTGTCGAAGGTGTCACCGAAGAGGTAGCCGATCGACCCGTTCTCCAGCACGTAGGGGATGCCGAGGTCGGTGCCGGCGACCCGCCACCGGCTGTTGGTGTCGAGGTCCGCGCCGGTCAACCGCTTCTTCCACACGGCGGCCTGGGCCGGCCCGGGCGCCGTCAGGACGGCCCCGGCGCCCCCGAGGGCGCTGGCGGCGCCAACCGCGGCGACGCGACCGATGAACGAGCGGCGACGCATACCCATGGCGGGTCCTCTGCTGGTGAGCGGCCGGACATCGATTACCGGCGAGTAAACCTGCAACCACCATCGATGTCAATACCTGCCCGCTGCCGCCCGCATGGTGAAGGAAATCTTCGGAACGCATTGACAGGAATCATCGCCCTGATGGCACACTCGGCAATCGATATCAGCGCCGGAGACCGGTACGCGAAGCCCCGAGCTGACCCCCCCGACCCTGCGAGGAGCACCGTGCGACGTACTCTCCTGGCCCTGCTGGTCGCCCTCGGCGTGGCCGCGGCGACGGTCACCGCGACGCCGGCCGACGCCGACCCGATCGGCATCCTGGCCTGCCCCTCCATCCCCGCCAACCGCGACCCCGCCGTGACCCTGGTGGTCTACCGGGTCGCGCGGGCCCACAACGCCAACGACAAGGTGACGCTGTCCGCCTTCGAGGCGGGCTGGGTCGAGTCGCACATGAACAACCTGCCGTGTGGCGACAAGTCGTCGCTCGGGGTGTTCCAGCAGCGCTGGGACTACGGCTGGGGCACTCCGGAGCAGATCATGGACCCGGTCTACGCCAGCACCCAGTACGTGACCAGGGCGATCGTCTGCGACCGCAACAACCCCGGCTACAGCGCGGGTCAGGTCGCCCAGTGCGTTCAACGGTCGGGCTTCCCCGACCGGTACGACCAGGTGGCGGCCACCGCCCGAACCCAGCTCAACGAGGCGGCCCGTACCCACGCCATCGCCGGTGGATCCACCACCGACGTCACCGGCGACGGCCGCGATGATGTCGTCACCTTCACCCAGAACACTCTCGCCGACGTCTACGTGGGCACGTCCACCGGCGGTTCCTTCACCGGCACCTCCGTGAAGTGGAACGACTTCTTCTCCATCGGTGGCGAGACCGCCTCGACCGGCGACGTCAACGGCGACGGCCGGGACGACATCGTCACCTTCGCCCACAGCAACACCGGCGACGTCTACGTCGCGCTGTCCAACGGCACCTCGTTCGGCGGTGGCCTGAAGTGGCACGACTGGTTCGCGCCGGGCGCGGAGATCGGCGCGGTCGGTGACGTCAACGGCGACGGCCGTGCCGACATCGTGGCGTTCACCCACGATCCCGCCGGCGACGTGTACGTCGCCCTCTCCACCGGCGCCTCGTTCGGACCCGGCCTGAAATGGCACGAGTACTTCAGCCCGTTCGGCGAGTTCCCGGCCCTCGGTGACGTCAACGGCGACGGCGCGGACGACATCATCACGTTCACCCAGGGCCCCGCCGCGGCCAGTGACGTCATCGTCGCCCTGTCGACCGGCGGCTCGTTCGGCGCCCCGCAGAAGTGGCACGACCTGTTCGCCGTCGGCGCCGAGCAGCCGCGTGTCGGGGACATCAACGGTGACGGTCGGGACGACATCGTGACGTTCACCTGCAACGCCGACGCCGACGTCTACGCGGCGGTCTCCACCGGAACCTCGTTCGCGGGCACCACGGTGAAGTGGAACGACTTCTTCTGCCTGGCCGGCGAGTTCCCCTACCTCGGCGACGCCAACGGCGACGGCAGGGACGACATCATCGTCTTCACCAGGGGCGCCACCAACGACGTCTTTGTCGGGCTCTCCACGGGCACCGGCTTCCTCGGCGGCACCAAGTGGCACGACTACTTCGGCCTCAACGGCGAGACGACGCTGTGACCGGCGAACTGGAGGCTCCCATGCGACTGACCAGACTCTCGCGGCGCGCCTGCGCCCTGCTCCTGACGGCGGCACTCGCCGGCCAGATGACGGCCGCGCCGGCGGCGGCCTCCCAACCCGTCGCCCCCGGTCCACTCGCCTCGGCGTTCGACCGCGCAGCCAGCGAGCACGACGTGCCACGGGACCTGCTGATCGCCGTCGCCTACGGTGAGTCGCGGCTGGAGGAGCACGGCGGACTGCCCAGCCAGGCCAACGGCTACGGCGTCATGCACCTCGTCAGCAACCCCACCCAGCACAGTCTCGAACGGGCGGCCACGCTCACCGGTGAGCCGGTCGACCGGTTGCGCTCGGTCACCTCCGCCAACGTCCGGGGCGGCGCCGCGGTGCTCCGCGACCTGGCCGACAGCGAAGGCCTGACGGCGGGTGCGCGCGGCCGGCTCTCCGCCTGGTATCCGGTCGTGGCGCGGTACAGCGCCGCCGTCAACGACGCGACGGCCCGGCTCTACGCCGACCACGTATACGACCTCCTGCGAACCGGCATCGTGACCGGCTCGGTACGGATCGCGCCGTACCCGGTCCGACCCGAGCTGGGCCGCTACGCGCGGGTCGCCCCCGCGGGCGCCACCGGCCCGAACGTCGCCGCCGCCGCGGCGGTACCGGAGTACGGACCGGCCCGCTGGGTCCCCGCCTACGGCGGCAACTACCAGGCGGGCCGGTCGTCGCGGATCACCACGGTGGTGGTGCACGTGACCCAGGGGTCGTACGCGGGCACGGTGAGCTGGTTCCAGAACCCGTCGGCGGGTGTGAGCGCGCACTATGTCGTGAAGTCCAGCAACGGTGAGATCACCCAGATGGTCCGCGAGGGCGACACGGCCTACCACGCGCGCTCGGCGAATCCGTATTCCGTCGGTATCGAGCACGAGGGGTTCGTGGACAACCCGGCCTGGTTCACCGACGCCATGTACCGGTCGTCGGCCGCGCTGACCCGCTACCTCTGCGACAGGTACGGGCTGCCGAAGAACCGCAACGCGATCAAGGGGCACAACGAGATGCCCGGCAACGACCACACCGATCCCGGGCCGAACTGGAACTGGAACTACTACATCTCCCTGGTCAACGCCGGTGGGTCGGGGGGCCGGTACCTGGCGGGATCACCGACCGACTTCACCGGTGACGGCCGGGACGACGTGGTCACCTTCACGCAGGGCAGCCTCAACGACGTCTACGTGGCCACCTCCACCGGGAGTTCCTTCGCCGGCACCTCCGTCAAGTGGAACGACTTCTTCGGTCTCACCGGTGAAACCCTGCTCCCCGGAGACGTGAACGGCGACGGCAAAGACGACGTCATCGCCTTCACCCACGGCACCCTCGCCGACGTGTACGTGGCCCTCTCCACCGGCACGAGCTTCGGCGGTGGACTGAAGTGGCACGACTGGTTCGCGCCGGGGGCCGAGGTCGCCGCCGTCGGCGACGTCAACGGGGACGGTCGCGACGACATCATCGCCTTCACCCACGACACCAACGCCGACGTGTACGTGGCGCTGTCCACCGGCACCGGCTTCGGGCCCGGCGTGAAGTGGCACGAGTACTTCTCGATCCCCGGGGAGTTCCCGGCGATCGGTGACGTCAACGGCGACGGCAGGGACGACATCATCACGTTCACCCAGGGGCCGGTCGCCGCGAGCGACGTCATCGTCGCGCTGTCGACCGGCGGCTCGTTCGGCGCGCCGCAGAAGTGGCACGACCTGTTCGCCGTCGGCGCGGAGCAGCCGCGTGTCGGGGACATCAACGGTGACGGTCGGGACGACATCGTGACGTTCACCTGCAACGCCGACGGCGACGTCTACGCGGCGGTCTCCACCGGCACGTCGTTCGCGGGCACCACGGTGAAGTGGAACGACTTCTTCTGCCTGGCCGGCGAGTTCCCCTACCTCGGCGACGCCAACGGCGACGGCAGGGACGACATCATCGTCTTCACCAGGGGCGCCACCAACGACGTCTTTGTCGGGCTCTCCACCGGCACCAGCTTCCTCGGCGCCACCAAGTGGCACGACTACTTCGGCCTCAACGGCGAAACGACCCTCTGAGCCCCGACAGGAGTCACGCCATGATCCGGCATTCGCGTACCCCCGCGCGTAGCGCCCTGGTCGCGCTTCTCACCCTGGCCGCGGCGGTCCTGGCCGCCGTGGTGGCGCCGCCCTCGCCCGCGTTCGCCGCACCGACCTTCAAGGCGCCGTTCCCCTGCGGGCAGCGGTGGACGTACGACCACCACAGCGCCGAGGTCCGACAGGCGCTGGACTTCGTCCGCGCCGACGGCGCCACCACCGGAGGCACCCCGCAGGTCGCCTCCGCCGCGGGGGTGGCGCGGCACTACTCGCAGCCCAGCGGAGCCGGCAACTATCTCGTCATCGACCACGGCGGCGGCTGGACCACCTACCACTTCCACCTCAGCGCCTACTCCGTGCCCAACGGCGCGTACGTCCAGCAGGGCCAGCAGATCGGCATCACGGGCAGCACGGGAAACTCCTCCGGGCCGCACGTCCACTACGAGCAGCTCTACAACGGTGTCGGGCAGACGATCGCCATCAACGGCGTCTCGCTCGCCCCCTACCCGTCGCAGTACAACCAGAAGTACCTGGTCAGTGACAACTGCGGCGGGTCGCCCGGCAGCCGGTACCTGGCCGGCTCGCCGACCGACTTCACCGGGGACGGCCGCGACGACATCGTCGCGTTCACCCGTGGGTCGCTGAACGACGTGTACGTGTCGCCGTCCACCGGGACCTCGTTCGCCGGGACGTCGGTGAAGTGGAACGACTTCTTCGGGCTGAGCGACGAGACGCTGCTGTCCGGGGACTTCAACGGCGACGGGCGCGACGACGTCGTGGCGTTCACCCACGGCTCGCTCGCCGACGTGTACGTGGCACTGTCGACCGGGTCGTCGTTCGCGGGCGCCACGAAGTGGCACGACTGGTTCGCGCCGAACACCGAGGTCGCCGCGGTGGGGGACGTCAACGGCGACGGCCGCGACGACATCATCGCCTTCACGCACGACGGCGCCGGGGACGTGTACGTCGCGCTGTCCGCCGGGTCGTCGTTCACCGGTACGGCGCTGAAGTGGCACGAGTACTTCTCGATCGCCGGCGAGTATCCGGCCCTCGGCGACGTCAACGGCGACGGCAGGGACGACATCATCACCTTCACCCAGGGGCCGGCCACGGCCTCGGACGTGATCGTCGCCCTGTCCACGGGATCCTCGTTCGGCGCCGCGCAGACGTGGCATGACCTGTTCGCCGTCGGGACGGAACAGCCGCGAGTCGGGGACATCAACGGTGACGGTCGCGACGACATCGTGACGTTCACCTGCAACGCCGACGCCGACGTCTACGCGGCCGTCTCCACCGGCACCTCCTTCGCCGGCACCACCGTCAAGTGGAACGACTTCTTCTGCCTGGCCGGCGAGTTCCCCTACCTCGGTGACTACGACGGCGACGGCAGGGACGACATCATCGCCTTCACCAGGGGCAGCCTCAACGACGTCTACGTCGGCCTCTCGGCCGGCACCGCCTTCCTCGGCGGCGTCAAGTGGCACGACTTCTTCGGCCTGCCCAACGAGACGACCCTCTGACCGCCGCGCGCGGGTGGCCGGCTGACCGGGGGGTCCGGCAAGGCCGGACCCCCCGGTCAGCGGAGGCCGCGACGACCCTGTCGCGGCCTCTGGCCGGTCAGGGCGCCCAGGGGGCGGCAATCGTCCAGGTGCTGTCGGCGGCCCACAGCGTTGGCGTGTTGTACGGGTCGCCGCCGGCGCCGTTGCTGAGCCATACCTCCGAGTTGTAGTGCCGCAGGTACCTGCCCCGGAAGTTGTACGACCCCAGCGACACGCCGGTGCCGGTCAAGCCCACCCGTGCGCACCAGGTGGCGTCGGCGCGGGTGAGCGCGGAGCCGTCGTTCGGCGAGTTGCGTACCCGCGAGTTCTGGTGCCGCAGGTACTGCCCGGGAGAGTTGACCGACTCGAACGAGTAGCCCCGGACGCGGTGTTCGGCTACAACGACCTGGTCGCCGTCGGCGCGCTGCGGGCGTTGACCGAGGCCGGCCACCGGGTGCCGGAGGACGTCGCATTCATCGGCATCGACGACATCGAGGAGGGACGCTTCAGCACACCGACCCTCACCACCATCGCGCCGGACAAGGAAGCGATCGGCCGTCTCGCGGTACGCCGCCTCGTCGCCCGGATCGAGGGTACCGAGGTCACGGCGCCGCTGACCGTGCAGACGCCGTTCCGGCTGATCCGCCGAGAGAGCACCGGCACGCCTCACCAACGTCCGTGAGCGTGCACCCGCGGGGAGAAAACTCGGGTGCTGTCGCCCTGTCGGTCCGCTATCGTCCGCCGGATGGATCTTGAAATCGTGACGGTCGCGCAGCGCCCCGAGCTCGCGCCGCTGCTGGACGACTTCGACGGCGCCTGGCCGGAGTTCATGGGCTGGGATCCGATGGCTTCGCTGTACTACGCGGTGGCCAACGAGCTGTACCCGGAGTTCGTCCTGCTCGCCATCGACCCCGCTGAGCCCGGCCGGGCGCTGGCACGGGCCTACAGCGTGCCGCTGTCCTGGACCGAGGAGGGACTGCCGCCGGGCGGATGGGACCGGGTCGTGCAGCGGGCGACGATCAACCGCCTCGCCGGCATGCCGACGAACACGGTGTCCGCGTTGGAGATCTGCATCCGCCCCGAGGCTCGCGGTCGGGGACTGTCCGCCCGGATGCTCGACGCGATGCGCGAGAACGCCCGCCGGCTCGGCTACCACACCCTGGTCGCGCCGGTACGCCCCAGCGGCAAGCACGCGGTTCCCGATGAGCCGATGGACCGGTACGCCTTCCGGGTCCGCGACGACGGCCTGCCGGTGGACCCGTGGTTGCGTACGCACGTCCGTGCTGGCGGGGTGATCGAGTCCGTGGCGCCCCGGTCGATGACCATCCCGGGCACGTTGCAGGAGTGGCGGCGGTGGACCGGCCTGCCGTTCGACCGCACCGGCCCGGTGCGCGTGCCGGGCGCGCTCGTCCCGGTCCGCTGCGACGTCGAGCATGACCACGGCGTCTACGTCGAACCGAACGTGTGGGTCCGCCACCGGCTCTGACCGGAGTTGTGGATGGATCGGAGCGGCCGGCCCCGCCGGGATCCATAGCGCCGGCGGTACGACCCAGAGAGGATGTCCTATTCGATCCATTGATCTCAATATGATGACCGCATCGTGAATCAGGTGCGCTCACGAGGCGTGCCGTCCTGATGCGGAGGAATGCATGGTCCGTTGGCGTACCCTCACCGGCCTCCTGGCCACCGTGTTGGCCGCGGTGACCGCGGGCAGCCTCACTGTCGCGGCCCCGGCGGCCGCGGCCGACGTCACTCCGACGCCCAACGTCGTCGGTGGCACCCGGGCCGCCCAGGGCGAGTTCCCCTTCATGGTCCGGCTCTCGATGGGGTGCGGCGGGGCCCTGTACAGCTCGCGGTTGGTGCTCACCGCGGCGCACTGCGTGGGCGCCACCGGCACCAACACCAGCATCACCGCGACGCTCGGCGTGGTCGACCTCCAGTCGTCCAGCCGGATCACCGTCCGGTCGAACTACGTCTACCGGGCTCCCGGCTACAACGGCAACGGCAGGGACTGGGCGCTGATCCGGCTGGCCACCCCCGTCACCGGGCTGAGCACGTTGAAGATCGCGAACACCACCGCGTACGACAGCGGCACCTTCACCGTCGCCGGCTGGGGCGCCGCCCGCGAGGGTGGCTCGCAACAGCGGTACCTGCTCAAGGCGACCGTCCCGTTCGTCAGCGACTCCACCTGCAACTCCTACTACGGCGGGGACATCATCCCCGCACAGGAGATCTGCGCCGGCTACGCCAGCGGTGGCGTGGACACCTGCCAGGGAGACTCGGGCGGCCCGATGTTCCGCCGCGACGCCAGCAACGCCTGGGTCCAGGTCGGGATCGTCAGCTGGGGCAACGGCTGCCTCCGGCCCAACTACCCGGGCGTCTACACCCAGGTGAGCTACTTCGCCTCGACGATCGCCTCGGCCGCCGCGAGTCTCGGCGGCTGACCGTACGCCGAGCGGGTGGCCCGGCCGGCGACGGCCGGGCCACCCGCGTGCGCCGTCACCGCCCTGGCTGCCGGCCGGGAAACGCGTGGCGATGGACGCTGCTCCGCGCGTTCGTGGGACACACGCCGGGGCAGCGGCGGTGCGCCGGTGGTGATCAGCGACCCTCGGGGACGGCCATCTCGCCGAGCAGCGACCAGTCCTGCTGCGGCACGGTGGCGTTCACGATGCGCGGCGTCTCGGCCAGGTGGGGCGGCAGGTCCTGCTGTGCCTTGCGGAAGTGGGCGGACTGCACGTGCGCCGCGCCGGCCTCGTCGTCGCGAAACGCCTCGACCAGCACGTACTCGGTCGGGTCGTCCAGGCTGCGGGACCAGTCGAACCATAGACAGCCCGGCTCGGCCCTGGTCGCCCCGGTGAACTCGGCGGCGATCTGCGGCCACCGGTCAGCGTGCTCGGGCAGAACCCGGAACTTGGCGGTAATGAAGATCATGGCGTCCAGGCTACCCAGACCACCGGGGATCGGCAGCCGCCATCCCGTGCGCCCGTGCCCGGTCCGTGCGGTGGTTCGCCTCGGGAATTAGTAAGGATTGTGAACAGTAGGTGTTACAGTCACTCCTGTCGATGTACTGCCGAGTCATCGGCACGTGGTATCCCAGGAAGGAGTGATCCCATGTCGAGACTGCGGGCCCTGGTCGCACTTGCGGCACTGGTCGTCGCCGGCGGACTGGTGGCAATCATCCCGGCGACCGCCGCATCCGCTGCGGCCTGCGCAGCGTCGTGGCAGGCCTCGGCCGTCTACACGGGAGGCGCCCAGGTCTCCCACAACGGCCGCAACTACCAGGCGAAGTGGTGGACGCAGAACGAGGCGCCGCCGGGCACCACCGGCGTATGGCAGGACCTCGGCGCCTGCGGGGGCGGCACCACACCGCCGCCCACGGGCAGCTGCAACCACCCGAACTGGGTCGCCGGCACCTGGTACGCCACCGGCAGCATCGTGCGGTACACCAACGGTCTGTACTACATCGCCGAGCACGACAATCCCGGCTACGACCCCGTCATCAGCACCTGGTACTGGGAGCCCTACACCTGCAGCGGGACGCCGCCCACCAACCCGCCCACCAACCCCGGCGGCTTCGTGGTCAGCGAGGCCCAGTTCAACCAGATGTTCCCAGGTCGCAACTCCTTCTACACGTACTCCGGGCTCGTCGCCGCCCTCAGCGCCTACTCGGCGTTCACCAGGACCGGCAGCGCGACCGTCCAGCGCCAGGAGGCGGCGGCCTTCCTGGCGAACGTGCACCACGAGACCGGCGGACTCGTCCATGTGGTGGAGCAGAACACCGCGAACTACCCGCACTACTGCGACCCCGGCCAGCCGTACGGCTGCCCGGCGGGGCAGGCCGCCTACTACGGGCGCGGGCCGATCCAGCTGAGCTGGAACTTCAACTACAACGCCGCCGGAAACGCCCTCGGACTGCCCCTGCTGACCAACCCGTGGCTGGTGCAGAACGATGCCGCGGTGGCCTGGAAGACCGCCATCTGGTACTGGATGACCCAGAACGGGCCGGGCAGCATGACCGCCCACAACGCGATGGTCAACGGCGCCGGTTTCGGCGAGACCATCCGCAGCATCAACGGCTCGATCGAGTGCAACGGCGGAAACCCCGGCCAGGTGCAGAGCCGGGTCACCAGGTACCAGCAGTTCGTGGGCATCCTGGGCGTGCCGGCCGGAGCCAACCTCTACTGCTGACACGCGGGCGGGCCTCGTCGCCGCGCGGCGACGAGGCCCGCCCGCGTGTCAGCAGTAGAGGTTGGCTCCGGCCGGCACGCCCAGGATGCCCACGAACTGCTGGTACCTGGTGACCCGGCTCTGCACCTGGCCGGGGTTTCCGCCGTTGCACTCGATCGAGCCGTTGATGCTGCGGATGGTCTCGCCGAAACCGGCGCCGTTGACCATCGCGTTGTGGGCGGTCATGCTGCCCGGCCCGTTCTGGGTCATCCAGTACCAGATGGCGGTCTTCCAGGCCACCGCGGCATCGTTCTGCACCAGCCACGGGTTGGTCAGCAGGGGCAGTCCGAGGGCGTTTCCGGCGGCGTTGTAGTTGAAGTTCCAGCTCAGCTGGATCGGCCCGCGCCCGTAGTAGGCGGCCTGCCCCGCCGGGCAGCCGTACGGCTGGCCGGGGTCGCAGTAGTGCGGGTAGTTCGCGGTGTTCTGCTCCACCACATGGACGAGTCCGCCGGTCTCGTGGTGCACGTTCGCCAGGAAGGCCGCCGCCTCCTGGCGCTGGACGGTCGCGCTGCCGGTCCTGGTGAACGCCGAGTAGGCGCTGAGGGCGGCGACGAGCCCGGAGTACGTGTAGAAGGAGTTGCGACCTGGGAACATCTGGTTGAACTGGGCCTCGCTGACCACGAAGCCGCCGGGGTTGGTGGGCGGGTTGGTGGGCGGCGTCCCGCTGCAGGTGTAGGGCTCCCAGTACCAGGTGCTGATGACGGGGTCGTAGCCGGGATTGTCGTGCTCGGCGATGTAGTACAGACCGTTGGTGTACCGCACGATGCTGCCGGTGGCGTACCAGGTGCCGGCGACCCAGTTCGGGTGGTTGCAGCTGCCCGTGGGCGGCGGTGTGGTGCCGCCCCCGCAGGCGCCGAGGTCCTGCCATACGCCGGTGGTGCCCGGCGGCGCCTCGTTCTGCGTCCACCACTTCGCCTGGTAGTTGCGGCCGTTGTGGGAGACCTGGGCGCCTCCCGTGTAGACGGCCGAGGCCTGCCACGACGCTGCGCAGGCCGCAGCGGATGCGGCGGTCGCCGGGATGATTGCCACCAGTCCGCCGGCGACGACCAGTGCCGCAAGTGCGACCAGGGCCCGCAGTCTCGACATGGGATCACTCCTTCCTGGGATACCACGTGCCGATGACTCGGCAGTACATCGACAGGAGTGACTGTAACACCTACTGTTCACAATCCTTACTAATTCCCGAGGCGAACCACCGCACGGACCGGGCACGGGCGCACGGGATGGCGGCTGCCGATCCCCGGTGGTCTGGGTAGCCTGGACGCCATGATCTTCATTACCGCCAAGTTCCGGGTTCTGCCCGAGCACGCTGACCGGTGGCCGCAGATCGCCGCCGAGTTCACCGGGGCGACCAGGGCCGAGCCGGGCTGTCTATGGTTCGACTGGTCCCGCAGCCTGGACGACCCGACCGAGTACGTGCTGGTCGAGGCGTTTCGCGACGACGAGGCCGGCGCGGCGCACGTGCAGTCCGCCCACTTCCGCAAGGCACAGCAGGACCTGCCGCCCCACCTGGCCGAGACGCCGCGCATCGTGAACGCCACCGTGCCGCAGCAGGACTGGTCGCTGCTCGGCGAGATGGCCGTCCCCGAGGGTCGCTGATCACCACCGGCGCACCGCCGCTGCCCCGGCGTGTGTCCCACGAACGCGCGGAGCAGCGTCCATCGCCACGCGTTTCCCGGCCGGCAGCCAGGGCGGTGACGGCGCACGCGGGTGGCCCGGCCGTCGCCGGCCGGGCCACCCGCTCGGCGTACGGTCAGCCGCCGAGACTCGCGGCGGCCGAGGCGATCGTCGAGGCGAAGTAGCTCACCTGGGTGTAGACGCCCGGGTAGTTGGGCCGGAGGCAGCCGTTGCCCCAGCTGACGATCCCGACCTGGACCCAGGCGTTGCTGGCGTCGCGGCGGAACATCGGGCCGCCCGAGTCTCCCTGGCAGGTGTCCACGCCACCGCTGGCGTAGCCGGCGCAGATCTCCTGTGCGGGGATGATGTCCCCGCCGTAGTAGGAGTTGCAGGTGGAGTCGCTGACGAACGGGACGGTCGCCTTGAGCAGGTACCGCTGTTGCGAGCCACCCTCGCGGGCGGCGCCCCAGCCGGCGACGGTGAAGGTGCCGCTGTCGTACGCGGTGGTGTTCGCGATCTTCAACGTGCTCAGCCCGGTGACGGGGGTGGCCAGCCGGATCAGCGCCCAGTCCCTGCCGTTGCCGTTGTAGCCGGGAGCCCGGTAGACGTAGTTCGACCGGACGGTGATCCGGCTGGACGACTGGAGGTCGACCACGCCGAGCGTCGCGGTGATGCTGGTGTTGGTGCCGGTGGCGCCCACGCAGTGCGCCGCGGTGAGCACCAACCGCGAGCTGTACAGGGCCCCGCCGCACCCCATCGAGAGCCGGACCATGAAGGGGAACTCGCCCTGGGCGGCCCGGGTGCCACCGACGACGTTGGGCGTCGGAGTGACGTCGGCCGCGGCCGCCGGGGCCGCGACAGTGAGGCTGCCCGCGGTCACCGCGGCCAACACGGTGGCCAGGAGGCCGGTGAGGGTACGCCAACGGACCATGCATTCCTCCGCATCAGGACGGCACGCCTCGTGAGCGCACCTGATTCACGATGCGGTCATCATATTGAGATCAATGGATCGAATAGGACATCCTCTCTGGGTCGTACCGCCGGCGCTATGGATCCCGGCGGGGCCGGCCGCTCCGATCCATCCACAACTCCGGTCAGAGCCGGTGGCGGACCCACACGTTCGGTTCGACGTAGACGCCGTGGTCATGCTCGACGTCGCAGCGGACCGGGACGAGCGCGCCCGGCACGCGCACCGGGCCGGTGCGGTCGAACGGCAGGCCGGTCCACCGCCGCCACTCCTGCAACGTGCCCGGGATGGTCATCGACCGGGGCGCCACGGACTCGATCACCCCGCCAGCACGGACGTGCGTACGCAACCACGGGTCCACCGGCAGGCCGTCGTCGCGGACCCGGAAGGCGTACCGGTCCATCGGCTCATCGGGAACCGCGTGCTTGCCGCTGGGGCGTACCGGCGCGACCAGGGTGTGGTAGCCGAGCCGGCGGGCGTTCTCGCGCATCGCGTCGAGCATCCGGGCGGACAGTCCCCGACCGCGAGCCTCGGGGCGGATGCAGATCTCCAACGCGGACACCGTGTTCGTCGGCATGCCGGCGAGGCGGTTGATCGTCGCCCGCTGCACGACCCGGTCCCATCCGCCCGGCGGCAGTCCCTCCTCGGTCCAGGACAGCGGCACGCTGTAGGCCCGTGCCAGCGCCCGGCCGGGCTCAGCGGGGTCGATGGCGAGCAGGACGAACTCCGGGTACAGCTCGTTGGCCACCGCGTAGTACAGCGAAGCCATCGGATCCCAGCCCATGAACTCCGGCCAGGCGCCGTCGAAGTCGTCCAGCAGCGGCGCGAGCTCGGGGCGCTGCGCGACCGTCACGATTTCAAGATCCATCCGGCGGACGATAGCGGACCGACAGGGCGACAGCACCCGAGTTTTCTCCCCGCGGGTGCACGCTCACGGACGTTGGTGAGGCGTGCCGGTGCTCTCTCGGCGGATCAGCCGGAACGGCGTCTGCACGGTCAGCGGCGCCGTGACCTCGGTACCCTCGATCCGGGCGACGAGGCGGCGTACCGCGAGACGGCCGATCGCTTCCTTGTCCGGCGCGATGGTGGTGAGGGTCGGTGTGCTGAAGCGTCCCTCCTCGATGTCGTCGATGCCGATGAATGCGACGTCCTCCGGCACCCGGTGGCCGGCCTCGGTCAACGCCCGCAGCGCGCCGACGGCGACCAGGTCGTTGTAGCCGAACACCGCGTCCGGGGCTACTCGTTCGAGTCGGTCAACTCTCCCGGGCAGTACCTGCGGCACCAGAACTCGCGGGTACGCAACTCGCCGAACGACGGCTCCGCGCTCACCCGCGCCGACGCCACCTGGTGCGCACGGGTGGGCTTGACCGGCACCGGCGTGTCGCTGGGGTCGTACAACTTCCGGGGCAGGTACCTGCGGCACTACAACTCGGAGGTATGGCTCAGCAACGGCGCCGGCGGCGACCCGTACAACACGCCAACGCTGTGGGCCGCCGACAGCACCTGGACGATTGCCGCCCCCTGGGCGCCCTGACCGGCCAGAGGCCGCGACAGGGTCGTCGCGGCCTCCGCTGACCGGGGGGTCCGGCCTTGCCGGACCCCCCGGTCAGCCGGCCACCCGCGCGCGGCGGTCAGAGGGTCGTCTCGTTGGGCAGGCCGAAGAAGTCGTGCCACTTGACGCCGCCGAGGAAGGCGGTGCCGGCCGAGAGGCCGACGTAGACGTCGTTGAGGCTGCCCCTGGTGAAGGCGATGATGTCGTCCCTGCCGTCGCCGTCGTAGTCACCGAGGTAGGGGAACTCGCCGGCCAGGCAGAAGAAGTCGTTCCACTTGACGGTGGTGCCGGCGAAGGAGGTGCCGGTGGAGACGGCCGCGTAGACGTCGGCGTCGGCGTTGCAGGTGAACGTCACGATGTCGTCGCGACCGTCACCGTTGATGTCCCCGACTCGCGGCTGTTCCGTCCCGACGGCGAACAGGTCATGCCACGTCTGCGCGGCGCCGAACGAGGATCCCGTGGACAGGGCGACGATCACGTCCGAGGCCGTGGCCGGCCCCTGGGTGAAGGTGATGATGTCGTCCCTGCCGTCGCCGTTGACGTCGCCGAGGGCCGGATACTCGCCGGCGATCGAGAAGTACTCGTGCCACTTCAGCGCCGTACCGGTGAACGACGACCCGGCGGACAGCGCGACGTACACGTCCCCGGCGCCGTCGTGCGTGAAGGCGATGATGTCGTCGCGGCCGTCGCCGTTGACGTCCCCCACCGCGGCGACCTCGGTGTTCGGCGCGAACCAGTCGTGCCACTTCGTGGCGCCCGCGAACGACGACCCGGTCGACAGTGCCACGTACACGTCGGCGAGCGAGCCGTGGGTGAACGCCACGACGTCGTCGCGCCCGTCGCCGTTGAAGTCCCCGGACAGCAGCGTCTCGTCGCTCAGCCCGAAGAAGTCGTTCCACTTCACCGACGTCCCGGCGAACGAGGTCCCGGTGGACGGCGACACGTACACGTCGTTCAGCGACCCACGGGTGAACGCGACGATGTCGTCGCGGCCGTCCCCGGTGAAGTCGGTCGGCGAGCCGGCCAGGTACCGGCTGCCGGGCGACCCGCCGCAGTTGTCACTGACCAGGTACTTCTGGTTGTACTGCGACGGGTAGGGGGCGAGCGAGACGCCGTTGATGGCGATCGTCTGCCCGACACCGTTGTAGAGCTGCTCGTAGTGGACGTGCGGCCCGGAGGAGTTTCCCGTGCTGCCCGTGATGCCGATCTGCTGGCCCTGCTGGACGTACGCGCCGTTGGGCACGGAGTAGGCGCTGAGGTGGAAGTGGTAGGTGGTCCAGCCGCCGCCGTGGTCGATGACGAGATAGTTGCCGGCTCCGCTGGGCTGCGAGTAGTGCCGCGCCACCCCCGCGGCGGAGGCGACCTGCGGGGTGCCTCCGGTGGTGGCGCCGTCGGCGCGGACGAAGTCCAGCGCCTGTCGGACCTCGGCGCTGTGGTGGTCGTACGTCCACCGCTGCCCGCAGGGGAACGGCGCCTTGAAGGTCGGTGCGGCGAACGCGGGCGAGGGCGGCGCCACCACGGCGGCCAGGACCGCCGCGGCCAGGGTGAGAAGCGCGACCAGGGCGCTACGCGCGGGGGTACGCGAATGCCGGATCATGGCGTGACTCCTGTCGGGGCTCAGAGGGTCGTTTCGCCGTTGAGGCCGAAGTAGTCGTGCCACTTGGTGGCGCCGAGGAAGCTGGTGCCGGTGGAGAGCCCGACAAAGACGTCGTTGGTGGCGCCCCTGGTGAAGACGATGATGTCGTCCCTGCCGTCGCCGTTGGCGTCGCCGAGGTAGGGGAACTCGCCGGCCAGGCAGAAGAAGTCGTTCCACTTCACCGTGGTGCCCGCGAACGACGTGCCGGTGGAGACCGCCGCGTAGACGTCGCCGTCGGCGTTGCAGGTGAACGTCACGATGTCGTCCCGACCGTCACCGTTGATGTCCCCGACACGCGGCTGCTCCGCGCCGACGGCGAACAGGTCGTGCCACTTCTGCGGCGCGCCGAACGAGCCGCCGGTCGACAGCGCGACGATGACGTCGCTCGCGGCGACCGGCCCCTGGGTGAACGTGATGATGTCGTCCCTGCCGTCGCCGTTGACGTCACCGATCGCCGGGAACTCCCCGGGGATCGAGAAGTACTCGTGCCACTTCACGCCGGGCCCGAAGCCGGTGCCGGTGGACAGCGCCACGTACACGTCGGCGTTGGTGTCGTGGGTGAAGGCGATGATGTCGTCGCGACCGTCCCCGTTGACGTCGCCGACGGCGGCGACCTCGGCCCCCGGCGCGAACCAGTCGTGCCACTTCAGTCCACCGCCGAAGCTCGTGCCGGTGGAGAGGGCCACGTACACGTCGGCGAGGGTGCCGTGGGTGAAGGCGATGACGTCGTCTTTGCCGTCGCCGTTCACGTCTCCGGGGAGCAGGGTTTCACCGGTGAGACCGAAGAAGTCGTTCCACTTGACGGAGGTGCCGGCGAAGGAACTCCCGGTGGAGGTGGCCACGTAGACGTCGTTGAGGCTGCCCTGCGTGAAGGTGACCACGTCGTCCCGGCCGTCACCGGTGAAGTCGGTCGGTGATCCCGCCAGGTACCGGCCCCCCGACCCACCGGCGTTGACCAGGGAGATGTAGTAGTTCCAGTTCCAGTTCGGCCCGGGATCGGTGTGGTCGTTGCCGGGCATCTCGTTGTGCCCCTTGATCGCGTTGCGGTTCTTCGGCAGCCCGTACCTGTCGCAGAGGTAGCGGGTCAGCGCGGCCGACGACCGGTACATGGCGTCGGTGAACCAGGCCGGGTTGTCCACGAACCCCTCGTGCTCGATACCGACGGAATACGGATTCGCCGAGCGCGCGTGGTAGGCCGTGTCGCCCTCGCGGACCATCTGGGTGATCTCACCGTTGCTGGACTTCACGACATAGTGCGCGCTCACACCCGCCGACGGGTTCTGGAACCAGCTCACCGTGCCCGCGTACGACCCCTGGGTCACGTGCACCACCACCGTGGTGATCCGCGACGACCGGCCCGCCTGGTAGTTGCCGCCGTAGGCGGGGACCCAGCGGGCCGGTCCGTACTCCGGTACCGCCGCGGCGGCGGCGACGTTCGGGCCGGTGGCGCCCGCGGGGGCGACCCGCGCGTAGCGGCCCAGCTCGGGTCGGACCGGGTACGGCGCGATCCGTACCGAGCCGGTCACGATGCCGGTTCGCAGGAGGTCGTATACGTGGTCGGCGTAGAGCCGGGCCGTCGCGTCGTTGACGGCGGCGCTGTACCGCGCCACGACCGGATACCAGGCGGAGAGCCGGCCGCGCGCACCCGCCGTCAGGCCTTCGCTGTCGGCCAGGTCGCGGAGCACCGCGGCGCCGCCCCGGACGTTGGCGGAGGTGACCGAGCGCAACCGGTCGACCGGCTCACCGGTGAGCGTGGCCGCCCGTTCGAGACTGTGCTGGGTGGGGTTGCTGACGAGGTGCATGACGCCGTAGCCGTTGGCCTGGCTGGGCAGTCCGCCGTGCTCCTCCAGCCGCGACTCACCGTAGGCGACGGCGATCAGCAGGTCCCGTGGCACGTCGTGCTCGCTGGCTGCGCGGTCGAACGCCGAGGCGAGTGGACCGGGGGCGACGGGTTGGGAGGCCGCCGCCGGCGCGGCCGTCATCTGGCCGGCGAGTGCCGCCGTCAGGAGCAGGGCGCAGGCGCGCCGCGAGAGTCTGGTCAGTCGCATGGGAGCCTCCAGTTCGCCGGTCACAGCGTCGTCTCGCCGTTGAGGCCGAAGTAGTCGTGCCACTTGGTGCCGCCGAGGAAGCCGGTGCCCGTGGAGAGCCCGACAAAGACGTCGTTGGTGGCGCCCCTGGTGAAGACGATGATGTCGTCCCTGCCGTCGCCGTTGGCGTCGCCGAGGTAGGGGAACTCGCCGGCCAGGCAGAAGAAGTCGTTCCACTTCACCGTGGTGCCCGCGAACGAGGTTCCGGTGGAGACCGCCGCGTAGACGTCGGCGTCGGCGTTGCAGGTGAACGTCACGATGTCGTCCCGACCGTCACCGTTGATGTCCCCGACACGCGGCTGCTCGGCGCCGACGGCGAACAGGTCGTGCCACTTCTGCGGGGCGCCGAACGAGCCGCCGGTCGACAGGGCGACGATGACGTCACTGGCCGCGGCGGGGCCCTGGGTGAACGTGATGATGTCGTCCGCGCCGTCGCCGTTGACGTCACCGAGGGCCGGGAACTCGCCGAACGGGCTGAAGTACTCGTGCCATTTCAGGCCGGGTCCGAACGAGGCGCCGGTGGAGAGGGCGACGTACACGTCGCCGGCGGGATCGTGGGTGAACGCCACGATGTCGGCACGGCCGTCGCCGTTGACGTCACCGACCGCGCCGATCTCCGCGCCCGGCGCGAACCAGTCGTGCCACTTCAGGCCACCGCCGAACGAGGTGCCGTTGGACAGCGCGACGTAGACGTCGCCGGTGTTGCTGTGGGCGAAGGTGACGATGTCGTCCCGGCCGTCGCCGTTGACGTCGCCGGTCGAGGCGGTCTCGCCACCGATGGAGAAGAAGTCGTTCCACTTCACGGAGGTGCCGGTGAAGGAACCGCCGGTGGACGTGCCCACGTAGACGTCGGCGAGAGTGTTCTGGGTGAAGGTGACGACATCATCGCGGCCGTCGCCGGTGACGTCGGTGGTGGATCCACCGGCGATGGCGTGGGTACGGGCCGCCTCGTTGAGCTGGGTTCGGGCGGTGGCCGCCACCTGGTCGTACCGGTCGGGGAAGCCCGACCGTTGAACGCACTGGGCGACCTGACCCGCGCTGTAGCCGGGGTTGTTGCGGTCGCAGACGATCGCCCTGGTCACGTACTGGGTGCTGGCGTAGACCGGGTCCATGATCTGCTCCGGAGTGCCCCAGCCGTAGTCCCAGCGCTGCTGGAACACCCCGAGCGACGACTTGTCGCCACACGGCAGGTTGTTCATGTGCGACTCGACCCAGCCCGCCTCGAAGGCGGACAGCGTCACCTTGTCGTTGGCGTTGTGGGCCCGCGCGACCCGGTAGACCACCAGGGTCACGGCGGGGTCGCGGTTGGCGGGGATGGAGGGGCAGGCCAGGATGCCGATCGGGTCGGCGTCGGCCGGCGTCGCGGTGACCGTCGCCGCGGCCACGCCGAGGGCGACCAGCAGGGCCAGGAGAGTACGTCGCACGGTGCTCCTCGCAGGGTCGGGGGGGTCAGCTCGGGGCTTCGCGTACCGGTCTCCGGCGCTGATATCGATTGCCGAGTGTGCCATCAGGGCGATGATTCCTGTCAATGCGTTCCGAAGATTTCCTTCACCATGCGGGCGGCAGCGGGCAGGTATTGACATCGATGGTGGTTGCAGGTTTACTCGCCGGTAATCGATGTCCGGCCGCTCACCAGCAGAGGACCCGCCATGGGTATGCGTCGCCGCTCGTTCATCGGTCGCGTCGCCGCGGTTGGCGCCGCCAGCGCCCTCGGGGGCGCCGGGGCCGTCCTGACGGCGCCCGGGCCGGCCCAGGCCGCCGTGTGGAAGAAGCGGTTGACCGGCGCGGACCTCGACACCAACAGCCGGTGGCGGGTCGCCGGCACCGACCTCGGCATCCCCTACGTGCTGGAGAACGGGTCGATCGGCTACCTCTTCGGTGACACCTTCGACACGCCGTGGCCGGAGGGCCCACCCCTGCCGAACGACTGGCGGTCACCGGTCATGTTGCGCTCCGCCGTCCACCCGGGCGCGCCGGACGGAGTGGTCTTCGACAGCGCAGCGCGGGTCGCGGGCAACGGCCGGGCTCCCGAGCTGATGCACAACGGCCACCACGGCATCGGCATCGACGGTCTCCCGGAGGTGACCGTCATCCCCAACGACGGCATCAGCTTCCCCGAGACCGGCCGGCAGCTCATCTCGTACATGAGCATCGAGAACTGGAACTCGGCCGGCCCGGCGGGACCCCACTGGAAGTCGCGCTACGCGGGGCTGGCCTACTCCGACAACGGCAACGACTTCATCCGTACGCCCCTGAAGTGGTGGAACAGCTCGGACAACAAGGATCCGTTCCAGATGTGGACCATGCAGCGCGCCGGTGATCACGTCTACGTCATCTCCGTACGAGCAGGCCGCCAGAACGGCCCGATGATGCTGCGTCGCGTCCGGTGGGACCGCCTCTTCTACCCCGAATCGTATGAGGGGTGGGGTTGGAACGGCACGAACTGGGGCTGGGGACGGCCCTGCACACCCATCCTCACCGGCCGCTTCGGCGAGCCGTCCGTACGCCGCCTGGGCGACGGCACCTGGGTCATGTCGTACCTGAACTGCCAGACGGGGTGTCTGGTCACCCGGACCGCTCCGGGGCCGGACCAGGTGTGGACGGCGGAGAAGATCCAGGTCACGAGCTGGCAGGAGCCTGCCCTCTACGGTGGGTTCATCCATCCCTGGTCGAGCCGCGACGCCAACGACCTGCACCTGATGGTCTCGAAATGGACTCGTACGCCGGACGGCCGCAGCAACGCCTACCACGTCAGCCAGTTCGTCGGCTCGGCCTGACCCCGGTGACCCGGCGGGTACTCCTACTGCTTGAATTGGATTACCAGCCGTCGAGCCATTAGGGGCCCATGCGTGACAGCCTCCCTCCCGTCGGGCGAGGCCGCGCACGACGCCCGCCGCGCACGGCAGTGGTTGTCCGGGCACGCCCGAGGCGAAGGCGTGGACCGCCGGCAGCTGATCGAGCTGGGCACCGCGATGGGCGCGCTCGCCGCCGCCGCCGACGAACCTCGCCCCGCCGGTGTCGCGCCCGAGCCGACCGCTGGTGCGGCGATCGTCAAGCCGCTCCCCCCGGGCCTGCTCACCCACCACGACAGCAACGCCGAGATGCGGTGGGAGGCCATGGCGGGGCAGGGCCACGTGGTCCCGATTGACCGGTTCTTCGTCCGCAACCACACAAGCACCCCGCGGGTGGATGTCGACACGTGGCGGTTGCGTCTGTTCGGCACCGGCCTGCGGGGCAGCCCGACGCGGGACGACGCGGTCGAGTTCGACTACGACGACCTGCGGACCATGCCCGCCGAGGAGACCACGGCCCTGCTGGAGTGCGCGGGCAACGGCCGCCGCCACTTCGCCTCCCAGCAGGCCCACGAGACGCCGGGGGTCGCGTGGGGTCTCGGCGCGGTCGGGGTGGCGCGCTGGCGGGGCGTACGACTCTCGACCGTGCTCCGCCACGCCGGCCTGACCGACGCCGCGGTCGACGTGCAGCCCGAGGGCCTGGATCCGGACTACGTGACCGGCGGGGTGAACCTCGGCCGGGTGCGCCGACCACTTCCCGTCGGCAAGGCCCTCGACGACGTGTTGCTGGCGTACGAGATGAACGGGACGACACTGCCGGCCGACCACGGCTTCCCGGTGCGGTTGGTGGTGCCGGGCTGGATCGGTATCGCCTCGATCAAGTGGGTCGGCCCCGTGGAGGTCTCCGCCACAGCCCTCTTCTCACCGTGGAACACCCAGTTCTACCGCATGTTCGGCCCCGGTCATCCCGCCGACGGCGACCCTCTGACGACCCAGACAGTCAAGAGCGCCTTCGAACTGCCCTGGGACGCACGCCTGCCGGCAGGCGTGGACGTGCTGCTGCGGGGACGATCCTGGTCCGGAAACGGGCCGATCCGGTCCGTCGAGATCAGCACGGGTGATCGCGACGACTGGCAGCCAGCCACCCTGGAACGCCACGACGAGGGCGGGGCCTGGCAGCGGTGGACGGCCGTCTGGCGCCCGCCGGGGCCGGGCCGGTGGACCGTGCGCGCGCGGGCCACGGACGTCACCGGGGCCGGCCAGTCGGAACAGGCCCGTCTCAATGCCCTGGGGTACGTGTTCGACGGCATCGTCCGGCACCCGGTGACGGTCGACTGACCCCGGCGGCAGGGCGGTACCCGTACACCGCGTTTCGCAGTTGTGGAAACGTGGGTCTGGTCCGCTTTCGGCGCTGTCGCTCGCCCACCGGAACCGCGCGTCGCGGCCCCTCGCTCCCACCACGCGGCGGGCAACCGATGCGGCGTCACCTGCCGTCGTGGTGGTCGTTTCCCCGGTCATGAGGGAAATGCGGCGACCGGTTATCCCCACCGTCCGTCGTGGTCGGTCCGATCGGGTCCGTCTCCGTTCGGTTGGCCGCAACGTCGCGGCCAACCAGGACCGGCACGGCGCTCGGCGCCGGCTCCCGGGCACCCCGATCCGGGCCGCTCAACTGCGCTGACGCAGGCAAGGACCGGCTCGCAACTTGCATCCGGCCGGCATTGACCCGTCCGTTGCACCACGCAATTACGACGTCCAATAAATAGACGACTGCCAATCTTGACTTGTGCAGCTCGTCAGCGCACCGTGAAGAGTAAGAGGCAGATGCGCGCCATTATCGGCCCGACTGACGCGGTTCGCTGAATGGGGGCGCTGCCGATTTCACGCCGCGCGCAACAGGAGGCGTTACATGCGGTTGAATCCGTTCACCGGGACCTATCTCAGCGATCCGGCCAGCGTGTGGCGACGCATTCTCGACGATCCCGCCGGGGTGCACTACGCCGAGGATCTGGGCCTGTGGTTGATCAGCAGGCACGAGCACGTCCGGCCCGCGCTCGCCGATGCCGGGACCTTCGGCAACGCCCTCACACTCGCTCCGGTCTACGAGGTCTGCCCGGAGGCGATGAGCGTCATCATGCAGATCGACGCGCCGCCCACCACCGCCGCCGCGGATCCGCCCGTACACCCCCGCACCCGTCGGGCCCTGCGCGCGACCTTCGCGAACACCCCGGACCGGGTCGAGGCCCAGTACGGCCCGATCGTCCGTCGCCGGGTCGACCAACTGGTGTCCCGGCTGGTGTCCCGGCTGGTCGCCCGCCAGGGCCGGCAGGTCGATCTCGTCCCGGAATTCGCCACCGCGCTTCCCCTGCTGGTCGTCCTGGACATCCTCGGAGTGCCCGACGCCGACATCAGGCGGATTCGGAGTTGGGCGGACGGCCAGATCGCCCTCATCTGGGGGCGGCCCGATCCGGAGGAACAGGTACGCCTGGCGCAGGGTCTGCTCGAGTTCTGGCACTACTGCCAGGAACTGGTCCGCCAACGGGCCGACGGTGGGCACCTCGGCGACGACTTCATCAGCCGGGCCCTGACCTACCGCGACGACGTGTTGACCGTGACCGAGGTGGCGAGCCTCGCCTTCAACCTCCTGGTCGCCGGCCACGAGACCACCGCCGGGCTGCTCTCCCACGCCCTCGACCAGGCGCTGTCCAGCCCGCAGCGGTGGCGGGCGATCGCCGCCGACCCGCTGTCCGTCCCCGCGTTCGTGGCCGAGACGCTCCGGTTCGCACCCGCCATCGACGGCTGGCTCAGGGTGACCCGCCGACAGGTCACCCTGGGGGACGTCACCATACCCGCCGGGGCACGCTGCCTGCTGTTGATCGGAGCCGCCAACCGGGACTCCGTGGTCTTCGCGCACCCGCCTCCGCACAGCACGCCCCCCGCTGAGCCGGACAGCTCTACGGAGGCGCCGACCGAACCGGCCGGGCTCCCCGCCAGGGAGCCCGGCCGGGCCGCGTCTCAGTGGTGGCGGCCCTCGCTCACCCGGTACGTGCGCAGGTTCGGGTCGGCCTTGATCTGCGCCTCGGTGTACTTGATCGTGTCCCAGCCCTTGCCGGAGTAGAGCGCGGTCTGGTCGCCGTACCAGGGGGAGTTCGGGTTGGTCGACTGGGAGTAGGTCAGGATCTGCCGCCCGGACGGCCCGTGCGGGCCCAACTCGACGGCCATCACGAACGACGAGCCGTGCACCACCTTCGGGTAGCCGACGCCCGGCACCCGGTTGTTGATGATCATGTTGAAGATGCCGGCCTCGGCGCGTCCACCATGGATCGGGATACGCCGGTCGCCGCGCGGCTCGGTCTGGATGTCGCCGAGACGGGCGTCGAGCGGGATGCCGGCGAGGCGCTGCACGGCGTCGGCGAGCGCGGTGCGGACGCCCGGGTTGGTGGTGTCGAGCCGGCGCGGCGTGCGCACCGGGTCGCTGACGGCGAAGGTGTCGGCGAAGCGCAGCCCGTTGGCCAGGACGAACTCGGTGAACAGGTGCGCGCCGCGGCTGTTCAGGTCGGCGTGCAGGTCCCAGCGGGCCAGTGCGGTGCAGGCGGCACGCAGGTCGACGGTCGCGCCGTTCGACGCGGTGCCGGTGGGCTGGGCGGTGCAGAGCGCCACCAGGTCGTCGCGGACCAGCTCACCGCCGTACACCCGGTTGCCGAAGACCGTCCGCCACAGCCGGTCGGCGGTGAACCCGCGCCCCGGCAGACCGTCGGTGCCGGCGAGGCGCTGCTGCACCTGGTCGAGGCCGAGACGGGTCCGCAGGCTGCGCGGGGTGCGTTCGTCGCCGATGATCCGCGCGTAGCCCTCCAGCGGGGCCTGCGGGTTGGCCAACCAGTAGCTGTCGTTGGAGTTGGTGACGTAGTCGGTGCGGAAGCGGACCGGCAGGTTCGCCGGGCCGAGGATGCCGGGCACGGCGGCGTCCGGGTCGGCGCCGAGCGCGCAGGCCGACCGGGAGCCGTCCAGGACGGCCTGGCCGCTGCTGGCGTAGAGCGGCTGGAACGGCGCCGGGATGCAGGCGGCGGCGAGGGCGTCGGTCACCCGGGGCACCACCGAGTGGTCGGCGTAGAGCGCCTCACCGCGGGCGTCGGCGGCGATCACGTTGACCCAGGGCAGGAACTGGTAGCGGTCGAGCACCCGCTTCAGGTCGCGGACCGTCTCGGCGCGGCCCATCTGCAACCAGCCGTCGAAGGCCCGGTTGTTGGTGGCGTTGATGTCGGTGATGGCGTACGCGGTGCCGGCGGTCCAGTCGAAGGTGCCGGGCACCACCACGACCGGCCCGAAGTGGGTGTCGTGGAAGGTCCGGCTGACCGGTACCGTGCCACCGCTCGGGCCGGGCACCTGGACGGTGACCGTGCGGGTGGTCATCTTTCGCGGCTTGCCGTCCACGTAGTACGACGTGGGGTCGCCAGGAACCAGCGCGAGGCGGTGCCACACGAACCGCCGGGCGGTGGAGACGGTGTGGCTCCACGCCATGGTGCGGTTGTGCCCGATCTCGACGATCGGGTCGCCGATCAGCGCGGCGCCCTCGACGTCGTACCGACCCGGCACCTTGAGGTGCATCCGGTAGAAGCGTTCCGCGCCGTCCCATGGAAAGTGCGGGTTGGCCAGCACCATGCCGCCCCGGTTGGCGGTCGCCGCCTCGCCGAGCCCGTAGGCGTTGCTGCCCACCCCGGCGGGCGCGCCGTCTTTCGCGGCGAGCACCGCGGCCGCGCCGGGCGCGTCCTGGGCGGCGGCCGGGCCGGTGGCGGTGGGCGGTGCGGCGGCGACGATCCCGTCGAGCACCGCCCGGGAGCCGGCCCGGACCATGCTGGCCCAGGTGGTACGCCAGATGTCCAGCTCGGTGAGCGGGCGCACCCACGGCTTGGCCCGGCACGCCGGGTCGGTGAGCTTCGCCGCACCGGTGCGGCGCAGGTAGGAGTTGTAGCCGGCGACGAAGCCGCGGATCTGGTCGCGGACGTCGTTGGACGGCGAGTGCACGCCGTCGCGGCGGCCGTCGAGCAGCCGCTGCACCGTCCGGTCGTCGATGGCCTTGCGGAAGAACAGGTCGCTGCGCACGTTCGCGTCGGTCGGGCCGGTCGCGCCGAAGTAGCGGGAGCGCTCGCCGTTGACCGTCACCACCTTCTCGGCGATCACGCAGAGGTTGTCCTCCGCCTGCACGTACCCCACCCCGAAGCCGAGGTTGGCGTAGCTGGTGGCGGTGATGTGCGGGACGCCGTAGGACGCGCGGCGGATCTCGGCCGAGTAGCCGCGATCGCGCTGGTGCGCGCCGGCCGGGGGTGTCGTCAACCCGGCCATGACCAGGCCCAGGACCACCCCCGCCGCGCCGAGGCGTTGTGCTGCTGTCACCGCGTCCTCCCCCCGTCGCGTCCCCCAGACGTCGTTGCCGGAGAGACATTCACGTTGGTCGGCATTCTCGTCGCTGCCGTGCCGTTCCGTACACCCCGGCGCGCCGACCGCGCGCCGTGGTGCGTTCAGTGGCAGCCCGCCGGCGCGCGGCGGCGAGGCCGCCACCGCCTCGGCGACGCGTCGGGCCTCGGTGTCGGTGGCGTGTCGGCACCCGTGTCGGCGGCGTGTCAGGGCGGTGTCAGGCGACCCGCGCAGGCTCTACGACATGACAACTGACCTGGTGATCGAGGCCGAGGGCCTCGTCAAGACCTTCGGGCGGACGAGAGCGCTTCAGGGCGTGGACCTCGCCGTGCCCCGGGGGACGGTGCTCGGGGTGCTCGGCCCCAACGGCGCCGGCAAGACCACCGCCGTACGCATCCTCTCCACGCTCCTGGCCCCGGACGGCGGCAGCGCCCGGATCAGCGGCTTCGACGTCGTACGCGACGCCGAGCGGGTCCGGCAGACGATCGGCCTCACCGGCCAGTACGCCTCGGTCGACGAGGACCTGACCGGACGGCAGAACCTGGAGCTGTTCGGCACGCTGCTGGAGCTGGGGCGCAACGGCTCCCGACGGCGGGCCGCCGAACTGCTCGAATGGTTCGATCTGACCGCCGCCGCAGACCGGCAGGCCAAGACCTACTCCGGCGGTATGCGGCGGCGCCTGGACCTGGCCGCGAGCCTCGTCGGCTCGCCGGATGTGATCTTCCTGGACGAGCCGACCACGGGGCTCGACCCGGCCAAGCGCGAGGACATGTGGGACGTGGTCCGGTCGTTGGTCACGAACGGCTCGACCGTGCTGCTCACCACGCAGTACCTGGAGGAGGCCGACGCGCTGGCGGACGCGATCACGGTGATCGACCACGGCCGGGTCATCGCGTACGACACACCCGAGGGGCTCAAGCGGGTGGTCGGCGGCCAGACCCTCGAGGTCCGGCCGTCCGACCCCGCGCACCTGCGGCGGGTCGCGGCGATCCTGTCCGAGGTCGGCTCCGGCGCGCAGGCCGACGAGATCCGCAAGGGCGTGCTCGCGGTGCCGGTCACCGACGACGAGGCCCTGATCGAGAGCGTCGCGCGGTTCGCCGCCGCCGGCATCGCGGTCACCGAACTCTCCCTGCACCTGCCGAGCCTCGACGAGGTGTTCTTCACCCTCACCGGGCGTACCGCATCCGAGGACGACACCACCAGCCTGAAGGAGGTCGCCGCATGAGCACCCTGGTCGGCGCAGCACCCGCGAAGAGCCCGGCGCTCTCGACGGCCGTTCCGAACCCGCGACCGTTCCGGCTCGTCCGGCACTCCCTGGCGCTCGCCAAACGCAGCCTCATCAAGACCTGGCGTACCCCCGAGGCACTCATCGACGTCACGCTGCAACCGGTGCTGTTCCTGGTCATCTTCGTGTACATCTTCGGCGGCGCGGTCGCCGGGTCCACCCATGACTACCTGCAGTTCCTGTTGCCCGGCATCCTGGCGCAGACCATCGCCACCGGCGCCATCGCGATCGGCGTCAACCTGAACACCGACATCGCCAAGGGCATCTTCGACCGGTTCCGGTCGCTGCCGATCCCCCGCTCGGCGCCGTTGGTCGGCGCGGTCCTGGGCGACGTCGTACGGTACGTGATCGTCACGATCTCGACCCTCGCGATCGGTTACGTGCTCGGTTTCCGGATCGACTCCGACCCGCTCCGGGCGGTCGCCGGTTGCCTGCTCGCGGTGCTGTTCGCGCTCTGCCTGAGCTGGCTGCCGGTGTTCGTCTCGATGAAGGTGCGTACCCCGGGCGCCGTGCAGGGCCTGATGTTCGCGTTGATCATGCCGCTGAGTTTCGCGTCGAACGTGTTCGTCAGCGCCGACACCCTGCCGGGCTGGATGCAGGCGTTCGTGGACGTCAACCCGATGACCCACCTGGTGGCCGCGGTGCGCGGGCTGTTCCTCGGCACACCGGTCGGCTCACACGTGTGGTGGACGCTCGCCTGGTGTGCCGGCTTCGTGGCGGTGTTCATGCCGCTGGCGTTGCGCGCGTACCGCAAGAAGATCTAGCTAGGCGAGCAGGTCGTCCATCAGCTCACGGACCCGGGCGATGACCGCGGCGGCCGGCCGCTCGCGCCACACGGCCAGCAACGGCTCACGCTGCTCCTCGTCCCCGAGGGCGGCAGTGAGCCGTTCGGCGTCACCGGGCGGGGCGAGAAACCCGAAGGTGGCGCCGACGCGCGCCCCGAGCGCGAACAGTTCCCGCACGGTCGCGATGTCACCCCGGTACGCCGCCAGTTCGGCACCACCCAGCGCCCACGACCCGATCACCGGCAGGTCCCTCGTCGACAGCGCCTCCTCCCGGGCGAGCCTCAGCAACGTGGTCGCGGTGGTGTCGGCGTCCTCCCCGGAGCCAGGTCGCACCTGGGCCACCCGCAGCTGGAGGACCGCCACCGCGACCCGGAGGATGACGCGGGGCTGCGGTGGCCCGCCGGCCCAGCCGGCCAGCCTCCGGGTCACCCCGTCGGCGTGGGCGAGCGCCTCGTCGTACCGCTCGCGTTGCCACGCGAGGTGGGCCAGCCCGAGGCGTGCCAGCGCGGAGTCCATGTCCTCGGCCTCGCCCGGCGTCGCCGCCTCGCCCAGCCGCCGCTCGGCTTCCGGGTCGCCGGTCAGGGCAAGCTGCGCGTCCAGCCGTACCCGGGTCGACCGGGCGTCCTGCGCCGCGCCGATCAGTTCCATGTGCCGGATGCTGCGCGCCAACCACTCGGCCGAGTCGGCGCCCCCGCGTGGAATCAGGAACTGCCCGATGGCCCCCGCCGCCATGGCCATGCCCCAGTGGTCACCGGCCACCTCGAAGCGGCGGTACGCCTGCTCGGCGTCGATCACCGACGGCTCGGCCATGCCGCCGTTCTCCTGGATGGCGGCGCGGGCGAAGTGGCCGAGGCCCTGCACGTACGGGTCCGGGTGCGCGATCATCTCGGCGGCGCCCTTCATGCCCCGGTCCGTGTCGGAGGCGTCGAACGCGGGCAACGCCGACGCGAGAACGATCTGCCGGGGCGACATCTCCGCGGGCCGCTCGGCGAGGAGCGTTCGCAGGGCCCGTCGGGCGAGTACGGCGAGCCGGAGCTCGCCGCCGATACCGGCGTTGACGCCGATCACCAGGCACATCCAGGCCAGCCGGTCGGCGTCGGGCAGCGGCCGGCCGGCGGCCCGTCCGCGCAGGATCGCCGATGCCCGCCTCCGGTCCGGGTCCTCGACGTGCAGCAGACCCCGCGCCCAGCCGACGACCTCGAGGTGCAGGCCGCGCACCGACCAGAGGTGGAACAGCGCGGTGGCGATATCGACCGTGGCCGGCTCGTCACCGGACCCGAGAGCCCAGCGCAGGCCCGCGATCAGGTTCTCCTGCTCGGCGGCGCAGCGGGCGAGCGCCTCGATCTGGCCGGGCCCGACGAACCGGTCCGCGACCGCGACCGCCTGCTCCCGGGCCCAACCGACCAGGCCGGCTATGGCCGGATCCCGGTCACCGGCCGCGTCGAGCCGGGCCTCACCGTACTCGCGGACGGTTTCGAGCATCCGGTAGCGGGGCGGGTCGTCCCCCTCGACCAGGGTCAGCAGAGACTGTTCGACGAGCGTCGCCAGGCCCCGTCGTACGTCCGGGGCCCGCGCGACCGCGGCGGCGAGGTCCGCGGTGAACGCCGCGGGAATGTACGCGAGCCGTTGGAGCAGTTCGCGGTCGTCGGGCGCGAGCAGTTCCCGGCTCCAGTCGACCATCGCCCACAGGCTCGCGTGCCGTTCCGGCAGGCCCCGCAACGCGTCGTCGAGCAGCGCGAACCGGTCGGTCAGCCCGGCGAGCACGTCGTCGATCGGCATGTGCCGCAGTCGCGCGGCGGCCAGTTCGAGAGCCAGCGGCAGGTTGTCGAGTCGGTGGCACAGCGCGAGCGCCCGTTCGGTGTCCCAGGTGGGCACCGCGCCTCCGGCCCTCGCCCGGGCCTCCACCAGCCCGAGTGCGTCGTCGTCGGACAACACGGTCAGGCGGTGGACCAGCTCGCCGGCGAGGCCGAGCGGGGCCCGGCTCGTCGCGAGGACGGCGACCTCGGGCGGGACCACCGCGATCAGGTCCGCGACGACGGTGGCCGCCGCGTCGAGAACATGCTCGCAGTTGTCGAGCACGATCAGCCCGTCGAGGTCCGGCGCCACGGCGCGCAACCGTTCCTCGGGGCTGAGCACCCGCCGTTCGAGGCCCAGGTTGCCGCCGGTCGCCGAGGTGTCCGCTCCGCCGAGTGCCGCGAGCACCGTGGGCAGCACAGCGTCGGGCGAGCGCAGGCCGGCGAGTTCGATCACCCGTACCGTCTGCCCGGCCGCCGCCGCGCGCCGCGCCACCTCGGCCGCGAGCCGGGTCTTGCCCGCGCCGCCGGTCGCCACGATCGTCACCAGCGGCGCCTCCGTCAGCGCTCCGCCGACGGTCTCGACGTCCCGCTCCCGGCCGACGAGGGCGGTCACCGGCCGCCGCCACGCGGCGGGCAGGGCGATCCGCGCCGGAGGCCGGGGTGGCGCCACGACGGCCGGGCTGGTGAGTTCGCCGCGCAGCAGCGCCAGGTGGACCTGTGTGATCACGGGCGACGGGTCGGTGCCGTAGCGGTCCGCCAGTTCGGCGCGGAGTCGCTCGACCACCTCCAGCGCGTCCGCGTCCCGGCCCTGGGCGGCGAGCACCCGGACGAGCAGGGCCGCCGACGGCTCGTCCGGCGGCGTACGCGCGACGAGCCGGCGCAGGTCGGCCTCGTCGAACGGCCCCGCACCGGCGAGGGCGGCCTGTGCGCGCAGCGCGGCGACGTCCGCGAACAGGCGCGCTTCCTCGGCGGTGACGAGTTCGGGGACCTCGGGGAACAGTGCGCGGGCCTGGTCGGCCGAGTGGCGGGCGCCCGGGGCGTCACCGGTACGGAGCACGGCACGCCCCCGCTCGACGAGCGTCCGTGCCTCGACCGCGTCGACGGAGATCTCCTCGGCGGGCAGGCGGTATCCCCCCGGAACCGCGACCACGGGCAGCCCGAGACGGCGTACCCGGGAGACGAGCGCCTGGACGGCGCCGGTCGCGTCGTCGGGCGGCGTGCCGTCCCACACGGCGTCCACGAGCAGGGTGGTGGAGACCGCCCGCCCCCGCGCGTCGACGAGCGCGCGGACCACCGCGGCGAGCCGCTCCCCCCGGACCGGCCGGCCGTCGACGGCGAGTGGCCCGAGGATGGTGATCTGCACGGACCCAGCATCCCCCACCTCGTCCATCGAGCCGCCGGCAACCCGCTGGTGGTCATCGGCCGCCATGCGGCAGGGCTAGGGGGTGTGCGCCGAGGTGGCGGCGGGCCGGCCGCGGAACAGGCCGAGCCGGAGCGCCCGGAGCAGGGTGCCGGGCCGGCTCAGCGTCGCCGGGTGATCGAGCATGGTGGTGACCCGGCCCAGCCGGGCGTTGAGCACCGGATCGGCCAGCGACGTCCGGAAGACCAGGTCACCGAACCATTTGGTGACCTTGTACCCGGGTGGGTACGGGCCGTCGACGTGTGGGAGCTCGATGTCGGCCGAGGTGGAGATCTGCCAGGCGGCGTCGACGATCACCCGCACCTGGTCGAAGTACGTCCGCGCCGCCTCCTCGTGCAGTTTCGGGCCGGAGCGCAGGTACGCCGACAGGCAGGACGCGTGCAGCATCGCGGAGGTCATGCCCTGGCCGTACACCGGGTTGAAGGACGCGATCGCGTCTCCGGCCGCGACCAGTCCGGCGGGCATCCGGTCGAGCTTGTGGAAGTCCCGGCGTCGGCTGTCCGCCTGGTGGTACGTGACCACCCCGCCGAGCATCTCGCCACGTTCGGCGATGTCGCCGAACATGTGCGGATAGTGCTGGCGGCAGCGGGCGGTGAAGTCGGCGACGTCGCGGCTGGGCCGGTCCTCGTCGTAGCCGGCGACCAGCATGATCCAACGGCCACCCTCGACCGAGTTGATCCCACCGATCCGGGCGGAACGGCCCTTGCCGGCCATGGTGTGGTAGACCACCACCCAGGTGTCGCTGACCGTCGGGTCCTGCTTGTAGAGCGCCGTCGCGTAGTTCAGTTTGATCGGCATCCGCCGCATCGGCGGGCGTGGCCACCCGTTGTCGGCCAGCCAGTCGCTGAGCCGGCTGGATCGGCCCATCGCGTCGACCACGAGGTCCGCCGGTTCGACAATCGGCTCGGTCCCGCCGTCCGGCACGTACCGTGCGCCGGTGACGCGCCGGTCGGCGAAGACCAAGCCGTCCGCCCGGCCGTACACCATCCGGATGTTGTCGACCGCGAGGGTCCGCCGCCGGACCAGCGCCTCCAGGAACGGACGTGTGGTGATCAGCATCGGGCCGGTGCCGGATGGCGCCGGCGGCAGCCCCAGCACGCCGTTCACGAAGATCTTCGCCGCGCCCTGGTCGGTCGGCGGCGGTGGGGCGCCGAGCGCGAGCGCCTCGTCGACGATGCCGGGAAACCAGCGTTCCAACTGGATCTGACCGGAGGGCAGCAGCGCGTGCACCTGGCTGCCCTGCGGCACACCGGGGCGCGGCCCGTCATCCACATCGGACGAATCACGCTCGATGACGAGCACTTCGTCGGCATGGTCACTCAACACCCGAGCCGCCATGAGCCCGGCGATGCTGCCACCGAGCACCACCGCCCGCCGCATGATCACCCTGGTCTCGGCCGGGCGTTCCGCTGTCGCTATCTCCGAGAAGAGCCGGGACGGCGAGGGGGGCATACGGTCGCTCCTCGGGTGGTCGGGAAACCTCGGCATCCACGACCGTAACCACCAGACCCGCCGCAGTCAGTGGCAGCGGACCCGCATTTTCTCGTTGGTATTCACCGAGCTGCCGTCCGCCACCGGACACGGACCGCGCTCAACGACGTCGATGCGCGGGAGGCGGCGGGAAACGCAGGTCGGGACTCGTCTTGACAGATCATCCGATGGTTAGGTTAGCCTAACCTCATGCAGAAGGAGTTGGCGTCGGCCACCGGGGAACACCGCCTGTCGGGCGTCGGCCTCCGCCTGGGTTACCACGGCGTGACCGTGGTGCACGGCGCGGCGATCGGCCTCCGCCGGGGTGCGGTGACCGCGCTCGTCGGGCCCAACGGCAGCGGCAAGTCCACCCTGCTGCGCGCCCTGGCCCGGCTGCACCCGATCGAGGCCGGCATGGTTCACCTCGCCGACGGCGGCGCGGCGGCAAGCCTGCCGGCCAGGGAGTTCGCCCGTCGGGTCACCCTGCTCGCCCAGAGCCGGCCGGTACCCAGCGGGGTCACCGTCCGGGACGTGGTGGGGTACGGGCGTCACCCCTACCGGGGACGCTGGCGGGCAGAGGATCCGAACGGTCCCGTCGCCATCGCCCGGGCCATGGACGTCACCGGCGTCACCGCGATGGCGGACCGTCCGGTCGACGAACTCTCCGGCGGCGAGTTGCAGCGGGTGTGGCTGGCCACCTGTCTGGCCCAGGACACCCCGGTCCTGCTCCTCGACGAGCCCACAACCTTCCTCGACCTGCGCTACCAGGTGGAGATCCTCGACCTGGTCCGTGACCTCGCCGACGACCACGGCGTCGCCGTCGGCGTCGTGCTGCACGACCTCAACCAGGCAGCCGCCGTGGCCGACGAGGTGGTCCTGCTGCACAACGGCCGGGTCCGCGCCACCGGCACCCCGGCCGCGGTGTTCACCGAGAACGCCCTGACCGAGACCTACGGGATCCGGATCGAGGTGAGCACCGACCCGCTCAGCGGGCTGGTCACCACCCGCCCCGTGGGACGGCACCTGACCCGCACCCCGGTCTGAACGACCGCCCCGCTCCGTACCAGAGAAAGATCGTCATGACCCGTACCCGTTTCACCGCCCTCATCGCCGTGGTGGCCGCACTGTCGCTTAGCGCCTGCGGCACCACCGAGAACACCGCCACCCCCGAGGCCGCGGCCTCGGCGGCCGGCGGGCCGGTCACCGTCACGGACAGCCGCGGCAAGGACGTCACCCTCAAGGCCCCGGCGACCAAGGTCGTCGGCCTGGAGTGGGGTGAGGTCGAGATGCTGGTCAGCCTGGGCGTCCAGCCCGTCGGCGTCGCCGACCCCAAGGGCTACGGCACCTGGGTCAGCGCCGCCAAGCTCGACCCGGGTGTCAAGGACGTCGGCACGCGCGGCGAGCCGAGCGTCGACTCGATCGTCGCCCTCCAGCCCGACCTGGTGGTGATGGAGGACGACCGGGGTGGCACCCTGGTCAGCCAGCTTGAGAAGTACGTCCCCGTCGTGGTCGCCAAGGGCAGCGACGCCAAGGACAACCTCGGCCGGATGCGCACGGAGCTCACCATGATCGCCAAGGCGGTCGGCAGGACCACCGAGGCGCAGAAGCTGCTCGCCGACTTCGACGCGGCCATCGCCGACGGCAAGAAGAAAATCGCCGACGCTGGTGCCGCCGGCCGCCCGTTCGCCATCGCCGACGGCTGGAAGGAGGGCAGCACCGTCAGCATCCGGATGTTCGGCCAGGGCGCGCTCGTCTCCCAGATCGGCATCCAGCTCGGCCTCACCAACGCCTGGACCGGCAAGACCGACGAGGTGTGGGGCCTCGGCCAGACCGACGTCGAAGGCATGACCGTCCTCAAGGGCCCGAACCTGCACCTCTTCTACAACGCCTCCGACGGCGACGACGTGTTCGCCGACGGTCTCGCCGGCAACGCCATCTGGAAGTCGCTGCCCTTCGTGCAGCGGGGCAACCTGCACAAGATGCCCGACGGCGTCTGGACCTTCGGCGGTCCGCTGTCCGGCAAGCAGTACATCGACCAGCTCGTCAAGACCTACACGGTGTGACCGTGCTGATCGCACCCCCGCGCCCGGAGCCGGCCACCCGGCCAGCTCCGGGCGGGCGGCTGGCCGTGCCCCGCGTCGTCGCCGTCTTCCTCGCCGCGACCCTACTGCTGCTCGTGGTCGGCGCGGTGCACCTCACCCAGGGCACCTCCACCGTCGGCGCCCTGGACCTGCTGCGGCTCGCCGCCGGCGCGGACGACGAGGCGGCCCGCGTCCTGGTCGCCTCCCGGCTGCCCCGACTGCTCGCCGGGCTGGCCATCGGCGTCGCGCTCGATGTCGCCGGAGCCGCGCTGCAGTCGATCGCCCGCAACCCACTCGCCTCCCCCGACACACTCGCCGTCAACGCGGGCGCCCACCTGGCGATCGTCTCGGTCGCCGCGTTCGGCGTCTCGCTGCCCGCACTGCCGGCCGGCGCACTGGCCTTCTGTGGAGGACTGGCCGCCGCCGGCCTGGTGATGGCGATGTCCGCCGGTGGACAGGCGGGCACCACCCGACTCATCCTCGCCGGCTCGGCGACCGCGCTGGCGCTCAGCTCGGTGACCACCCTGCTGCTGCTCCTGTTCGAGCAGGCCACCATCGGTATGTTCGCCTGGGGCAACGGTTCTCTGGTGCAGAGCGACCTGGTCGCGCTGACCCAGCTCGCCCCGGTGATCGTCGGCGCGCTCATCGTGCTGGTGCTGCTCGGCCACCGCCTGGACATCCTCGCCCTCGGCGACGACACCGCCACCGTGCTCGGCCTCGACGTCCGGCGTACGCGACTCACCGTCACCGTGCTGGCGGTGCTGCTGTCCGCCGCGGCGGTGACCCTCACCGGCCCGGTCGGCTTCGTCGGCCTGTGCGCCCCGGTGATCGTCCGGCTGCTCGCACCCGTGGTGCCCGGGGTGCACCGGCACCGCGTCCTGCTGCCGCTGTCCGGCATCGCCGGGGTGGTCATCGTGCTCGGCTCCGACGTGCTGCTGCGCGCCATCATGGGCGGGCAGGCCGGGGTGGAGGTTCCCACCGGCGTGGTCACCACCCTCTTCGGCGCGGCGATCCTCATCTGGTTGGCCCGCCGGCACCGCGACGCCGGCCCCACCCGCCGCCCGCCCGGCGGGCACGCGGCCGTCCGGTCCCCGGCCGTCCACCGCACCGTCGTCGCCGTCACCGCCGTGGTCACCGTCGCCGCCGTGACGGTCGGCATGCTCGCCGGCGACACCTGGGTGCTCCTCGGTGACCTCGTCAACTGGGTCAACGGCACCACCGGGCCCGCGTACACCTTCGTGCTGGACCAGCGGTGGCCGCGCGTCGCGGCGGCGGTCCTGGCCGGCGCGGCGCTCGCGGTCGCCGGCACCACCGTGCAGGCGGTCTGTCGCAATCCGCTCGCCGAACCCGGCATCCTCGGCATCACCGCCGGCGCCGGACTCGGCGCGGTCGCGCTGCTCACGTTCGTGCCGCTGGCCGGCGTGTGGGCTGTCTCCGGCGTCGCCGGGCTCGGCGCGATGCTGGCGTTCGCCCTGGTCTACGGCCTCGCCTGGCGGGGCGGCGGGCTCAGCTCCGACCGGCTCGTGCTGATCGGCTTCGGCGCCTGGCAGGGCGGCACCGCGGTGATCACGTACCTGATCGTCGCCTTCGACCCGTGGAACACCGGGAAGGCGCTGACCTGGCTGTCCGGTTCCACCTACGGCCGCACGTCCACACAGGTGCTTCCGGTGCTGATCGCCCTGCTGGTGCTCACGCCGGCGGTGGTCGCCGCCCGGCGCGAACTCGACCTGATGACGCTGGACGACGACACCCCCCGGGTGCTGGGCGTCCGGCTGGAGCGCACCCGGCTGGTCGCGCTCGGCGCGGCGGCGCTGCTCACCTCCACCGCGGTCTCCGCCGTCGGGGTCATCGGCTTCGTCGGCCTGGTCGCCCCGCACGCCGCCCGGGCGCTCGTCGGCGGCCGCCACTCCCGGGTGCTTCCGGTGACCGCCCTGCTCGGCGCGGCGCTGGTCAGCATCGCCGACACCCTCGGCCGGACGTTCATCGCTCCGGCCCAGATCCCCGCCGGCCTGGTCACCGCCATGATCGGCACCCCGTACTTCGTCTGGCTGCTGTGGCGCTCCCGCGCCGTGGCGAACCACCCCCGATAACACGCCGGCCCGAGCCCCAGAGAGGCACCATGACCGAGACCATGCCCATCACCCCGTGGCGCCTGTTCACCGTCGAGGTCCGCGCGGTACGCCGGCTGAGCCCGTCGTTCGTCCGGGTGACCTTCACCGGGTCGGACCTCGACCGCTTCGCCGACAACGGTTACGACCAGCGGATCAAGCTGGCGCTGCCGCTGCCCGGCCAGCGCGAGGTGCGTCTACCGGAGGGACCGGACTGGTACGCGAAATGGCGAGCCCTGCCCGAGCACCTGCGCAATCCCGTACGCACCTACACCGTACGGGCGGTCCGGCCGGACCTGGCCGAGGTCGACGTCGACCTGGTGCTGCACGGCGACAGCGGCCCGGCGACCCGCTGGGCCGCGAGGGTGCGCGCCGGCGACGAGATCGCCATCCTCGGGCCGGACGCCGGCTACGACGGTGACCACGGCGGGATCGAGTTCCAGCCGTCAGCGGCGGGAAGCCTGTTGCTGGCCGGCGACGAGACCGCCGTACCGGCCATCAGCGGCATCTGCGAACGGCTTCCACGCGATACGCGTGGCACGGTCGTGCTGGAGGTGCCCGACATCGACGACGTGCTGCCGCTGGCGGCCCCGCCGCGAGTCGAGGTCCGCTGGCTGGTCCGAGGCGCGGACGGGCACGGCAGCAGGCTGGTGCCGGCCGTTGCCGCCGCAGCGGGGGAACTGCTGGCCGGCGACGCGACGGGGGCCGCCCAGCCCGTCGCGGACGTGGACGTCGACACCGAGATCCTGTGGGAGGTCCCGGACGAGGTGCCACCGGTTCCGCTGTACGCGTGGCTGGCCGGGGAAGCCGGCGTCATCCGGACCCTGCGCCGGCACCTGGTCGCGGAGCGGGGTCTCGACCGACGGGCCGTGGCCTTCATGGGCTACTGGCGGCTCGGCCGCGCCGACCCGGTCTGAGTCGTCGCCGTGCCCGCCGCCGAAGCGCCCCCGCCCGCCGTCGAAGCGTCACCGCCCGCGGCGCGTCGACGGCGGGCCAGGTAACCGGCGAACACCAGCAGCAACAGGGCCTCGGCGAGCAGCACGACGACCGCCCGGCCAGGCCCGAGCCAGCCGGACAGCGAGACATACCAGAACCGCACCAGCAGCGTCAGCACGGTCACCGCGAAAGCCGCCGATGCCAGGCCGTATCCGGTGTAGATCAACCGTTCCCGGCGGCGGTAACCGGCGACCGTGGCAGGGCCGCCGCGCAGCAACCGACCCCAGAACCGGTAGGTGTCGGCCCGCAGGTCAGCCAGGTTGAGGGCGTGGCTGAGCATGTGGTAACCATCCAGGCGCAGGAACGGCACCAGGTTGAGCGCGGCGGTCGCGGCACCGAAGAGCAGCATGGTGCCGGCCAGGTCGCGCAGCGCGCCGGGCCCCACCCAGGCCCGGATCGCGGCGAACGGCACCAGGGCCAGCATGCTGACGAACACGCCGGCGAACGCGGTGGCCACCCGCCGCCGGGGGGTGAAGAGCACGATGTCGTCGACCTTGCAGTACGGCGCCAGCAGCGGGAACCGCCACATCACCCCGATCTCGGTGACCCGCCCGCCGAAGTGCCGGCAGGTCAGCCCGTGCGCGCACTCATGCAGGAAGACGATCACCCAGGTGATCACCACCGCCGCCACGATCGCGGCGAGCGGGCGGTGTCCGCCACCCACCCCGTCCATCAGGTCCCGCAGGTGCACCGCGACATAGCCGGTCACGGCGAGCACGGCCAGCAGGGCGGGCAGCACGAACCCCCAGCTGAACAGCGCGCCCAGCCGAGGAAGCAGCCGGGTGAAGAGCCGGTCCGGGTCGAAGAGCGGCCACCGGGCCGACAACGGCCCGCGCCGGGCCTTCGCGGCGCCCTCGGCAGCCGAGGCGGTCAGGCGGGCGATCGTCTCCGGGTCGGTGGCGTCGGCGAGCAACTGACGGCGGTGCAGCATGCCGAAGAGCTGCTGCCAGTTCTCCGGCCCGAGCCGGCGACGGTACGTCGCGGCGTACTCGGCGGCGAGATCGTCGAGCGTGCGGGTGCCGTCCATCCGGGAGAGCAGGAAGTGCTCCCGCGGCCCGACCCGGTAGTACCAGCCGGTCTCGCCGTCCTTGACGTGGTGCACGAGCTTCTCGCCCCGCCACTGGCCGGGGCCGAGCACGACCGTGGCGCGCAGACGGGGGCGGGCCCAGGTGGCGTCGACCGTCGTCATCGCGCGCCGGCCGGTGCGTCGTCGAGCAGCGCGGCACGCATCAGGTACGACAGGTAGATCTCGTCCAGGATGCTCACTCCGAGCCGGTTGTTGGTCATGTGCACGTACGAGCTGAGCTGGATGGGCAGCGCGGCGTCGAGATCCGTGAGCGGGGTGGGCTCACCACCGCCGCGCTGGAAGACCAGCTCGCCGTCTCGGGCCAACGCCACGACCCGCTCGCGCAGCGCGCGACAGTGCGCCAGCCAGCGGCCCTCGACCCCACCCACACGCGCGGTCGACTGCTCCCGGGCCGCCACGCGGATGTCGGCGAGCCGACCCCGCAGCGCGGCGTCCATCCGCCGGTAGCTGGTGTCGAAGCTCGCGTGGTAGTCGTCGCTCGGCTCCGAGTAGGAGACCTCCCAGAACCGCCGGTACTCGTCGAGGAAGCCGGCAATCCGCCGGTCGTCGTCGAGGAAGACGGCGCACATCATCATGGCGAGCTGGGCGGAGAGCCCCAGCAGCACCGGACGGACGTGCACGTTCGTGGTGGCCAGCAGGTCGAGCACCACGTCACTGGACTGCTCGAAGTGCCACTCGGCCAGCTCGACGCCGGCGGGACCGCCGTACCGGCCGTACTCCCGTTCGTACGGGATGTGGTGGTAGCTGTTGTTCGCCCGCATCGGCATGACGCCGTCCGGGCCGTACTCCTCGTCCCACCGCTGTGCGCCGTACTCGGCGAGGAACATCTGCTTGTACAGGTCACCCAGCCCCGCGCTGTCCACCTCGTAGAGCGCGGGCCGGCGGCGCAGGAACGCGCCGATGGCCGCGTCCACCCGGGCGCGGACCACCGCCGGGTCGACGCCGGGGGCGGGCAGCACCCGCAACCGTACGTGCGGGCCCTCCATCCAGTACTTGATGAAGAAGTACCGGCTGATCAGGCCCTCGGCGCGCAGCTCGTCCACCAGCGGACGAACCCCCTCGACCAGCATGGGGTTGGCGTTGCTGGCGTAGAAGACGTGCACGCTGAGCCAGCCGTGGGCGGTCGGCGCGGGGTGGTCAGTCATGGTCTGCTCCAACTCGGACACCGTTGAGTTCGACGGTCAGTTCGGTGACGTACGTGCCGGTGCCGTCGCGCAGCACCTGCTCGTCGCGGCCCGGCAGCATCTCGGTCAGCACCAGCCGGCTGCCGGCGGCACGGGCCGTCGCGTCCAGCAGGTGCAGGGAGAAGTGGCTGTCGAAGTCCACGTAGAGCGGCTTGTGGTCCGGCCGGGCCCCACCCTGCGCGGCCGGCCCGGCGGCGTCGTCCCCGACCGCCGGGGCGAGCCGGCTGCCCTCCGGGGTGGCGAACACGCGGCGCGGCAGGCCGTTGTCGCGCCGCCACCGCTGCCACCCGAGGAACCACTCCGCGTCGCTCTGCCCGGCCGTACGCGGCGGCAGGTGATCCGGGTGCAGCTTCCACATCCGCCGTTGCAGCACCAGGTCGCCGTGCACGATGCGGGGGTATCCGGCGATGCCCCGGCCGGGCAGCGGCACGGTCGTACCGGCCCACAGGTCGGGTTGGGCCATGCCCAGGTAGGCGAAGGTGAGCAGCACCTGTTGCACCTCCGGCAGCGCCATCGGCAGCAGGAACCCGAGGTAGACCGGGATGACCTCGGCGTCGAGCCGCCGCGAACGCAGCAGCAGCCGGTCGGCGACCGGGTCGTGCTCCACGCTGAGGTCGTCCATGTCGATCTGCTCGGCCGCCGGCCGGTGGCTGATCTCCCCCGGGCAGACCAGCTCGTACGGCGTGACCACGGGGTGCAGGTTGAGGTTGGTCGCGTCGTACCCGCCCTTGAGCTCGGCGAGCACCGCGCCGGGCGGCTGGAGCCGGACGAGTTCGGCGCGGAGCGCGCCGGCGAGGTCCTGCTCGGCGAAGAGGTGCGCGAAGCGGGAGAAGAGCAGCGTCATGCCGGAGTAGACCCGGTTCACCACCACCCGGTGCCGTCCACCCTGGTCGGCGAGCTGGAGGAAGAAGGACCGGGGGTCCAGCGTGCCGAGTGTCTGCGGCACCATGGCGGCGACGTCGGTCATGAACGCGTCGTCCAGGGCCAACTCCTCGGCGCCGGCCGGCAGCCGGTCGTACGCGTCGTTCATCCGCCGGGCCACCTCCAGCCGGGCGTCGTCCAGCGCGGTGATCTCCTCCTGCCGGAACCAGTTCTCCTGCCGCACGTAGCGGTTCTCCGCGTCGAACGCCCGGCGGCGCATCATCCGGCCGCTGTAGTGCTCGAAGAAGTCCTGCTGGAACTCGTGGGCGAAGGTGAGCAGGTCGTCGCAGCGACCGCCGGCGCCGTACCGGGCCCGGAAGAAGCCCTTGGTGGCCAGCCGGCGGGGCAGGTTGATGTCGAACACCGGCATGATCCGGGCGAGCGCCCGCAGGCCGGGTAGGACCTCCCGCTCCCAGCGCTCGCGGTCGGCGGTCACCGGGGCGCCGGTGTGCCGCGTGGCATCCTCGTAGACCAGGGTGCGGGGGGCCGGGACATCGGGGCGGCCGAGGTCGGTGTGGGCGGCGATCAGCTCGTCACGGATCCCGTCGAGCGCCCGGCGACGCCCGGGCAGGTCCGCCACCGGATAGGCGGTGGCCAGACGGTTCGCCGTCGCCACCCGCTCGGCGAGCCGGTCGGACCAGTCCCGGCCGATCCGCCGCAGCGCCGCCGCGTACCCCTGGACCGGGTCGTCGGCGTGGATGTCCAGTTGCAGGTTCGGCACCACCAGCAGACCGACCCGGAGCAGGTGGTGCAGGTACTGGGCGATCTCCTCGGCCGGGCGTCCGTCGCTGGTCAGCTCGGTGACCAGGTCGTCCATCCGTCGTACCAGTCCGCCGTCGAGCGCGTCCAGGATGTCGTGCAGCACCCGGCCGGTGGGGAGCACGAAGAGCGACTCGTGGATCGACTCCAGGGTGATCGCGGCGTCGCCGTCCTCCGAGCTGGTCCGGCGGCGGCGCAGGTAGCGCAGCCGGCCGTGGGCGATGCGCCAACCGCTGGTCACGGTCACCGGAAGGTCGGCGCGGAGCGTCTCGTCGGCGAGCACGATGCTCGACAGGCGACCCAGCGCCGCCAGGTTGAGCCGGGCGCTGCCCCGCGTCGCCGTGACCGCCTCGTCGGTGCTCGGCGCGTCGGTGCTCGGCGCGTCGGTGCTCGGCGCGACGTCGAGGAGCCGGCCGGCGCCGGTTTCGAGGGTGCCGACGTTAACGGTGGTCAGGGTGCTGAACGGGCTGGTCTTCGCGGCAGCGCGGTAGGCGTACTCCAGCAGCGACCGCTCCACCCGGCGGGCCCGTTTGCCGAGCGGGCCGGTCCCGGTGAGGTAGCCGGTGAGGTACCGGTCCAGCGACGGGGAGGCGAGCAGGATGCCACCGCGCAGGTTCGGGTCGTCGGCGAGGGCACGCAGCACGGTCCGCCGCCGCCCCAACTCGTCGTCCAGCACCGCCGGGCCGGCGGCCAACTCCCGGCGGTACGCGGCGAAGGTCTCCAGCCAGTGGGCCAGGTCCCGGTGGGTGTCCGGCCCCAACGCGGCGACCGGCCAGGCCGACGGGTCGGCCGGTCGGGGCGGGCGGAGGTTGAACACGTCCCGGCGCAGCCGGATCAGCCGCTGCCGCAGCCCGTCATCGGTCAGGTTCCGGCCCACCGCGACCTGGAGCGCGTCGGCCAGGTCCCGGCCGGTCACCCGGAGCCGGTCCTCCAGGTCGAGCACGCGGCGGGACCAGTCGGCGGTCCGGTCGAAGGCGAGCTGGTCGGCGACCTCGATGGGCAGTCCGGCGGTGCGCAGCATGAACACCCCGGGCATCCGCCAGGAGACCGGGGTCACCGGGGGTGCGGGCAGGGACACCGTCACGGGTTTCTCCTTCGTCGACGGATGGTCACGGATCGGGCGTCCGCCGCTGGCGTCGGCGGAGCGGCGCGGGACGGGGTCGTCACAGTCGGTACGCCAGGTCGGCGGTGGCCTCGGGATGCCGCCCGAGGAGCAGGAAGAGCACGGTGCGTTCGTCGGTGCCGTCCAGCCCGAGGGCGGTGTTCATGGCGACGTTGTCGAAGCCGAGCACCGCGCCGCAGCCCAGGCGTTGCGCGGTGGCCGCGCAGTACGCCCGCTGGGCGACGGTGCCGACCTCGGCGTTCAGCATCCGGTAGCCACGGGGGCCGAACACGTCGAGGACCGCGTCCGGCCGGCCGGAGATGGCCAGCACCGCGCCGACCTGACCCATCGTGTAGTTGGTGAGGAAGTACTGCTGCTGCAGGAAGGCGGACATCCCGTCCTCGGGTTCGGGGCCGGCCGGCAACAAGGCGTGCCGCCGCTCGCAGTAGGCGTAGCCGCCGCCGGGCAGCCCGTCGACGTGGTTGGCGAAGACCCAGAGCCGGGTCAGCTCGGGCCCGCCGTCGGTTCGCTTGATGTCCGCCGGGTAACGCCGGGCGGCGGCGGCGAAGGCGAGCGTGGTGCCGAGGTCGGCGGCGGTCAGCTCAGGCGGCCGACGGAACCGGCCGAAGCTGCTGGACCGGCTGGCCAACACCGCCGACAGTGGACGGTTGAGCCGGTCCAGCTCCGGCTCGGGCAGCGCGACCGGCTCGCCCGGCAGGTCCCGGGGAGCGGCGGAACCGACGGTGTCGGGGGCGGGAACGGCCGACGTGGCCGCCGCCCGGTGGACCGCGGTGACCGCGGAGAAGTCCCGCACCCGACGGGACCGTTCGAAGGCGGGGTACCGGGCGCGCACCCGCGCGACGGCGTCCGCCGGCACCACCGGTGGGCGCGTGTCGGCGCCGGTCCAGTCCATCGGCACGACCGCGAAGATGCTCTCCGCGTCGCTGTCCAGGTCGAGCAGCCGGTCCAGGGGCGCCGGATCGAAACAGAGCAACCGCCGCAGGGGTACGCCCAGCGCCGGTGCCAGCAGGTCCCAGGAGCCGAGCAGAGCCCCGAGGTCCTGGGTGACCACGTGATAGCAGAAGCTGTTGTACTTGAACGAGTTCTTCCAGAACCGGATACCGGCCAGCAGGTAGCTGTCGCCGGCGGTCCCCGGGCCGTCGGCGCCGAGGGCGGCGCGGACGGTGCCGGTGACGTCGCCGAGCAGCAGCCGCTCCAGCACGTGCGCTCCGGTGTGGTAGTGGTAGACGCCCGGCAGCAGCGGCCCACCCGCCCCCACCACCAGGTACAGCTCCACCGGGTACATCCCGCCCCCGGACGCGGTGCCGCGTCCCCACACCGCGTGCTCGAGGTGCGCCCGCTTGGCGACGTCCTGGTTCCAGTTGACCGTCATCCGCCGGTCCAGCACCCCGTACGACAGGCGCAGCAGGGCGGCCAGCCCGGCCAGCGACCAGCGGGTGGTCGCCGGCAGGTTCTCCCCGGTGTGCAGGTCGCTCAGGGTGGGCAGCTCGGGCAGCTCGGCGGGCAGCGGCAGCCGGGACGCGCCGGGGTAGCTCTTGTGCCGGGACGGCTGGTCGGCCCAGTCCACCTCGTGGTTGAGCGGTTCCATCGGGGTCCGGGCCCGGCGGAACACCGCCTCGGTGTAGTCCCGGACGACCTCGCGGGCCTCCTGCTGCATGTCGCTGCTCCTACGGAAAGGGGTGCGGGTGGGGGTTGCGGCCGGTGGCGCCGAGCCCGTCCGGTCCGTGCCGGCCCCGGGCCAGGTACCGCTCCAGCCGGTCGCTCCACAGCACCCGCTGCCGCTGCCAGCCGAAGTCGATGGGGACCAGGGCCGGAGCCACGACGGCCATCGTGTGCACCCCGGCGACCTCCTGCTCCGGGCAGGTCTGGTCGACGGCGACGACGTCACCGCCGAGGCTGGCGATCAGGCCGGCGAGGTACGTCATGTCCGCGCGCAGGTCGTCGTGGTCAGGTCGGACGGCGAGCCAGTCGCCGTACAGCTCCGACATGGTCCGCAGCGGCGGGTCGTCCAGGAGGAACGCCGCGTGTCGCGCCATCTCCGGCAGGCCGTAGAGCAGCGCGTGGTGGCTCAGCTCGGTGACCCGGGTGTAGTCGCGGACCATCTCGCGCAGCTCGGGTTCGCTGGCGGCGACCCGCTCGTCGAAGCCGGGGACGTAGGAGGCGGTCTCGCAGAGCGCCGCCCGGACCGCGTCGTCCGGGTCGAGGCTCGCGCCGGCGGCGAAGCAGAGCTGGCCGAGCCCGTCGCCGCGCTTGACCGCGACCGCGGTGACCACCGGGACCGGCAGGTCGGCGCGGGTGTCGAAGAGCCGGATGTCGTAGCCGAGCAGGTCGACCCGGTCGAGCATGAAGTGCACCCGCTCGTCGCGGCAGGTCGCCGGGTCGATCTCGGCCAGCCGGGCCGAGCCGTACCAGGCGAGCAGGAAGGCGTCCCGCTCGATGAGTTCGAGCATGCCGTGCAGCAACGCTTCCTCCGGGCAGCTGCCGCTGGCGCAGCCGTTGGAGCACTCCTGAACGAACTTGCGTTGGTCGGTGCGGCGGTCCAGGTAGTAGACGATCTGTTCGGGAACGAGGCGGGGCGTGCTGTCGCGCAGCGACCACCCCCAGACCCAGTGCATCGGCTCGTCCGGCGAGTACGGGGTGTAGTAGAGCCCGTGCCCCTGGTAGAAGGCCGGGTGGTAGCCCAGGCCGGCCGGGTCGAGCGCGTCGGGGGCGAGGTTGGCGTAGCTGTCGAAGACCTCGGTGCGCTTGGCCCGCGGGAACTGGCCGGCGTAGCGTTCCAGCCCCTCCAGCAGCGCGTACGTCTCACTGCCGCCGTAGCTGTTGTCGTGCCCGCTCCACCACATCTCGTGCAGGTCGTACCGGCTGCGGACCCGGAAGTAGCCGGTGACCGGTGCGGTGGCGGTGGCGTTGTACACCCGCAGCGCGTTGCCGCCCAGCGCCCCGGCGACCGGGTTGGCCAGCGCAGCGACCGGCAGGTCCAGCTCGCCGGCCGCACGCAGCCGGTACGCGGTCGGGTCCGGCTTGGGCCGGCGGGTCAGCGGGATCACCGCCGCCTCGGCGGTGTCCGCACGGGTGGTCGCGCAGGCGGGGCATTCGGAGTCGGCGAGCACCTCGACCAGCGTCGCCTCCAGGGTGTCCATCCGCAGCTGGTGCAGCCGCGCCACACCGGGGCGGTCGGCCCGGGAGCGGCACGCCTGCCGGAACAGCTGCCAGAGAGCGTCGACCGCGAACGGCGTGAGGTGCGGCAGGGGCGCCACCGTCCCGACCTGAGCGCCGTGCTCCAGGGCGTGCCGCTCCTCCCGGAGCCGGATGGCCTGCCAGCGCCGTTGGACGCAGAGCGGGCACGGCCCGGGTCGGGTCGGCACCGGGTCACCGGCGCCGGTCCAGCGGGGGCCGACCAGCGCGGTGGCGCCGTGCAGCCAGATCGGCACCACGTCGCCGGTGAGCCCCTCGCCGCCGTCGGCGTACGCGTCGGTCAGGCCGAGGGCGGCGATGCGGACGGTGATCCCGGCGGGTGACGGGCCGTCGCCGGCCGGCTGGCCAGCGTGGTTCTGGAGCCGCTCGTGGAACGCCTCGCCGAGCTGCTTGAGGCTGGCGTCCCACCCGGTGGAGGTGGTCCGGACATCGACGATCATGCGGTTCACCTGTCTGCGGTCGCTGCGGGTCTGGTGTCGGGACCGGGGCTCCCCGCCGGCGTGGCTCGCCGGCGGGGACGACTGCGGTGCGGTTACCCGCCGCCGCATCCGGTGCTGGTGCTGCTGCTGCAGCAACTGGATGTGCTGCAACTGCAGCAGCTGGAGCAGGAACAGCTGGAGCTGGACCAGTCCATGACCATCGCGTCGATCGCGTCGACGTCCTCGATCTCGAACGTCTCGGTCTCCAACGCGCGGAGTTCCTCCGTCAGATCCGGCATTTCCCTCTACCTCCCCTCGGGGCGTATGCGGGCCTCTGCGTCGTCCGACCGTCCGGAGCGGCCGGTGGCGCCGAGGCTCAGCTGGTGCTGCTGCAACTCGACGAGGTGCAGCTGCAACAACTGGACGTGCTGCAGCTGGAGCAGCTCGACGTACTGGTGCTGCTGCTGCAGATGTCCATGTGGTCAGCGGACAGATCGGCGATGTCCTCGACCTCGAACGTCTCGGTCTGCAGGTCCCGCAGTTCGCCGCGGACCGATTCGGACAGCGCGGCGGATGACAGGGGTTGTGTCACGGGCCTCTCCTTGAGCCGCGGTCGGCGCCAGTCGTGGTGGGTCTGCGTCCGCACCACCACGGTGGAGCCAGCGGAGGCACGCAGGGGCTACTCGCCGGTGTCGGCCGGCGGCGGTTGGTGCGTTCAGATGCGACGTCCCACCGGGGACTGGACTGCGTCAGCGCTGTGGGGATCAACCCCGTTCACCCGGTCAGCCGCAGCTGGAGGTGCTGGTGCTGGTGCTGCAGCAGCTCGACGTGCTGCAACTGCAGCAGCTCGAGCAGGAGCAGCTGGAGCTGGTAGCGGCGAGCGCCTCGCCGCCGTCCTCAACCTCCTCGATCTCGAAGGTCTCGGTCTCCAGCTCGCGGAGCTCGTCGTTCAGGGTGATCGGCATGTTTCCACCTCCTTCCACGGTGCGTGCCTCGCTCGGACCACTGGTGTGGTGGTTCAATCGGCCGCCAGGCCGTCGTGCCGCAGCAGGACCACGCCGCTGCGGAACGCGCCGCTGGCCCGCAGGTCCCGGGTGGTGGTCTCGACCAGCAGCGCGCTGATCCCCCGCTCGGCCAGGGCGGCGAGCACCGCGTGCCGGTCGGTGCCGCCGACCGCCGCGGTGCCGTTGGCGGCGCGGCCGGTGAGGGTCGCCGGATCGAGGTCCGCGAGCACCGGATCGCCGAGGTCGGCGTCGGTCCCCTCGAAGTGCCGCACCTGGATTCGTCCGACCAGGTCGCGGAGGGCGCTGAGCCGCGTGGCGACCGGGTCGAAACCGCCGGCGAGCCGCCAGTCGCGGTCCCCACCGCCTGGTGCCTCGCTGACGGCGAGCACGGCGTGCGCCGGTGCCGCGCCGGGAAGAGCGAAGACCGCGAGCTGGTGGCCGAAGCGGTGGGCCGCCTTCACCACGAACGCGGTGTCCTCGTCGGCGACCAGCTCCTCCTCGCCGAGCGCGGCGAGACCACCGTCGCCCCGCATCGCCGCGGTCAGGGCGTGGTACGCCAGCGCGTCCGCGAGGCCCTGATCGATGACGCCGTCGAGACTGTCGGCGGCCGCCGCGCCGGCGTGGGTCCGCTCGGCGAGGCCCTCGCCGTTGGCAGCGGAGGTGGGCAGGGCCAGTGCCGCCGGAACCCACACCCTCTCCGGACGGCCCAGCACGGTCGCCGGCAGCCAGCGGACCGCTCGGCGCGGGTCGTACGGCACCGCGCCGGTCGCGCTGTGCAGCTCGGTCCACGGCACCGGTTGCCCGCCACGCTCACGCAGTTGCTCGGCCGAGGCCAGGACGCCGGCGCGTGGGTCGGCGTACCGGGCGGCGTGGTCACACACCGCCACCCGGTAGGCGGCCAGCCGGGCACTCAGCACGGTGTGCACGTCGAACGCAGTCACCTCGCGTGGCCCACGCCGGCCGGGCAGCCGCAACCGGGCCGTCTTCAGCGGCGCCTGCTCCAGCGGGTCGTCCACGAACCGGGTGAAGACGCCGGCGTTCGGTGACACCAACGCCTGGGCACGCTGGTAGGTCTCGTCGTCGGAGCTGCCCGCCCCGGCCGGCTCGGGCACGTCGACGTCCCGACAGACCGGGCAGGCCGGATGCGGCAGCACCCGTTCCCGGGCGGCCTCCAAGGTGGACCGGTCCAGTAGCAGCACGCCGTCGGCCGTGTCCGGCGCCAGCGCGCCGGTGAGGACCCGGAACAGCTCGAACGCGGCGGCGTTGCCGACCATCCGCGCGGTCACCTCCGGCAGCGGCGCGGGCGCGTCGGCGCCGGGGCCGACGGCGAGCTGCCGCCAGAACTCGGCGGCGACGGCGGCATCGGCGGCGGCGGTGAGCCGCAGCTGGGCACAGAGCCAGCAGGGGGTCCCGCCCGGTTCGACCGTCGGCCCCACCACCGCCCGCTCGTCGTCCCAGACCACCGGAACCAACAGCGGGCCGTCGCGGTGACAGGTGCGAGCCAGCTCGGCCAGGCCGGCCAGGTCCGTCCGGTCGGCGCAGTACACCACCGCGTCCGCTCCGCTCAGCTCGACCGGGCCGTCGTGCACTCGCAGCGCGGCCGCCAGACCGTCGTCGCGCAGCTCCTCCACCTCCGGCCGCAACGCCTCGGCGTAGCGCGACGGGTCGTCGTACGGGTACAGGTCAAGGTGGAGGCACCCGTTGCGGAGTAGGCCGCTCGCCGCGGCCAGCAGGGTCGCTCCCCCACCGACCAGCGCCACGCGGGCGGTGTGCAGGCGCAGGAAACGGCCGGTGGGATCGTCGGCGAAGTGGTCGATGAACTCGATCTGCGGGGCGAACCGCCGGCCCACCGCCTCGGCCAGCTCCGTACGGTCGCCGGCGTCCTTCGCGAAGCCACGGGCGAGCAACGCGCGGACCAGGGTGAGCACCGTCTGCCGCTGGCCCTGGTCCAGGGACGCGGTGAGCTGTCCCAGGGTGTGCTCCCCGGTCAGGTACGGGCTCAACGAGGTCAGCCAACGGAAGGCGGACCTTCCTTTGATCAGGAAGGCGGTGTCCGGCCCGCGCAGGTAGGCGCCGGCCGGCGCGTCCAGGAAGACCACGTCGTGTCGCAGCTTGGGTCGCACTTCCAGGTTCTCCGCACCGTCCCGCGGCAGGCTCATCCGGGCTCCTATGCCAGCGATCACCATCGACTCGAAAGTGTCTACATGCTGCCCATGGTCAATTCATTCGTCAACAGATTGTTTCGTCGAGGGCAGCGGCGGGAGTCAATTGGAGTGCACTGAGCTGCGGCTAGGGGAAATTTTTCCGCACCCCACCGCTGCGGGCCTTCCGGCACCGATCAACCTCCGCTACTCTGTGGGCGTCATCGGCACCTCCGCAGGTCAGAGACTTTTACATCGTTCCAGGCAAAGGCGGGCCGGTGGCGCGATCCCGAGGCTGGCGGTGCCCCACCGCCACCGCGACCGTGCCTTAACGGTCAGTTAGTTGACTGTGCACAATTAACCGTGTGTTGTGGGTCGGGAATCAGTGAGGACCGTCAGATGAAGACGATGGAAAATCTCCTCGGCGGCATCCGCCACACCGTCCGACGATTGCGGCAATCCGTTGGGGAATGACCGATTCGCCATCGAATTGCACGACGTCACCAAGCGTTATCCCGGCGACGTCACCGCGGTCGACCGCCTCGACCTGCGGGTGCCCGAGGGGACGGTCTTCGGCTTCCTCGGCCCGAACGGCGCCGGCAAGACGACGACCATGCGGATGCTGGTGGGGCTCGTCCGACCGACCTCCGGCCGGATCCGGGTGCTGGGCCAGCCGCCTGGCACCCCGGACCAGCTGGCCCGGGTCGGTGCCCTGATCGAGTCACCGGCGTTCTATCCCCATCTGTCCGGTGTGGACAATCTGCGGTTGGCCGCCCGCTACGCGGGAGTGCCCGACAGCGCCGCCGACCGGGTGCTGGCCGAGGTGGGCCTGACCGGACGCGCACGCTCGGCGTTCCGGACGTACTCGCTGGGCATGAAGCAGCGGCTCGGGGTGGCGGCCGCGTTGCTCAAGGACCCGAGCCTGCTGATCCTCGACGAACCCACCAACGGGCTCGACCCGGCCGGCGTGTCGGAGATCCGGGAGCTGCTCCGGTCGCTCGGGCAACGCGGGCGCACCGTGCTGCTCTCCAGCCACGTGCTCGGTGAGGTGGAGCAGGTCTGCGACCGGATCGCCGTGATCAACCGCGGCCACCTCGTCGCTGACGGCACCTCGGACGAGCTGCGCGCCGCGCTCGGCGCCGGGGAGCTGCTCATCGCCGCCGATCCGGTCGACAAGGCCGCCGCGTGCCTGCGTGACCACCGGAGCGTCCGCGGGGTGGAGACGGTCGACGGCCGGCTACGGGTCAGCGCGGATCCGGCGCTGGCCGCGGAGCTCAACCGGCGGCTGGTCGAGGCGGGCATCGACGTACGGGAGCTGCGGCCGGTGCGCCACTCGCTGGAAGAGGCGTTCCTGGAGCTGACCGGGCCGGACCGGGCCGGTCGGGAGGAGTCGACGACCATGACGGGGGGCAACCGGTGATCGCCTCGGTACGCGCGGCCTGGTTCGCGGACCGGAAACGGCCGGCGGTCTGGACCGTCACCCTCACCTGGATCGTGTTGGCGCTCGCCTTCGGCGTCGGCGTCCCGTACCTGGTGCACCTGGCGCTGGCCGGCGATCCGGAGCAGGCGGCCTCGGCCGCGTCCCTGCTGGACGCCGTGCTGCCCGGCCAGCTGGTCACCACCGGAATCGGGCTGTTCCCGCTCTTCGGTGGGGCGATCGTGGTGATCCTCGGCGCTCTGGTCGTGGGCAACGAGTACCGCTGGGGCACGCTCAACCTGATCTTCACCCAGCGTCCCCGGCGGGCGCAGGTGCTCGCCGGGCACGCCGTCGCGCTCTGTGCCCTGACCCTGCTGCTCGTCGCGCTCACCTTCGCCGCGATGGCCGGGGTCACCGCGCTGCTCGCGCTGATCGAGGGACGCGGCCTGGACTGGCCGGCGACGAGTGACCTGGCGGGGGCCGTGGGGGCCGCCTGGCTGATCTGCAGCGCGCACGCCAGCGTGGGTTACTTCCTCGCGATCGTGTTCCGCAGCACCGCCACGGCCATCGCCGTCGGCCTGGTGTGGACGCTGGTGCTGGAGAACGCGATCAGCGGCCTCGCCCTGGTACTGAGCCCGCTGGAGACGGTCCAGAAGCTTCTGCTCGCCCCCAGCTCCGGCGCGCTGGCGGGCGCGCTGGGAGCCCCATCGCAGTTCGACGGGGGCACGCCAGGGGTGATCGAGTCGACCGGCGCCGGGCTGCCCGCCGCCGTCCTGGCGGGATACGTGGTGCTGATGTTCGGCCTGGGGATCTGGCTCGCGGCACGCCGGGACGTCAACTGATCGGAAAGGATGTCGAGATGGACTTCCTCCTTGCCTTCGCGTTGACCGGACTGGTGGCCTGCGGTGGCTGGATCGCGTGGGCCGTGGTCCGCGCCTTGGCCCGGGCACGCGACCGGCGACACGAGCTGCGCCTCGCTCAGGCCCGGTCGGCGGTCGAGCTGCGCCAGGCGGAGCTGACCGCCCGTGTTCGGGAGCAGGAGCTGGCCAACGAGACCTACCAGGACTTCGTCCGGCGCCACCCGGAGAGCTGACCCCGGGCGGCTTCGGGGCGAGCAGGGTGTGTGGGGTGCAGCGGAGGCCCTGCGGTGCGTACAGTTCCGGGTCGGACTTGGGGTGGGCCGGCTGGATCCGGCGCAGGGAACGGGACGAGACAGACACGCATGACGGCGGACAACGGTACGGAAATCGGTCAACCCGGGATTGACCGGAGCCAGCTGGAGACCTGTCTCGGTGTCTTCGAGGCGTTGGAAGCTCTGCCGTCCGATCATCCCGACGTGGTGCGGGTGCAGCGCGCCACTGCGAAGCTCTACAAGGTGATCAAGCAGCGGCGACGCGAGGAGCGGCGCGACGCCATCGTGACGGCCGACCGCGCGGTGACGGCGGCCACCGCCACGGGCGCCCCCGGCCGGATCGACGATGAGACGCAGGGCATCCCGCTCGCCTCGCCCACCGCGGGCGCCACGGCTGGCGTCCTGCACAATCCGCGCGGCTGCTACGTCTGCAAGCAGCGCTACCGCGAGGTGGACGCGTTCTACCACCAGCTCTGCCCGTCCTGCGCCGCGCTCAACCGGGAGCGCCGGGACGCCCGCACCGACCTGACCGGCCGGCGCGCGCTGCTCACCGGCGGCCGGGCGAAGATCGGCATGTACATCGCGCTGCGGCTGCTGCGTGACGGCGCGCACACCACCGTGACGACGCGGTTCCCGCACGACGCGGTCCGCAGGTTCGCCGCGATGCCGGACAGCGCGGACTGGCTGCACCGGCTGCGGATCGTCGGGATCGACCTGCGCGACCCGGCCCAGGTGATCGCCCTCGCCGACTCGGTCGCCGCACAGGGACCACTCGACATCCTGATCAACAACGCGGCGCAGACCGTACGGCGCTCGCCCGGGGCATACTCGCAGCTCGTCGCGGCGGAGGCCGCCGCCCTGCCGGAGGGCCCGCTGCCGGAGCTGATCACCTTCGCCAAGTCGGGCGGCCAGGGCACCCCGGCGGGCAGCCTGACCGCCGGGCCGCAGTCGACCGCGCTCACCCCGCACGCGCTGACCGCGCTGGCGCTGACCAGCGGCTCCGCCTCGCCGGAGCGGATCGCGGCGTCCACGGCCATCGACGCCGGCGGTCTGGTACCCGACCTCGACTCGGTCAACAGCTGGGTCCAGCGGGTGCAGGAGGTGGACCCAGTCGAGCTTCTCGAAGTGCAGCTGTGCAACGTTACCGCGCCATTCGTGCTGGTCAGCCGACTGCGACCGGTGATGGCCGCCGCGAAGGCCCGCCGCAAGTACGTGGTGAACGTGTCGGCGATGGAGGGCCAGTTCGGCCGTGGCTACAAGGGGCCGGGGCACCCGCACACCAACATGGCCAAGGCCGCGCTGAACATGCTGACCCGGACCAGCGCACAGGAGATGTTGACCGACGGCATCCTGATGACCAGCGTCGACACCGGCTGGATCACCGACGAGCGGCCGCACCCGACGAAGATGCGACTGGCGGACGAGGGCTTCCACGCCCCGCTGGACCTCGTCGACGGTGCGGCACGGGTGTACGACCCGATCGTCCGCGGCGAGCAGGGCGAAGACCTGTACGGCTGCTTCCTGAAGGACTACGCCCCCTGCGCCTGGTGACCGCCACGTCGGTCACGACGGTCCGCTGCGCTGCCTCCTCGAACCCACTACCAGCGGGTTTGCGACAATCAGCAGGTACGCCCACTCGACGAGGAGAAGGTACGCATGCCATCTGACCACGACCCGTGGCCCACGCTGGACGAGCTGCTGCGCGAGGAGAGCGAGCTGGAGCTCGCGGGCCTGTCGGAGACGGACGCGTACGAGCTGGGGACGCTCGCCGTTGCCGCCGCGAGCGAGCAGCGGCTCCCGATCGCGGTGGGTGTGTGGCGGGCCGGGCGCCAGCTGTTCCACAGCGGCCTGCCCGGCTCCACCGCGGACAACGACGTGTGGCTGCGCCGCAAGGGGCGCGTGGTGATGCGGTTCGAGCACTCGTCGCTGTACATGGCCCGGCTCTGCCAGGACAAGCAGGTGACGCTGGCGGAGAAGTACGGCCTGCCGGCCTCCCGCTACGCGGCCGCCGGGGGCGCGGTGCCACTGCGTGTTCGCGGCACCGGCGTGGTCGGCTGGATGGGCGTGTCCGGCCTTCCGCAGCTGGACGACCACCGCTTCGTCGTCGACATCCTGCGCAAGATTCAGCAGCAGTAGTCGCGCGCGGCGGCCGCGTGACGCCACCTCGGGCGGACCGATCAGCGCGCCCGCCGGTTGGCGCGCAGGGCGCCCAGGATCACGCGGGGTGCGGCCAGCGCGAGCGGGTGCTTGCGCATGGAGACGACCTCATTGAACCGTCGCGCGGTCGCCACGTCCGTGACGGTCGCCCTGACGATCTGATCGCTGGCCCAGTTGGAGAACCGGTAGCCACGCGGGTAGGGGCCGTCGACGTGCGGCAACGCCAGGTCGGCGGAGGTCGACGTCGACCAGGCGGCGTCGACCACGACCTTCTGCAGGGCGAGGTACCGGCGCGCGGGCGCGCTCAGATCCGGGCCGGACCGCAGGTACGTCGACAGGCAGGCCGCGTGCAGAGCCGCCGCGGTCATCCCCTGCCCGTACACCGGGTTGAACGACGCGACGGCGTCACCGACGCTGACCAGGCCCGCCGGGAAACGCTGCACCGCGTGGAAGTCCCGCCGGCGACTGTCGGCATGGTGGTAGGTCTGGACGTCGCCCAGCATCTCGTTTCCGGCGACCGCACCGAACTCCGGTGGGAACTGCTCCCGCAGCCGACGGACGAAGTCCTCCGCCGTACTTCCCGGGCGGCTGTCCCCGTAACCGGCCATCATGGCCATCCACCGGCCGCCCTCGATCGCGAAGAACGCGGCACCGACCACGTCCAGCGACATCTTCGGCGTGTGCAGCGCCAGCACGACCGTCGAGGCCGGGTCCGCCTCGGGACGTCGGAACAGGGCGGTCGCGTAGTTCAGGTGCACGGTCATCCGCCGTGTGGCGGGTCGGTCCCAACCGGCCTGCTCCAGCCAGTCGGAGAGCCTGCTCGAACGCCCCATGGCGTCCACCACGATGTCGCCGCTCTCGACCCCGGGAACCCCGCCGACCTCGCAGCGGACACCGCTCGCCACGGCGCCGTCGAACACGAGACCGGTGGCGCGGGCGGTGACCGTCTTGACGTTCGGCAGCCGCAGCACCTGCTGGCGGATCAGCCCCTCCAGGAGAGGGCGACTGCCCGCCAGGCTGTCGGCGTCGTCGGGGACGATCACCTTGAGACGGCCGTCGAGGTAGTTCCGCCTCGCCGCGGGCGGCGCCTCGATCGCTCCCTGGGCCAGGGCCTGCTCGCGGAATCCCGGGAAGAGGCGCTCGAACTGGACGAAGCCGCCGGGCAGCAGCGCGTGCAGCTGCGTCCCCTGTGGCACGCCGGGCCTCCCGCCCGTCACCTCCAGGTCGTCCCGGTCGATGATGACGACGCTCTCCGCGTAGTCGGACAACACCCGGGCGGCCAGCAGTCCGGCGATGCTGCCGCCGAGCACGACGGCCTTGCCCATGACCGGGGACGCCTGGTCGGGGGGCAGCACGGCATTGAGCGCGGCGAAGACCCGCGCCGGGGAGAGGGGCATCGTGCTCTCCAAGGGGTACGAGGTGTGGCGCCCTCCCCCGTGTCGGTCCACGACAGTGTGGACGGGCCGGCGGGAAGGGCTGTTCGACAGGGCGCCCGACGATCGTTGCACAGGCCTCGGCCATTGCCCGACACGCAGAGTCTGTCGTGAATTAGCTCTTTGTCGCGGCCTGGCCGCGGAGGCGTTCGAGCCCGTCCAGGAGCAGGTCGAGGGTGAACTCGAATTCGAGCTGGCTGTCACACCAGCCGAGCGTGGGGTCGGTGCCGTCGTGCATCTCGGTCGCCACCATGGCCGTCAGGTGCGGCAGGGCCGAGGCCATCGCGGCCAGGTCGGCTTCCGCCATGTCGGCCTCCATGCTCGCGCCCGCCGCCGGGCTGAAGATCTCCTGCGCGAACCCGAGCGGCAGGCTGCCGAACGCGTGCAACGCGCGGTGCGCGAGGTGGTGCGAGAACCCGGCCCGGAGAAGGGTTCCCACGACCCCGTCGTAGTACGTGTACAGGCCGACGGGGATGGCACGGCGCGAGCCCAACAGCTCTGGCATCCACGGGTGACGCAGCATGATCTGCCGCGCCGCGAGGAACTGCCCGCGCAGTCGCGTACGCCAGTCTCCGTCGTCACCGTTCGCGAAGAGGCGGCCAACCGCGGCGTCGATCTCCGCGATCACGGTCTCCACGACGCCGTCGAGGAGTGCCTCCTTGGCGGGCAGGTGGTGGTAGAGCGACATGGCCTCGACACCGAGGTCGCCGGCGAGGCGGCGCATCGTCAGGGCCGGGATTCCCTCCGCATCCGCCAGGGCGACCGCCGCCGACAGTACGCGCTCACGGTTGAGCGGCTGCCGAGCCGCCTTCGCTGCCATCTGTCCCCCCACTCTTGCCAGCACCTTACATCGTATGGTTGCCTTACGTTGTAAGGGAGTCACCACCACTCCACGATCCGGTACGGCCTCCCCGAAGGAGCCACGATGCCCGCCCTGACCCGTACCGCCCGCGCAGCCGGGACGCTCTACCTCGGCCTGGCCGTCTCCGGCGCACTCGGCTTTCTGCTCATCCGGCCGCGCCTCTTCAACGCCGACGACCCCGGCGCGACGCTCGACAATCTGGTCCAGCACGAGGCACTCGCCCGGGCCGGCGTCGCGTTCGAACTGCTCATCGTCGTCACCCAGGCCCTCGCCGCCGTCTGGTTCTACCGGCTGTTCCGCACCGCGGACGCACGCGCCGCCAGCGCCATCGCCGCGTTCGGCCTCATCAACGCGGTCGTGGTCCTCGTCAGCGCGGCGCTGCTCGGCACAGCGCTCGACATCGCGCTCGACCCCGTCGGCGATGCGGCAGCCACCGTCCAGCTCCTCTACCTGATCAGCGGAAACCTGTGGGCCGTCGGGGGGCTGTTCTTCGGCCTGTGGCTCATCCCCATGGGCAGCTGCGTGCTCCGCTCGAACTGGATGCCACGCCCGCTCGGGTACATCCTCGTCGGCGGCGGCATCGGATACCTGCTCAGCGCGTTCGTCGGATACCTCGCTCCTGGCGCTCAGTCCGTCGCCGACGCTCTCGTCCTTCCGGCGACGGTTGGCGAGTTCTGGATGATCGGCTACCTGCTGACGCGCGGCGTCCGTGGCCACGCGCTCGACCAGGCACCGTCCGGCGGGCAGCCGGAGGCCGCGCCACAGACCATCTCGTAGGACCCGGGCCCGCTACGGCGCTTCGGCCTCCATCCGGGTACAGCCGCTGGCCGGGCTCTCGCTGGACGCGATGACGGCGTCGAGCCGATCTCTGACCTGAGTCAGTTGGGTGATCTGCTGCTCGACGCGGTCGCGTTCGGCGTTGAGCAGGGCGCGGGACTGCGGGGTGTTGACGTTCGCGTCGACGCAGGGCAGCAGGTCCAGGATGGTCCTGCTGGACAGGCCGGCGCCGTACAGCATCTGGATCAGGTTGACCCGGTCGACGGCACTGTCGGGGTAGTGGCGCTGGCCGCCGCTACTGCGCGCCCCGATCAGCAGCTCCTGCTCCTCGTAGTAGCGCAGGGCTCGCACTGACACGCCGGTCCTGGCGGCGAGTTCACCGATCCGCACGTCCCGCACCCTGGTTGTGGCGCTGGCCACACGGCTTGCACCTCCGGAGCGCCCACGTCAAGCCGTCCCTCGCCGGCGACCCCCGAGCGCCTTCTACACCGCCACCGTCGGTTGACGGCAGCGGCACACCACCGCTGAGCGTCGAACGTCTCGTCCGACGCTCAGCGGTGGCGGCGAATGCGTTCCCAGCTGGTCGGCGGTTCCATCGCGGCGCCGGTCCGCAGCGTCGTGACGACCGGCTCGCCGACGCCGGCGGTGACCGTGAGCTGGCCGTGCTCGGCGCCAGCGGCGATCCGCGACGACACCTCGGGGATCTGCGCGTCAAGCCGTACCCGCAGGCCGGGCCAGCCGACCACCTCGACCTTCTCGCCGGCGCCGATGGTGCTGCCGGCACCCAGCGGGCCGCGCACGGTGGCAACCTGCTCGCCGGCCTCGACGAGCGTGTGGACAGCGAGCGCGGCCGCTGTCGAGCGCAGCAACGACCGGGTCACCGCGAACACCCGGTCCAGCTGGACCGGGGTGTTGGCGCCGGGTTGGCCCAGGACGGCACCGACGACGCGGAGCTTCCGGCCGCCCACGGTGACCACCGCCGCGAAGACGAGACAGCCGCCGGCCTCGTCGGTGGAGCCGGTCTTGATGCCCACGACACCGTCGCGGCCGACCAGCTCGTTGTAGTTCCGCACCGTGCCGGCCACCGGAATGGTCGCCTGCTTCTGCTTGACGATCTCGGCGAACGCCGGCAACGCCATCGCCCGGCTCGCCAGGATCACCTGGTCCCGCGCCGTACTCACGGTCTCCGGGTCGAGGCCGGAGGGGTCGGTGTAGTGGGTGTCGGACATGCCGAGGTCGTCCGCCACTGCGTTCATCTTCTCGACGAAGGCGGCGACGCTGCCCGAGTCCCAGGCCGCGAGGATCCGCGCCATGTTGTTCGCCGAGGGCAGGAGCACCGCCTGCAACGCCTGCCGCTCGGTGATCACCTCCCCGGCCCGCACCTCCACGAGCGACTCGCCGCGTGCATTCTCGGCCGGGTACGCGGCCGCCTGCGCGGCACTGACCGTCAGTTTCGGCCCCTGCTCACCGACAGCGAGAGGGTGCTCGGTGAGGATCACGTAGGCCGTCATAACCTTCGTCACGCTCGCGATCGGCAGCCGCTTCGACCCGCCGAAGGCGCCCATCGTCCCGAGCCCGTCCACCGAGATCATCGCCTGGCCCGTACGCGGCCAGGGCAGTCGCGGCGCCGTACCGGGAATGGCCATCGACGCCGGCAGGGTCAGCTCGACCGTCGGGGCGGGCAGCGGGTCGCGCAGCGGCGCGACGGCGTACAGCCCGCCACCGAGGAGCAGCAGCAGGACCAGCAGGCTGCCCAGCGCCCACGGCAGGCGACGCCGGCCGCCCCGGACCGGCGACGCTGCGAGCAGCTCGCTGAGATGCTCGGTCGGCGATTCCGTCGGACCACCCATCGTGTACCTCCCCCGTGATGGAACCCCGGAGGTTAACAGTCCCGGTCGGCCCGTAGCTGGCCGCGCTTCGGCCCGGTGGTCACCGGTCCGGCGCGGCCGCCGGCTCCTCAACGCGTGGCGCCGCCCGGGCGACCCGGGCCGGTCCCGGAGCGCCGGTGACCGACGCGTGGCGCCCGTACCACCGGCGAATTGCCCGCTCCCGGGCGGAAGCTCCGCGCCGCGTCGGCCACCGTCTCGTCAGGGTCACGCCCGAGAGCGTGCCGGATCCGCGACGGGATGACCTCGGACTTCGCCATCGCCAGTCGGACCTGCACCGAACGGTCGTCGACCAGGCGTTCCAGATCCGCCTCGTCCAGCTCGACCGCCCGCACCAGCGCGGCGCGGACGTCGACCACCGGGTCCTGGGCGAGCACGCTGCGCTGCGCGGCGGTGGTCCGCGGGTTGCGGGCGACCCCCTTGCGTACGCGCGCGGTGCGGTCGGCCATCAGGGCGGTGATCACGTCGGGGTCGTGGGTGTGGGTGGCGAGTCGTTCCCGTACCTCGGGTGAGACGTCGTCGATCAACCTTGCGGCCAGGTCGGGCTCCAACCCCCGGGTCTCCGCGAGGAGACCGCGAAGCTCCTTGTCGGGCGCCGCCGCCATCACCTGGCGAACCGACTCATCGCAGGCCGGGTTGCCGGCGACCGCCCAGCGGACCCACCGGTCGGCGTCCTTGACGAGACGCAGGAGATTGCCGACCGAGGTCGACGTGTTTCTCGCAACGGCCTCCCGGACCTGACGATCAGCGTCCCGGGTCAGCGATCGCAGCGCCTGCGCGGGTGCGTCGGTCCGGGACGCGACCGCCTTACGAACCACCGCCGACGGGTCCGACGCCAGATCGATGAGGGTCATCTGTGGCGTGGCGGGGTCCTGCGCGAGCGCGAGCTGCGCGTCCGCGCTGCCACCGGTCACAGGATGGTTGGTGGTGCCTGAACCGCTCTGACGGTCGGGCCCGCCGACGTCCTGCTGCTTACCCATGGGCGCAATCATGTCACGGGCCGACCGGGCCAACACGAGCGTGACCAGCCCGTTCCCGCTCTGCCCGCCGCCGGACCGCGACGACCACCGCCAACGCGGCGCCGACGAGCACGCCGAGGGGCGCCAGGATCGAGGCGGCCAGCCCGGCCAGCGCCTCCGAACGCGCGCCGTAGAAGCGGGGAGGATCGCCGATCGACAGCGACGGCGTCCCGTCCGCCGCCGAGGCCGTGCAGGTCAGGGTGTACGTGCCGGTCGGCCTGGCGCCCACCAGCACCACCGCTTGCCAGCGTTCGCCGTCCGCCTCCAGGGTGAGGTCGTCGAAACGCATCGAGACCATCTGCCACTCCTCGAGCTCCTCGGCCTCCACCCGTGCCGGTGCGCAACTCACACCCGGTGCGTCCGGGCCGCTGGCCTTGGCCCACACCACCTTCCCGCCCTCGGGAAGGTGCACCGTGAACGGCTGTCCGGACGTGACCGGCTGCCCGAGTTCACCCCCGAACGGAACGAGGAACAGCGCCACCGCGGCGGCCAGCACACCGCCGGCGGCGATCAGCGCCGCGACGACGTACCAGATTCGGCGGGGCCGGAGCGGATCGGCGGAGACGGCGCCCGGAGCGGGATTCATGAAGGCATGATCGTCGGTCGCCGATGGCCGGGCCATCCCGTTCATCGTCGGATGTCGGCGGCGTTCGGTGGACGTCACCGGACCGAACCGGGCAGTCGGGCCCGTACCGCCCACCCGGCGCTCGACGTCCGCATTCGCGCGGCGCCACTGGCAGCGAATGCGGCGGGATGACTTGCGTGTGGCCGGGAACCCGGTGCGGTGACGTCAGGCAACCTGAGGAGGTGTGGGTGACCGCGACATCACGGCGGCCGACGCCCGTGGATCCGTGGCCGTACATGTCGGCGGGGCGGGTGTCCAGCGGCGCATCCCGAGACCTGCCTCCGGAGTTGGGCCCCGACGCGGTCGGTGTGCTGGAGGGCCGCACGTTCATGTTCTCCGACGCCGCGGGAAACGTGCCGAGGGGCTCGATCGGCGGTCTCGTCCACGACGACACCCGGTTCCTCAACCAGTGGGAGCTGACGATCGACGACGCACCGCTGCTGGTGCTCTCCTCCGGGACCGTCGACGCCTACTCGGCGGCGTTCTTCCTGGCGAATGCCGACCTGCCCCACCTGCCCGCGAATCGGGTCGGCGTGCGGCGGCAGCGCTTCGTCGGCGACGGCCTCTATGAGCGCGTCGAACTGCGCTATTTCGGCATCGAGCCGACATCGATCCGGCTGCGCCTGGCGGTCGGCACCGACTTCGCCGACCTGTTCGAGATCAAGGAGTCCGGCCGCGACCGCACCCCGGACATCACCCGCCAGGACGGACGGGACGCCTCGGCACTCGGGTTCCACTACCGCAACGGCAGCTACGCCGCCTCGGTGAGCGTCGAAGCCGACCCACCTCCCGACCTGGTCGACGGCGATGCCCTGGTATGGAACCTGCGCCTCGAGCGGGGACAGAAGTGGAGCTGTGAGTTGCGTGTGCCGCTGTGGTGCGGCGGGGAGGACCGCCGGCCCGTGGTGCGCGGGTTCGGCGAGACGTTCGATCATGGGCCGGAGGACCCGTCGACGCGGTGGGCGGCGGAGAAGCCGCGTCTGCACGCGGAGGCGGATCTGTTGCGCGACGTCTACCACAGGTCGGCGATCGACCTGGTGTCCATGCGGCTCGAGAAGACCATCGCCGGCGAATCGGTCGTCCTCTTCTCCGCGGGTCTGCCGTGGTTTCTGACCACCTTCGGCCGCGACACGCTGATCACGGCGTACCAGACCATAACCTGCGGCTCGGAGGTTGCCCGGGGAGCACTCATCGTGCTGGCCGACCACCAGGCCAGAGTGTTCGACGACTTCACCGACCAGGAGCCGGGCAAGATCCTGCACGAGTACCGCTCGGGTGAGCTCAGCCAGCTGGGCATCAAGCCCTACCGTCCCTACTACGGTGCCGCCGACACCACGCCACTCTGGCTGATCCTCCTGTCCGAATACTGGCGATGGACCCGGGACGCCGAGCTGGTGTGCCGGCTGCGCGAGAACGCCGAGGCCGCGCTGCGGTGGATCGACCGTCACGGTGATCGCGATGGCGACGGCTACGTCGAGTACGCCACCCGCTCCACCCAGGGCCTCGGCAACCAGTGCTGGCGAGACTCCCCCGACGGTGTGCAGTACGCCGACGGGACGATTCCCGTCCTGCCGATCGCCACCTGTGAGACACAGGGCTACACCTATGACGCGAAACTGCGCATGGCGGAACTGGCCGACGGGCCATGGCACGACCCCCCGATGGCCCACCGCCTGCGCGCCGAGGCCGCAGGCCTGCGCGAGAGGTTCAACCGGGACTACTGGATCCCCGAACGGGGCGGCCACTACGCCGTCGGCCTGGACGGCGACAAACGGCCCATCGACTCGATGACCTCGAACATGGGTCACCTGCTGTGGAGCGGCATCGTCCCCGAGGATCGAGCCGGACAGGTCGCGCGACAGCTCATGTCTCCGGAGATGTTCTCGGGATGGGGCGTACGCACCCTGTCGGCCCTGGACATCGGCTACAACCCGATCGGCTACCACGTCGGCACGGTGTGGCCGCACGACAACTCCATCATCGCCGCGGGGCTGGCCCGTTACGGCTACCGGAAGGAAGCGAACCGGATCGCGATGGCGATGCTGGAGGCCTCCCGGGACTCCGATCACCGGCTGCCCGAGGCGCTCTCCGGCTACGACCGGTCCTTCGGTCGCCAGCCCGTGCCGTACCCCACCGCCTGCAACCCGCAGGCCTGGGCCAGCGGGGCGCCCCTGCTGTTTCTGCGCACGATGCTCGGCCTCGAGCCGGGCGAGGACGGGCTCCTCGCCGACGCCCACGTCCCCGACGAACTCGGACGGGTCGGCCTGCACCGTGTGGCGGTGGCCGGCCGACACTGGAGTGTCGATGCCACCGGTTCCCACTGCCGCGTCTCGCCCGCCGACTAGGGCCGCGTCGGGCCGGCCACGCGTCTCGGCAAACCGGTAGCCATGACCGGTACGGGGTAGAACAGCGACATGAGCAGTCCCCGCGCGGTGGTGATCGGCCAACTCGCCCGCGATCTCGTCCTCGAGATCGACCACTGGCCGGAGGTCGGCCAGGCGGCCGACGTCCGGGGGCGGCGCGAGATGCTGGGCGGCAAAGGCGCCAACCAGGCGGTAGCGCTCGTCCAGCTCGGCGTGACGGTGGCGCTGGTCGCCGTGGCGGGCGACGACGACATCGGCGACCACCTGCTCGCGCAGGCCACCCGGGACGGGGTGGACGTCACTCAGGTGGCCCGCCGGCCCGACACCTCCACCGGGCTGATCGTGGAGGCGCTCGACGGAGCCGGGCGGTGGCGGTACCTGCAACACCTGACCGACGAGGTACTCCTCACCGCGGCCGACGTCGAAGCCTCCGCGGAGCTGCTGTGCGCCGCGGACGCCGTACTCGTGCAGTTGCAGCAGCCGCCCGTGGCGGCCCTCACCGCCGCGCGCCTGGCCCACGACGCTGGTCGGCTTGTGGTGCTGGACGGTGCACCGGCCAACGACAGCGACGGCCCGGCGTTGCTAGCCGCGGCCGACGTCGTCCGCGCCGACGCGCACGAAGCACGCTTGTGGACGGCAGCGCCGACCGACGACATCGACCGGCTGCTGACCGCCGCCGGCGACATCCTGGCGGCCGGGCCGCGGCTGCTCGCCTTCGGCGTGGACGCCGGGAACCTCTTCGTCTGGCGCGACCAGCAGTGGGGCGACGGGCACCTGCTCGTCCCGCTGGCCGCTCAGAAGGTGGTGGACACCACCGGAGCCGGCGACGCTCTCGTCGCCGCGCTGACCGCGGCGCTACTGCGGGGCGACCCGCCCCCGGTCGCCGCCCGATACGCCGTCGCCGCGGCCGGGGCAACCGTCCGACATCCCGGCGGGCGGCCGAACCTGACGGCAGACGAGCTTCGGGCCGCCCGTGCACCCCTACTCGGGGCCTGATCCCGGTGCTACGCGGACGTGCGCGCGTTCGCCCTGCTTGCCGATGAGGCTGAGGAACTCGACGGGACCGGAGCTGGTGGACCCGAACCAGTGCGGGGTTCGGGTGTCGAACTCCGCGGCCTCCCCCGGTTTGAGGATGAGATGGTGCTCGCCGAGGACCAGGCGCAGCGTGCCGTTGAGGACGTAGACCCAGTCGTAGCCCTCGTGGGTGCGCAGGTCGGGTTCGCGGTCGTCGGCCCCGGTCAGGAGGACGAACTTGTAGGCCTGGATGCCTCCGGGCCTACGGGTCAGGGGCAGGATGGTCGACCCGTCGCCGCCGGCGATGGGGCGCAGGTTGATGCGGGGGTCGCCGGTTGGTGGCGCGTCGACGAGCTCATCGAGAGTGACGCCGTAGGCGCGAGCGAGCGGGAGTAGCTGCTCGAGGGTGGGGCGTCGCAGGCCCGCCTCGAGCCTGGACAGCGTGCTGGCGGAGATGCCGGTCTCCTCCGCGAGGTCGGTGAGCGTGAGGCCGCGGCGGAGCCGCAGGTGCTTCAGCCTCGGCCCGACAGCGTCGAGCGTGCGGTCCAGGTCGTTGCCCATACCCCCATTTTGCCATTTGGCAAGAAGTTTTGCGTATCGCTCGACTGCCGGCCACAGTCGTCAAGGACACGCGAAGACGGTGAAGGGGTGGCCCGATGACGCACGGATTCGACAAGGACTACTGGGAGCGGCACTGGCACCAGGCGCACCGGGACGGACCCGCGGTGATGGCCGGGAGTACGCCGCAGCCGTACCTGGCCCGCGAGACCAGCAGCCTGGTCCCGGGCACGGCGCTGGATGCCGGGTGCGGCACCGGCGCCGGCGCGATGTGGCTCGCCTCGCACGGCTGGCATGTCACCGCGGTCGACATCGCCCCCGAAGCCCTCGCCCGCGCCGCCGAGCGCGCGGCGAACAGCGAGGTGTCCGAGCGCGTGCAGTGGGTCGAAGCGGACCTGACCGTCTGGGACCCGGGCGTGCGGTTCGATCTAGTCACGACGCACTACGCGCACCCGGCGATGCCGCAACTGGCCTTCTACGACCGCCTCTCCGCATGGGTGGCCCCCGGCGGCACCCTGCTGATCGTCGGGCACCTGCACACCCCGGGAGCCACCGGGCACGGGCACCACCCTCCCGCCGAGGCATCGGTCACCCTCGCGGACATCACCGCAGGCCTGGACAGCACCGCGTGGGACATCACCACCGCCGAGGAGCACGTCCGCACGGTCACCGGCCCCGGCGGCCACGCGGGTCCGCTGCACGACGTCGTCGTGCGCGCCACACGACGCCCCTGATCAACACCGCGTCCTCGACGCGGGAACGTCGCACCCCGAATCGGTCCGTGGGCGCCGTCCCGGCGCCATCTCGGCGAGCAGGCAACATGCCGTATCCCGGTGACTTATGGTGAAAAGCCGGCGCGGCCCCTGTCGTCCGAGGTGGTGCGACGCGGGCGTCCAGATCAGGACCATAGAGCTTTCACGTTGTTCAGCCGAAGGACGGACCGATGACCGAGAGAACGTCACGGTGCCGCGTGCCGACGGCTCGGAACCACTGTCCGGCCGTTCAGGCCCGGTCGCACCGCTGAAATGGACTGGGCCGGATGGGGTTTGTTCGGGCTGGTCGCCACCGCGGTGCTCACCGCGGCGCTGACCACTGCCCAACTGGCCGGCCTCACCCGCCTCGACTTTCCGCTGGTCCTCGGGACCCTCGTCACCGAGGATCCCGACCGGGCCCGAGTCGTCGGGTTCTTCATCCACCTCTGCGCCGGTCAGGGCTTCGCCCTCGGCTACGCGGCCACGTTCGCCCTGCTGCACCGCGCCACCTGGTGGATCGGGGCGCTGCTCGGGACCATCCACGTCGGGATCGCGCTGACGGTGCTCCTACCGCTGCTTCCGGGCGTACACCCGCGCATGGCCTCCCAGCGGGCGGGCCTGACCACCACGGCCGTGCTGGAGCCGCCCGGCCTGTTCGCCGTCAACTACGGCATCCAGACTCCCGCGGTCGTGGCCGCCGTCCACGTGCTCTACGGGGTGGTCCTCGGGCTGCTCCTACAGGCCGACTGACCCGCGCCGCACGACCCGTCCGGCGGCGATCTCCATGACCGGCGCGAACGACACGAACTGTCCCCGGGACCCGGCGCCGATCAGCGACTACGGGCTGCTCGGTGACACGCGCACCGCTGCCCTCGTCGCCGGTGACGGCGGGATCGACTGGCTCTGCGTGCCTCGCTTCGACGGCGAGCCCCTGTTCGGCAGGCTGATCGGGGGCGCCGACGCGGGAACGTTCCGGGTCGGCCCGGCCGGGCCAGCCACGGTCATCGAACGGCGCTACCGGCAGTACACCGCCACCCTGGAGACGACATGGGCGGTGGGCAGCGGCCGGCTCACCCTCACCGAGGCCATGGTGACCGAGGTCAGCGGCCGCCTGCTGCCCACGACACTGATCGTGCGGCGTCTGTCGGCCGCTGACGCGGCGGTCGACGCCGTCATCGAGTTCGATCCCCGCTTCGGTGTACGGCACCGTCGGCCCCGGATCCAGCGCCGGCGCGAGGCCCTGGTGTGTGAGTGGGGGTCCCTCGCGGTCTCGCTGGGCAGCACACCCGGGCTCACCATCGAACCAGGCCGGCCTACCCGGATCAGGGTCACGCCGGGCCGTCCGGTCACACTCGTGCTGGCCGTGGCCCATCGCGAACCGCTGATCCACGTCGAGCCGGCATCGGCCTGGGACCTGCTGAGCGAGGACGAAGACCGCTGGCGGTCCTGGACAGCCGACATCGACGGGTCACTGCCTTTCCGGGAACACGTCGTACGAAGTCTGTTGACCCTGCGGCTGCTGACGTACTCGCCCTCGGGGGCCCCAGTGGCCGCACCCACAACGTCTCTGCCCGAGGATCCCGGCGGGATACGGAACTGGGACTACCGCTATGTCTGGCCCCGGGACGCCAGCATCGGCGTCAGTGCCTTCCTCAGCGTGGGCAAACCCGACGAGGCCCACGGTTTCCTCGCGTGGCTGCTGCACGCCAGCCGGCTGGAGCGGCCACGCCTGCCGGCGGTGCTCACCCTGCACGGGCGCCACGTGCCGGCGGAACGGGACCTGGCCGGCTGGCCCGGCTACCTCGGCAGCGTCCCGGTACGGATCGGCAACGGCGCCGCCGGGCAACACCAGCTCGACGGTTACGGCTGGGTGACCGACGCCGCCTGGGCGTTCGCACAGGCAGGGCAGAGGCTCTCCAGCGAGACGTGGCGGGCGGTGCGCGGCTTCGCCGACGTGGTGGCCCGTTGCTGGCAGGATCCCGACGCCGGCATCTGGGAGGTCCGCGAACCTGCCCAACACGTCCATTCCAAGCTCATGGGCTGGCTCGCACTGGACCGCGCGCTGCGCATCGCCGACACGCACGCCCTGCCAGACCGCCAACGTCGACGCTGGCAGAAGGCACGAGACGCCATCGCCGCCGAGGTCCGGGCATCCGGCTTCGACCCCACGGCGGGCAGCTACATGCGCAGATACGGCTCGGAGGACCTCGACGCGGCCCTGCTCGTCCTGCCGCTGCTGAACATGGACAGCGTCGAGTCACCCCACGTGCAGGGCACCATCGACGCCATTCGGGACCAACTCTCCGCCGGCGGCCCGCTGCTCTACCGCTATCCGCCGGGGTCTGACGGCTTTCCGGGCACCGAAGGCGCGTTCCTGCCCTGCTCGTTCTGGCTGGTTCAAGCCCTCGCCCGCACCGGGCGCCGCACCGAGGCGGTCGAGTTGTTCGAGACCATGCTCGGCTACGCCAGCCCACTGGGCCTCTATCCCGAAGAGCTGGACCCGGCAACCGGCACCCATCTTGGCAACTACCCCCAGACGCTGACCCACGCCGCGCTCGTCCAAGCCGCACTCGCCATCCGGGACGCCCCCAACAGCCAGCTACCGCTTTGAGGGTTTTGCCTCGCCGTGCTGCTGACATCTGCTGAAAAGTCTGCACCGTTGGTTCAACGATACCGTTCAAGGCATGACTGCTGGCATCACAGACGCCGTCCACGCCGTCGACGCTTCTTCCGTCATGGCGTTGTTTCCGGCCAGACCACGGCTGCTCGCCCTGGGTGAGCCGACCCACGGCGCGGGAGGTCTGCTCGACCTGCGGAACGATCTTTTCCGGCAACTCGTCGAGCAGGAGGGCTACCGGACGATCGCCATCGAGAGCGACTGCCTGATGGGCCTGATCGTGGACGACTACGTCACCTCGGGCACGGGCAACCTCGACGAGGCCATGGAGCACGGCTTCAGCCACGAATGGGGCGCCTTCGCGGGCAACCGAGAGCTGGTGCGCTGGATGCGCGCGCACAACGACGGCCGGCCCGTGGCAGAGCGGTTGCGCTTCGCCGGTTTCGACGGCCCGCTGGAGATCACCGGCGCCGCGAGCCCCCGGCAGGCCCTCACCGCACTTCACGCCTACGTCACCACCTGGGTCGACGCCGACCTTCTTCCCTGCACCGCGGAGACGCTCGATCGCCTGCTCGGCGCCGACGACCGGTGGACCAACCCCGCCGCGATGATGGACCCGTCCCAGACCGTGGGGCGGACGCCCGACGCCGAACACCTGCGGCTGCTCACCGACGAGCTCGTAGCGCTGCTCGACGCGCAGACGCCCCACCTGATCGCGGCGTCCGCACGCGAGGACTGGCACCGGGCACGCCTGTACGGGCGCACCGCCATCGGCCTGCTGCGCTACCACTTCGCGATGGCCGACACGTCACCCAGCCGCATGGCGAGGCTGCTCGGCGTACGGGATTCCATGATGGCCGCCAACCTGCTCGCCATCGCCGAGCGGGGCCCGGCGCTGGTGAACGCCCACAACGGCCACCTTCAGCGGGACAGGAGCAGCATGCGGATGGGCGACCTGCCGGTCCAATGGTGGGGCGCTGGCGCGATCGTCGACGCCCACCTGGGCCAGGGGTACGCCTTCCTCGCCACAGCACTCGGCACGATCCGCCACCATGGCGTGGACTCCCCGCCCCCGGACACCATCGAGGGACTGCTGTACACGCTGCCGGAGGACCGTCACGTCGTCGACGCCGGCCGACTGGCCTCCGCCCTCGCCACGGTGACGCCCGCTGCCCGGGTGTCCCCCTGGTTCGGCTACTCCCCGCTCGACCCGGCCCACGTGGCCAGCACCGACGGGATCGTCTTCGTCAAGGACGCCTGACGGAGCAGGGCTCGTCGGCGGCGTCCAACGTCGACTACTGGTACGCGCGCCGCCCCGACGACCGCGGCCCGGAGGGCGACGGGTTGTCGGACAGGCGCGCTTGCATCGCCGCGATCGCCAAGAGGGTAGGAGGACGCCATGGCCCGGGACGACGCCGCGACGTTTGTCGACAGGGACCTGCGGGGTTCGAGGTTCACCAGGTCGACGCTGGCCGGCGCCGTGATGCGCGGCGTCGACGTGCGGGGGCTCGACATCGATGCGCCGTGGCTGGCCGACGGTGCGCTCCTGGTCAACGGTGTCGACGTCGCGCCGCTCGTCCAGGCGGAACTCAACCGGCGGTTCCCCGGGCGCGAGCTGAGGCAGGCCACGGACCCGACCAGCCTCCGCGCGGCGCGGGCGGCGACCGAACGGGCCTGGGCGGCCGCAGTCGACCGGGTGATGTCCATGCCCGAGGGTGCCGCCGACGTCTCGATCGGCGGCGAGTGGTCGTTCGCGCAGACGTTGCGCCATCTCGCGTTCGCCACCGACGCGTGGCTGGGCAAGGCGATCCTGCGCCTGCCGCAGCCCTTCCACCCGCTCGGCCAGCCGCACGTCGAGTACGAGACCGACGGCTTCGACATGTCGGTGTTCTCGACGGAGCAGCCGACGTTCGCAGAGCTCCTTGAGGTGCGTGCCGAGCGGCAGGCCAGCGTTCGGGACTTCCTCGCGACCATCACTCCGGAGCTGCTCGCCGAACCACGGCCCACCGCATGGTCACCCGACCACCAGGAGCCGGTCCTGCACTGCCTTCAGGTGATCATCGACGAGGAGTGGGAACACCTCCGCTTCGCGCTGCGTGACCTCGACGCGCAGGACCACGCCCCCGGGTCCACGCGCACACGCGTCCTCGCATGACCTTGCACTGCGCCGGCGCAGCCGAGCCGGCGCAGCCGAGCCGGTGCGGGCGACCTCCGACAGTTTCAGGCCTGGGGCGTGTTCTCAGAGGTGCTCCGGCGGGCCGTCCAACCGGACGCAGCAGGCCCCGGGACGCGGCGCGAGCCGGGGCAGCAGGTCGGTGCGTCCCGCGCCGTCGATCATGCCGGTGAGGAACGCGTGGTTGAGGCCGCACACCAGGGCGGTCTGCCGGGTGGCGAGGGCGTGGAACGGGCAGTTGCGCAGCAGCACATGGTCGCTGAGCGTCTCGGGTTCGAAGCCGAGTCCGGCGAGCACGGGGATGAGATCCTCGCCGGAGTCGCGTACCCGTGCTCCGATGTCCCGGCCGCGTCGCCGTGCGTGCCGTCGCGCCGCCTCGGGGGCGTCGTGCGGGTCGTCGGCGACCGCGTCGGCGAGGATCTCGGCGATGAGCTCGTAGCGGCGTTCGGGAACGGTGATCGCCACGCCGTCGCCGGCCGCCTCGTAGACCTTCGGCGTCCGGCCGCGGCCCCGGGGCTGATCGGTCGGCCCCTGGTAGTGGGCCCGCAGCAGACCGGACTCGACGAGCTTGTCGAGGTGGAACGCGGTGAGGTTGCGGGACATGCCGTGCGCCTCGGCCGCCTCCTCCCGGGTGACGGGGTGGTCGGCCCGGCACACGTAGTCGTACAGCGCCCGTCGGGACCGGTCGACGAGCGAGGCCATCGCGCTCCAGCGCTCGCCCGTGCTCACAGCGCCGAGATTATCACCAGCGAAGGCTATTGAAATTCCTGCCGCGCAGGGGCAGCATGATCGATAACACCAATGAGCGTTGGTGAAAATATCCAGCTTCGCCTTCGACCTTCCGCAAGGCTGACCGTCACCGGTCACCTCGGCGGCGAACTGGTCCACCGGTACGGCGTGCACGTCGCCGACGAGACCATCCGGGCGCAGGGCCACAACAGCACAGACAAGGAGAACTCCTGATGGGCATTGCCGCACTCGGCACCTGGATCACGCACGGCTCCCCGACTGGTCCTGACCGCGCCCGCGGCCCCCGGCGTGGGAGGTCGCTGAGGTGAGTGTCACCGCCCTTCGGGTGCAGCACGAGCGTCCCCGCCGCGACCCGGCCGCCGCCGAACGGGCGGCGGCGGAGTTCCTGACCGCGCTCGGCGTCGACCTGTCCGCCAACGGGCTCGCCGACACCCCGGGCCGGATGGCCCGCGCCTACGCCGAGCTGCTCACCCCGCGCGAGTTCCAGCTGACCACCTTCGACAACGACGAAGGCTACGACGAACTGGTGCTGGCCCGGGCCATCCCGATCCGGTCGGTCTGCGAACACCACCTGCTGCCGTTCGTCGGCGTCGCGCACGTCGGCTACCTGCCCGGCGAACGCATCCTGGGACTGTCCAAACTGGCCCGGGTGGTCGAACTGTTCGCCCACGGCCCGCAGGTCCAGGAACGCCTGACCAAACAGATCGCCGACTGGCTGACCACCCAACTGCGCCCGCGCGGCGTCGGCGTGGTCATCGAAGCCGAACACCTGTGCATGACGTTGCGCGGCGTCCGGGCCGTGGGCAGCAGCACCATCACCTCCACCCTGCTCGGCACCCTGCGCGACGACCACCGCTCGCGCGCCGAGTTCTTCACCCTGGCCGGGGTCGGCCCCCGCTGATCGACGCACCTCGAAAGGAGCTGGACCGATGTCGAAGACCGGCACGTTCGTGATCGTGGGAGCCGGGCTCGCCGCCGCGCGGGCCGCGCAGACGCTGCGGGAGGAGGGCTTCGAGGGCGGGCTCGTCGTGATCGGCGACGAGTCGGAGCGACCGTACGAGCGGCCGCCACTGTCCAAGGGTCTGCTGACCGGAGGCGCCGAACCCGATAGCGTGTACGTGCACGACGCCGGGTGGTACGCGGAGCACGACGTCGACCTGCGCACCGCCGTGCGTGCCGTCGCCGTCGATCGCTCCGACGGGGAGGTCCAGCTCGCCGACGGCCAGCGGATCCGCTACGACAAACTGCTGCTGGCGACCGGCTCCAGACCCCGCGACCTCGCGGCATCCGGCGTCCACCTGGACGGGGTGCTGCGGCTGCGCACCCTCGCCGACAGCCGTCGAATCGCCGCGGCGCTGGTGGACGGCGCGCACGTCGTGATCATCGGAGCGGGGTGGATCGGCCTGGAGGTCGCCGCCGCCGCCCGGCAGCGCGGCGCCACCGTCGACATCGTCGAAACGGCCACGCTGCCGTTGCGCCGGGTGCTGGGCGACGAGATCGCCCAGGTGTTCGCCAACCTGCACCGGGACCACGGCGTCACCTTCCACTTCGGCGCCGAGGTCCGCGAGATCCGCGGCACCGGTCGAGTCTCCTCGGTCCTGCTGGCCGACGGAACCGAGGTGCCCGCCGACTCCGTGGTGGTCGCCGTGGGCGTACAGCCGAACACCGAGCTGGCAACCGCGGCCGGCCTCACCGTCGAGAACGGAATCGTCGTCGACGCGTCCCTGCGCACCGCCGACCCGGAGATCTACGCCGCCGGTGACGTCGCCAACGCCTACCATCCCGTGCTGCGCCGGCGCCTGCGCGTCGAGCACTGGGCCAACGCACTCCACGGCGGCGCCGCGGCGGCCCGCGCCATGCTGGGGCAGCCCGTCAGCTACGACGACCTGCCCTACTTCTACACCGACCAGTACGACCTGGGAATGGAGTACGTCGGACACGCCCCGCCCGAGGCGTTCGACCGGGTCGTCGTCCGGGGCGACGTCGCCAAGCGCGAGTTCATCGCCTTCTGGACCGCCGGCGGGCGGGTGCTCGCCGGCATGAACGTCAACGTGTGGGACGTCGTCCCGTCGATCCGGCGGCTCGTCGCGACAGCCCAGCCGGTCGACCTCGACCGACTGGCCGACCCCGCCGTGCCGCTCGACGAGCTGCAGCCGCCCTCGGCACCCGGGACGCAGCTCGGATAGGCGGCGTTGAGAACGTGCACGACGCTCCGGGTTGGCGTGGTCGGCCTCCTGCTAGCGGACAATCAGCGTCGCGGTGGCCTGGTGGACCAGCGAGCCGCTGGTGCCGGTGATGACCATCGCGAACGTGCCGCGCGGGGTCCGGCTGGCGGTGTTCACCCGCAGGGTGGAGGCGCCGGCGGCGCCGACGGGGTTCGGCGTGAAGCTGGCCGACGAGCCGGTTGGCAGCCCGGTTACCGACAATGCCACGGTGCCAGCGAATCCGCCGATCGCCGAGGTCGACACGGCGTAGGTGGCGGTCTGGCCCCGCTGCACCGTCGCCGCCGACGGCGAGACAGTAAGCGAGAAGTCCGGTGCCGGGGTGACCACCAGCGTGATCCCGGTGGAGTGGCTCTTCGAGCTGCTCGTACCCGTCACCGTCAAGGCGTACGTCCCTGGCGGCGCCGACCCCGACGTCGCGATGCGCAGGCTCGCGCTGCCCGGTCTGACGACGACCGACGGCGAGAAGGATCCCGTGCCGACCGAGGCCGGCAGGCCGCTCAGGCTCAGCCCGACTGTGCCGGTGAACCCGTTCAGGCCGGTGACGCCGATCGTGTAACCGGTGCTGCCGCCCGCGACGACGCCGGCGGAGGTCGGCGCGGCGACGAGGCCGAAGTCGGGCGGCGGGCTCACCACCAGCAGCATCACCGCCGTCCGGCTCAGTCCGCCGCTGGTGGCGGTGAGGGTCAGTGGGTAGGTCCCGGCCGCGATCGTGGACGCCGTGGTGACGGCCACCTGGGCGGAGCCCGTTCCACCCGCGATGACGGCCGGGGTGATCGTCCAGGTGGCCGGTGTGCCGGAGAGGCCGCCGAGCGCGAGCGCCACGTCCCCGGCGAAGCCGTGCACGCCCGAGACGGCGACGGTGTACGTGACCGTGCCGCCCGGGACGGTCGTCGCTTCGGGAGGCGACGCCGCCACGTTGAAGTCGGGCGCCGTGGCGAGCCACTGGTAGGCGGCGAGCGCGTCCACCCTGCCGTGCCCGTACGTGTTGTCCGGTCCGGGCTCCCCCAGATCCACCGCGGCGCTCTCCAGCGCGCTCTGCTGGCGGTCCGCGCCGAGGTCGGGGAACGCGCCGAGCAGCAGGGCGAGCACCCCGGCGACGTGCGGCGCGGCCAGCGACGTGCCGGACACGTCACGATAGCCGCCGTACAGGTCGGTGGTCCGAACGCCGACGCCGGGCGCGCTGAGCCGCGGCGCGATCGCCTGGGCACACGCGGACGGGCCGCGACTGCTCGATGGGTCGATGACCCCGCCGTCGTCGACGGCGCCCACCGAGAGGGCCTCCGGGTTGTTGGCCGGGCTGAGCACGGTGGAGGGATCGGGCCCGTAGTTGCCGGCGGAGAAGACCGGCAGGATGCCGGCCGCCCGCAGGTTGCGCAGGTCCGGCTGGAAGTCGAGATTGCACCCGCCGATGCTGCCGCTCCAGGAGTTGTTGACCACGTCGGGTGCGTCCGGCGTGGCCGGATTGCCGTCGGGGTCGAGCAGCCACTGGAAGCCCAGATGGATCCGCGAGGTGGTGGTGCTGCCGTGGTCGTTGAAGATCTTGACGGCGATCCACTTCGCGCCCGGCGCGACGCCGATCGACGTGCCCCCCGCGGAACCTCCGACCAGCACGCCCATCGTCGCCGTCCCGTGCCCGTTGACGTCGGTCGGCGTCGCCGGGTGTTCGCCGTTCGGGTCGTACCAGCTGTTGCTGCCGCCGCGCCAGCTCGCGGTGAGTTCCGCATGGCTGCCGTCCACTCCGGTGTCCATCGTCGCCACCACCGTTCCCTGGCCGGTGAGGCCGAGGCTCCACAGCGCCGGGGCGTTGACCGCGGCGATGTTCGGCTCCACGGGGGCGGCTGTGGTCGACGGGCCGGCCGTCGACGGCGGGGCCTGGACCGTACGGTCGGGGCGGATCTCGCGCACGTCGGGCCGTGCCGCGAGTTCGGCGATCACCGACGGCTGGGCGACTATCGCGACCGCGTTGACCACCCACAGGGGCAGCACGTCGGCCACCAGGCCCTGCCCGCGTCGCCGGGCGAGCAGGCCGAGCATGCCGGTCTGATCGGCGCCCGCCCGAGCGCGCAGGGCACGTACGAGCGCGACCGTGCGCCGGTGGCGGCTCGGCGCCACGACCGTGTTCGGGTCGACCTGGGACCTGAGCACGACGATGGCCCGCACCATGCCGGCACGTTCCGCGGAGGCCGTCGGGCCGGCATCGGCGGACGCCGTCCCGGCTCTGGGGCTCGCCGTCCCGGAGGCCATCAAGGCCACGGCGAGAGCGGCGGCGACAACGGTTCGCCTCATCGGGCATCCTCCCGGATCCTCTGCGCAACTTCGCCGGTGGGCATGGCTGCCGGCCGGCGGCGCCGCACGGCCGTCAGGCGCCAGCCGGCGAGCACCGCCAGTAGGCCGAGCACGGCGGCCGCGGCAGCGTTGGCGATCGGAGCGAGCCGGTCGCGGGACGGCGGCCGCGCGGCCGCCGGTGCGGATACCGACCATTGGAGGGGCACCGTCAGGCGCGCTCCGCCGCGGTGGATCACCGCTGTGACCTGTACGAGGCCGGGTCCGGACAGGTTGCCGATGCCGAAGTACCGGCCCGGCTCGATATCGCGCAGGGGCACGGCGGTTGATCCGCGGTCGAACTCGACGGTGACGTCCTCGATTTCCGCCGGTGGTGGGCGGCGCGAGCTCGCGGCGAGAACCGTGAACCCGTTGGTGCCGGGCTGATTGGGGGTGACCGTCACCGAGACCACGACGTCGCCGACGGATCCGTTCCGCGTGACGGCGGTGGGGGCGCCGGCGTCGAGGGCCGTGGAATGCCTCGGCGGAGGCGTCTCGACCAGCGCTCCCGCCAGGAGCAGGAGCACGACACCCGCCGTGGCCTCGGCCGCGAGGAGCCGTCGCGACGGCGGTGCGGCGAGCCGGGCCGCTGTCCGCCCGTGCAGTCGGAGGGCGCTGGCCAGGCCGAGGCCGCCCGCCACCGACAGCAGCACGCCCTTGGCGATCAGCAGCCGGCTGTACGTCGTGTCGACCAGCGCGCGCACCGACTCGACCTCGCGCCCGGCGCTGTAGAGTCCGGTCGCCACGACCAGCGCCACGCAGACGGCGGCCAGCACCGTGAAGCGGTGACCGACGGCCTTCAGCAGGTCGCCCCGGCCGGCGGCCGGTCCACCGCGGCGGGCGAGCACCACCGCCAGCGTGACAACGCCGCCCAGCCACAGGCAGGCGGTCAGGGCGTGCACGGCGATCGCGGCGACTGCCACGGTTCGCGTGGCCCCGACCGATGCGGCGTGGCCGCCGAGTGCCTCGACCGTCACGGCGACCGACCCGAGCAACCCGACGGCCACCCACGGTGCCGGGCCGCGAAGGTGCGGCCCTCGGGCCGGGGATCGCAGGGCGGCGGCGACGGCGGCAAGGGCGAGCAGCATCGCCTCACGGGCCAGCCAGAGGTTGCCCCAGCGGGTGCCGGACAGCAGGGTGGCGGCCGTCGAGAAGCCGAGCGGACCCGACCGGTACGTCTGGGCGACCAGGTCGGCACCGCCGACGACCGCCGCCAGCCCGCCCGCGCCGGCCGCGAGCGTGAGCGCCCGCCGACGCGCCTCGTCGACGGCAACGCGGATCGGCTCAGCCGCCGCTGCGCCGACGGGGCGGAGCACGACCGCGGCGACTGCCAGTCCGCCGATCAGCCCGGCGAGCAGGCACAGGCCGAGCCACCGGCGGACGATGTCCGGTGGCGGCGTGCCGTCCCGGAATTCGGCGGCCTGCAGCGCCGGCGCACCGGGCGACGGGCTCCCGACCGTGAAGATCACGACCCCGTCCGTGGTGTGCCCGTCGTCCTCTGCGAGCACGCGCCAGGCGATGCCGTACGTCCCTGGTGCGAGCGTTGGCAGCTCGAGCACGAGCTGGCGAGGGCCCCGGCGGTCGGTCGCGATACGAGTACCCTCGACGGCCCGCCCGGTGCTGTCGAGCAGCGACGCGGCGCTGAACTCGGGCGAGATGTCCTCGCTGAAGCGCAGCAGCGCGACACGGGGCACCGCGGTGACGGTCGTGCCGTTGGCGGGCTGCGACTCGACCAGCACCGCGTGGGCGGCCGCGGGCCGCGCCGGCAGGAGGACGAGCAGGAGCGCACCGGCTGTGCCGAGCAGCCGCAACCAGATGCGGGCATCCGGCCGGCGGGCCGGGTCAGCGGACCGCGACATGCTCCACCTGCGCATTGCCCAGCAGCACGCTGACCCTGCCGCCGCGATGGATCCAGTTTCCGGGGTTCTCGAACACCAGGTAGTAGGTCACGCCGGTCCGGTACGCGCCGGTGTGGGAATGGTTCATCAGCAGCTCGTGGGCCACGAGACCGGTCCGCTCGTCCACCACGGCCGGTGGGGTGCCCGCGTCGTGCAGGGTGTTGGCCAGTTCCGGGTCGACGATCGTGAAGCGCAGGTCGACCAGTCCTCCCCCACCGGTGACCGCCACCCGGGTGATCCGAACGCCGCTGCGCTGGCCGAGACTGTCGGCGTCCACGACCGGCCGCGCCCAGGCCGCCGGGACGGGGTTGTCGGCGGTCTTCGCGTCGTCCGTCGAGGCGCGCCAGGCCGACAGGGCGAACGCGGTCAGCGCGATCGCCAGGACGAAGCCGGTGAGCCCCCCGGCGAGGCGCGCGTGCCGCCCGCCCCAGCGCCACCGGCCCCTTCCCGCAACCGGGGTGCCGCCCCGATCGAGTGGATCGCTCATGGCCGTACCTCACCTCAATGGTGGATGAAAGTCAGCATCCCGCCGCCGGTCGCCGGGGTCGGGCCGGTGCCGGTCTGCACGCCGTTGGTGAGGTGCTGCTGGCGGTTGTACAGCGGGAATCCGTGTGGGCTCGGTCCGGACCCGGCCGGCATCGTGGCGATCGCGTCCTCGGTCGCGCCAGCCGGGATCGTCTCGGCGTTCGCGTCGAAGGGGACGTTCAGCGGCCGGGCGTCGCGGGCGAGCACCCGCTCGTGCATGCCGAGCAGCAGCATCGTCGTGTTGTCGTAGCCGGCGTTCAGATAGCGCAGCAGCACGCGTTGTCCGGCTGCCGCCGTGATGCCCGGTGCCGTGTCCGGGTAGGCCCTGCCGTTGATGAGCCAGTACGTCGCCCGGTAGGCGTGCATGTCGAAGGTCGCGGGTGCGGCGTTGAAGGCGGGGTCGATGGCGCTCAGGACGAGCAAAGCCTCCACGTCGTACGCGGTCGTCGTGGAGTTGTAGGCCTGGTTGGGCGTCGCCGGCCGGACAATGAGCGCACCGGAGAGCCCCATCGCCGCCTGGCGTCCGGCATCGCCGCCGCTGCCGTACAGGTAGGTGCCGGGCGCGTTGGCCGTGAAGGTACGGGTGACCGTCGCGCCGACGGCGGCGTCGGCCGGTCCCGCGTTGAAGGCGATGCCCGGGATCTCGAACGAGAGCGGGTGGCCGGCGGGGAGGTTGTTGGTGACCGCGAGCGTAACGGTGTCCCCGACGTTGACGGTCAGGGGCGGCCCCGGCAGGACCGGCGTGACGCCGGCACAGTTCCCCGGCGTTGCCGTCGTGCCGAAGCCCCAGATCGGGACGTTCACTCCACCGGCCAGGGTGACGCTACCGGCCTTCGCGCACACGTTGATGGACACCGGTGCGGCCGAGACGCTCGGGCTGCCAACCCCGAGCCCGGCGGCGATCAGGACCAGGACGAGCAGACTCCTGGTCGTCGTCTTCCACGCATGTGCGCGCATCGCCGATCTCTCCTTAACCTCGCGGCCGGTCATGGCGCGTCGTAGGTGAGGGCCATGAGGTTGCCCCATGTCGAGAAGGGGGTCGGGTTGGGGGCCGTGTACCGCTGCGTGTGGACGAGCACGCGGACCTGGCCGCCGTTCGCTCCGGTGCCGACGTAGGCGCTGGCGGGTCCGGGCAGCGTCCACGTCGAGGTGAGGTCGCTGGATCCGACGGTCCGCGGCTGCGTCGGCGGTGGCGGAAGGGTCACCCACCCGGCAGAGGTCGCGGACGAGCAGCCCGCCGCACCCGCGATCGTCCAATTGCAGATCTTGACCGTCTGCTGCGGCTGGTTCGAGCTGATCGTCACGCATGTGGTGGCGGTCGTGCTGCCGCAATTCTTGCCCTTATAGGTCACCTTGAGGTTCTGGGCTCCGGCCGGAATGCCGGTGAACGCCGCGTACCAGTCGGTTGCCAGCGGGGTGATCGTGGCGCCGCTCAGGTGGCTCGCCGCCACCGTGCCGAGTTGGCCCCGTGCCACCGTCCAGGTCGTGGTGCCCTGTCCGCCCGTGACCAGCAGAACCTCGTTGTCGATCCGAACGTGGTAGGTGCCCGAGGCGGGGAAGCCGGCGGCCGAGGAGACGGTGATGCTCGCCTGCGTGGCGGTCGTGGCCGTCGGCCGGGTCGTCGTCCTCGGGTTCACCATGTAGTACCTGCTGTCGTCCGCGGCGAGGTCGGAGACGCTGCCACCCTTGAGCGCACCGCCGACGATGGCGCCCGACGTCGGGTAACCCGTGCACCCGCCGGACGGATCGACCCGCAGCAGGGTGGCCATACCGCCGAAGCCTTCGTCGAAGTTGGTGAATTCATTGAGCGCGTGGCTGTGCCACGGGAAGTACCACTCGCCGCAGATGTTCTGCGACACCACCCCCGTCGGCAGGGTGCCCTTGTAGCCCAGGTATGGGCTGCCGCCGTACCAGGTGTTGCCGTCCTTGAACGTGACGTCGCGGTAGTTGGGCGGCGGCACCGGCAACGGGTGGGTGTTGGGATCCCACTGGTCCTGGTCGTCCCAACGCAGGAGGAAGTCCTCGGTCTGCCCGGAGCCGATGGTCTCGCCGAAGTGCTCGGTGGACGCCGAGCCCCCGCCGGGCGCGCGCAGCGGCCGGCCGTCCTGCGCGATCAGGGTGGTGTGGTTGCCGTGCGGGTGGAAGGGATGGTTCAGGGCACCCACGTTGATCATCCTGACCAGAGCGGGCGGAGTGCCGGGCGACGTCGGGCGGATCCGCACCAGTGCCCCGTACGGCTGGTTGGGCAGCAGCCCGGAGCCGTTGTCCTGGATGGTGTCCGGGAAGTCCCGTCCGTTGATGGCGAAGTAGCGATCGCGCCGGGCGTTGACGTCGTACGTCGCGCCGGTCTCCACCGCATGGTGCAGCTCTGGATCGATCTCGCTGAGCAGCAGGAGGTACTCGCGCGAGGGGTCGAACGCCGTCGTGGCGTCGTAGGCGTAGGCGGGGCCGAGGCTCGGCCGCACGACCAGAGCGCCGTAGAGGCCCATCTCGATCTGCTTGGCGATGCCCGAGCCGCTCTCGTACAGGTACGTGCCCGGACTGCCTGCCACGAAGCGGTAGCTGACGGTCCCGTTCGTCGCCGCCGCCTCGGTGGTCAACAGACTCGTGGCGCCGCCGGTGGCGGTCACCGCCGCGTCCTGGCCCGGGAACACGATGGAGGCGGGCTCTGGCAGGTTGTTGGTGAGGTTGACGACGACGGTCTCCCCCTGGGTCACGCACAGCACCGGCCCCGGGCTCTGGAACTGCCCGCTGTCGGGGGCGTCCGCGTTGGCGTAGCTCCACATGAAGACGCTGTTGCCGTCAGGTGTCTCGATGTAGCCGGTCTTCGCCACCAGGTTGAAGGTGTGGGTGCCGCCCGCGACGGTGCCGGGGGTGCAAACCATCCCGACCTTGGGCGCTTCGGTGGGAAGCGCGTCGGCGGGTCCCGGTACAAGCAGCGCCGAGCCGGCGGCGAGCGTGACGACGGTGACCAGCCGTTGGGCTCTCTGCCTCATCATGGCTTTTCCTTCCGCGACGCGCGGCCACGCCCACTCAGACATAGGTCTGGCCCACAACGGTTTGGGCCGGAAGGGGACGGGTCGGCGAGTAGACCCGGACCTCGGTGATCATTCCCCCGGGTCCCGGGGCCGCTGAGCCGAAGTTCGAGAGCTTCCGCCAGTCCCGGTTCTTGAGGTAATAGACGTTGTAGCTTCCCCAACTGTCCGACCCGGAGGGGCGTGCGGTGTCGTACGGGGGCGCGTCGAACAGGACGTCTCGTGCCTCTCCCGGTCCGACGTAGAGGGTGTTCGTCCAGTACGACGTGTCGACGGCGCCGTTGCGCAGCAGCGCCGCGTCCTGCCCGATGACATGCATCGGAATGCCCGGCAGTTGCATGCTGTGCTGCTGGTAACCGAGATTGGCCAGCCGCAGGAGGGCCCGATCACTGGGGTTGACCTGGACGAGCGCGGAGTTCGGCTGGCTGTAGTCCAGGGCGCCGCCGTAGTTCGGGTTCGGCGTGGCGATGCGCATGGCGGTCGGCAGGCTCGGGCTGTCGTTGGGCAGCACGGTCTGCGGGTAGACCCGGCCGTTGATGGTGAACCACTGCGGGTCGTAGTCGGTCGGAATGGACTCCTGGATGTCCCGGTCACCGTCGTGAAAATCTGTCCACAGCTCGTTGAGCAGGAGCGCGAAGTGGCGGTGGTAGCCGGTCGACCCGTCGCCGTCGTTGTACGCGAACCTGGTGAACCCGCCGATCGAGGTGCCGTCCTGCAGGGGCCGGACGAAGACGATCCCCGTCATTCCCATCTCTACGTGCTCGACGTCCTCGAAGTGGCAGTGGTACATGTACGTGCCCTCACGGTGCGGGCGGTAGAAGTAGGTCAGCTGTTTGCCGATGGGCACCGCCACCGACACCTCGGGCACACCGTCGTTCAACGGCGACGGCAGGTCGAAGCCGTGCCAGTGGATGGTGTGGGAGTCCGTCAGGTCGGGGCGCTGCAACAGACCCAGGTTCGTCAGGGTGATCCTGATGTCGTCGTTCTGCAGGAACTCGAGGGTCGGTGCGGTGTGCTTGGTGTGCCCCTTGTAGGTGGAGATGAGCTCCGCCACCGACAGAGAGGGGTCGACGGGAACGAAGCCGAAGATGTAGAGGGGGTTGCCCTCCCGGCCGGGGACGCTGAGGTACCCGTCCGTGGCCACCAGGGACAGCTCGGTCGTTGCCGCCTCCGCGCGGCGGGCGCCGAGGGGACCGTACGCCGCGGTCGTGCCGACGATTCCGCCGGCAGCGACTCCTGCCGCGCCCCAGCCGACCGCTCTGAGGAACGCTCTCCGTGTCGAAGTTCGCGCCATGGCTTTCACATCGGACTCCTCACTGGCCGCTCGGGGGGACGAGCACCGTTATTCCGGCCAGTTCGTCAGCGCCCAGATCCCACGGTGTGGTGTCCCGCCCCGACAGCCGCAGCTGCGGACGGCTCTGCCCGTCGATGTCGCCGGGGGTTCCGGTGGGAGCGCCGATCGCGGTGGCGGAACACGCCGAGATGCTCGCCGGTACCGGGGTGTTGGAGCAGCGCACGCCGCGGTCGATCGCCGGCGAGGTGACCTGGAGGTGGTAGTCACCGGTCAGTCCGACCGGCGGGTCCTGCCCGGTGATCGTCACCGCCGCGGTCTGCGGGTCCAGCCGCGACCCGGACACGGTCAACTCGTTGCCGAACGGCGTCACGAACAGCGGGTTCTCGCCGATCCGGTTCGCCTGGCCACCAGGCAGTGCCCGCAGCACGCCGTCCGGTCCCAGGATCTGGCCGTTGGTGAGCGTGGAGTACCGGGCTGTGAACGTGTCGGCGTTGTTGGTCGTTCCGCGCACCTCGAAGTCGATGAACCCTCGGTCGACCAGGGTGGCTCCCGGGCCGGGCTGGCTCAGGGTGAACGCGTCGTTGTTCCAGAAGATGTTGTTGAACAGCGCCACCGGGTTGGAGAAGCGCGGCGAACCGGCGGGCAGCGTCGCCTGGAACAGCGGGTCGTTCGCCTCGGAGGCCAGGCCGGCGGAGTGCGGGTTGCCGTCCGAGTCCTCCGACGATCCGGTGGAGACGTTGTTGGCCACGGTGTTGTTGACGATCGAAACGTTCGACGAGTCGTCCAGCGTGATGGCCCCGCCGACGTCCGCCGCCCCGTTGTTGTTGATCATGTTGTTGCGGATGTTGATCCGCGCGGTGAGGGCGTCGAGCACGAACATCCCGCCGCCGTCGTCGCCGGAGTAGTTGCTCTGGACCAGGTTGCGGTCGACGTCCACGGTCCCGGTCCCGTCTCCCAGCGCGGCCGGCGAGCCCACCGGCAGCTCGGTCTCGATGGCGATGCCGGCGCCGGAGTCGACGGAGTCGTTGTAGTAGATCTGGTTGTCGTGGATCCTGCCGCCGGGGCTGAGGCCGATGTGGGAGACGCCGGCTCCGTAGTTCACGCTGAAGTTCGAGCAGATTATGTTGCTCGCCAGCTCGTACCCGTTGGAGCCGTAGAACAGCCCCACGGCGCCGGCCTGGGTCAGGCCGCCGTTGCCGGTCAGCCGGTTGTTGGCGATCCGCACGTTGTAGTTGTGGTTGACCCGCGCGCCGGTTCCGCGCGGCCCGGCGTCGAACGGCTGGCCGAGCGCGATCCCACCGGCGACGATCCCGCCGTTGTTCTCCAGCACGTTGTTGGTCAGCTGCATGTTGTTGGCGGAGGCCTGCAGCTGGATGCCGCCCGCCCCGTCGCCCTGACCGGTGGTCAGGCCCAGGCCGTCGATGCGGGCCCGGTTGAACGCCGCGGTGAGGCCGGTGCCGATGTCGTAAGCCGTCGCAGTCTTCGCCAGCACGGTGATGTCCGCGCCGCGCAGCACCGGGTGGTTGCCGACCAGGCCGTTGTTCGTCACTCCCGCGTAGGGCGAGTTCGCGCTGATCGTCGCGTCGTAGTCCGATGCGTTCTGCTGGAAGTACCGGCCGTCGATGACGGTGCCGGGGACGTTGAACCGCGCGTCCTCGGGGTCGCGGGCCTGCAGCTCGTGGGCGCCGATGATGCCGCCGGGGCCCCGTCCCTGCAGCTTGAGCGGCTTCCACAGCAGCACGTTCTCGTTGTAGACGCCGGGCGAGAGCACGAGCAGGCTACCCGGGACGGCGCTGTTGATCGCGTTCTGCAGGGCGTGCACTCCGCCGTTTCCGGTGGCCGGCGGTGGCGGTGGCACGTTCACCACGGTCGGCGTGTAGGTGACGACGTCCGTGCCGGAGCCGTTGCTGCCCAGCACGTGCAGCGTGATGCCGTTGACGCTCGACACGCCACCGTTCGCGTCCGCCGTCGTGATCGTCAGCTGCTTCGGCCCGGGCCGGAAGGTGGAGCTGAGCGCCGGCACATTCAGCACGATGTTGTCGGGCGTGGAGCCGCTGCCCGGGGTCCAGCTGACGATGCCGCCGTTGGCCCGGGTCAGGGTCTGCACCTGGCCGGTGCGGCCGTCGGTCAGTGTCGCCCGGACGCCGGTCGTGCCCGTGGCCGTGCCGGGTGCGCCGATGAAGTCGGCCTGGACGGTGATCTGCCGGCTGCCGGCGGCCGGCACGACCGGGGTGGAGATCTGCAGCAGCTCGGGCCGTGCCGGGACGGCGGGGTCCTCGCATGCGGTGCCGGAGATCGGGTCCAGCGGCAGGTCGAGCTGCGTGGTCAGGCCGGGCCACGCCTCGGCCGGCGTAGTGGCGACAAGCAGGTTCGGGTTGAAGTTGGTGTTCGGGTGTTCCTTGGTCCCGGGGTCGTCGACCTTGACCAGGTACATGCCGGGGCACGGGCCCTGTGGGATCGGGCAGTTGAACGTCTCGGTGGAGGGCACGAGCACCTCGAACGAGCCGTCGGCGCTGGTGGTCACGGTCGTCAACAGCCGCCAGGTGTTCGCGTCGTACGGCTGGTTGACGTTCGGCACGGTGTCCACCCGGGCGTAGATGCCGACCGGAATGCCGGCGATCGGCCGCGGCTCGCCGTACCACGGGGACAGCTTGTTGCGCTCGAAGTAGATGTCGTTGAAGACCTGTCCGACCAGGCGGCCGGGCAGCTGCACGTCGCCGGTCCGGTGGTCAGCGGCGTTCGTGCCGTTGGGGTCGGTCCGGAAGTTCGTCATGAGGAAGAAGTCGGCGTTGGCGTTCTGGCCGTTCTCGAGAACGACCAGGCGCTTGTCGCACATCGGCCGGGACGTGCTGGTGGCCTGGTTCCCGGTGTAGTAAACGCTCCGGGGGGTCAGCGTCGACTGGTCGATGACGTGGCTGTCGCCGGCGCACGGCGGCGGTGGGATCTGCGGAGCGAACTGGTTGCCGAGGTCGACGTTGACGTCTTCCTCCCGGACGATGTGGTACAGGCATCCCTGGCCGCCGCCGGGGACGGCGCCCTTCGGGTTGCTGATCCGCTGGGTGGCGCCCGACGGGTTGCAGGCACGGGTGTCTGCCGCGTCCTTCGGCATGACCACATGGGTGATGTACGTGCCGGCCACGAGCGGGTGATCGGACGGATCCGAGCCGTCCGTGCACAGGTCCGTTCCCAGGTTCAGGCCGCTCGGGCAGTAGTCGGCGAAGGCGTAGCCGCCGTCGAAGGCCCCGTCCTTGGTCTGCTCGCCGGTCAGCGGCACCTCGAGGCAGTTCGGCCCGATCTTGGGGTTGAACTGGGCGGTGATGTCCGCGCCGCTGATGTCCCGGATGGGGTTGCAGCTCTGCGTGAAGTTGTTGCCGTCGGGCTGCGGGTCCTGGCTGGCGTTTGGCTGCTGCCAGTGGTCGGTGACGTACCGGTTGAGGACCACGTCGTCGGCCGTGTTCGGCTGGCGGTCGGGCCCGGGGCCTTCGAGCAGAACGGTGACGTTGGGAATGCCCGGCTCGTAGTCCTCGGCGGCCTGGAACCGCGCGTCGAACTCGTTGCGCGTGGTGGCGTTGAAGGTGATGCCGACGATCTGGCCGGGCGTACCGGCAGGGTAGTCGCGCTTGCCGAAGTCGACCGTCGCGCGGTGTCCCTCGAGCAGGAGCTGGTTGTGCAGCAGACCGCCACCCTGGTTGGTCGGCACGCACGGGTTGGCCGGTACGGCCGGGGGCGCCACGCTGCAGGACGGGGTGACCGCTCCGGTGTGCTCGTCGTGCACGGAGGGGCCGGGGTAGGCGGTGAAGCGGGCGAAGCCCTGCTCGTTGACGATCCACCGGCCGAGTGGGCCGCCCTCCGCCGTCGGGTACTCGTAGTGCCCACGGGCGTCGGTGAACGTCGATTCCTTGATGGAGCCGTCCCGCCACCGCTGGTCCACGTCGGTGGTCGGGATCGGCGCGTCGAGGCCCGCGTCGTACTTGCCGTTGTTGTTCAGGTCCTTGTAGACGTGCCCGTCCAGCCAGCCGAACCAGCGGGACACACCCAGGCCGACCTCACCGTCGTCGCCGGTGTCGTTGACGTCGACGGTCTGTCCTGCGCCCACGGTGAGGGGTTTGAAGCGCATGATGTAGCTGAGCTGCTCATCCCAGACCGACAGGTTGTAGGTCCCCGCCGGGACGTGCGGGATGTCGAAGTTACCGTCCTCGTCGCCCCGGCCGATGTAGACGGTCTGGTCGGTGGTGCTGTCGGACAGCGCGACGAACGGGTTCTCCACCGGCTCGTTGTAGGTGCCGGTCGTGTAGGGCGCCCATTCCACCCAGTTGCGCGCCCTGCCCGTGATCTCGCCCGTGCCGCTGGTGGCGAACGGGGTGGGAGAGCACACGAAGCCGAACCAGTACGCGGTGCGGTTGTTCGGCGGTTCCCACAACTGCTCGCCCGGAGCGCCGGTGCCGTCGCTGCCCTCCTCGACGGGGGCCAGCAGCTGCAGCCCACCGTCGATGGTCGTGGTCTGGTACCACCGGCTGTCAGGGTCGCTGTTGCAGGGCTGGTCCGGCGGATGCACGTCGATGAAGTACGTCGCCGGCCCGAGGTCGTCGAGCTGGGTGAACCCGGTGTCGTCGGTCAGGCAGTTCCCGCCGCAGAGCGGATTGTTGTTGTAGTCGACGGTGACCGCGTTGCCGGTCTGCTCCTCGAGCCCGACCTTGAAGCCCTCCAGACCCGCCTCTTCGGTGTCCGGAGCGCCGTTGGCCCACGTGTTGTCCTCGAACACGAAGACCCGGATCTTCCCCAGCGGCAGCGGGTGGTCCTCGCTCTGCTCGGTCAGATCGATCCGCGCGGTCAGCGTTCCGTCAGTAGCGGCATCGATGGGCAGCGTGATGTGCTTGCCCCACATCTTGTGATCCAGCGAGCGGACCGAGATCAGGTAACGTCCCGCGGGCAGCTTGACCGTCGGACGGCTCTGGTCGCCTTCGGCCACGATCGGACTGTTGCTCTCGGTGTTCAGGACGAGCGGATCGCTGGCCAGCTTGGTGTTGTCCGCGTTGATGATGTACGTGAAGTTCGCCAGCTGCCCGGCGGCCGGGTTGTCTCGAGCGGTCGCGAAGTCGCGCGCGTCCACGGTGACCGTGCAGCCCCCGGCCGGACACGCGGTGGCCGCCAGCGCCGACGAGGCGCCGGTGAATCCCATCACCGGTGGGAGAAGAGCGGCGACCATGAGGACGACCGTCGACGGTGCGATCACGCGGCGAGGTCGCCGGAATCGCCGGCGTACCGCAGGGAGAAGGATTGGCCCCGACCGTGGATCGACTCGGCCCGGACGGCGATTGTCCGGGGTCGCAGCCGATCGTCTGCTCGAAGGCCGTGGACACCACGTCTTCCATGCTGTCCGCAGCGCGCTCGTCATCGTCGCCCTCGACCGATCTGGTCGCATCGGCTCCACCTCCCGGCGCGACGCTCGGCACGGATCCCCAGATCAGGGCACAGGTCGTGCGTCACACTGATGATGGAGCCCGGAGGTCGGCCCGCGGCGTTCGTGACAGGTTTGTCATCTGGCTGTCATGCCGGAGGTCCGTCGGCCCGGATCTCGCGCAGTTGTCCTGCGCCGGGCGTTCGGGCCGCCTCAACCGCCTGGGGCGGAACCCCGCTGCTGGGGCGCGGGCGCCGCATCCGTAGGCGCCTGCTGCGCGACGAAGCGTGGGAAGACCATTGAGATCCTCGTACCTACGTCGGGCTCGCTCTCCACCCGCAGCGAACCGCCCCACGAACCGACGACGGCTCTTACGATCGCCAAGCCGAGTCCCGTGCCGGAGTACATGCCCGGGGGGGCCGGTGACGCACCCGCGTTGCTCAGCGCCTCGACCTGCTCCGGATACATTCCCTTGCCCGAGTCGGCGACCACCATGGTCCAGCTGTTTCGCGTGCCGATTCCTTCGACCTCGATCCGGTCACCGGTTTCGGTGAACTTGACCGCATTGTCAAGAAGGCAGTCGAGAGCCATCTCCAGACGGTCCTGATTGATCGACGCCATCTCGACCGTGGAGCACACGCCCCACTGGCGATCCGCAGCGGGCCGCCACCGCCGCACGATGCCAGCCAGCAGCAGGTCGACGTCTCGCATCTCGCGGACGTACGGCCCGTCCAACTGCATGAGGGTCACCAGCCGGTGGGTTATGCCGGCCAGCCGGTCCAACTCCTCCAGCACGATTCTAGTGTCCTCCCGGATCACGGGATCGGAAGTGGCAGCAGACACCAGCTCGGTGTGCCCACGGGCGATCGTGATCGGGGTTCGCAATTCATGTGACGCAAGCCGTACGAAGCGGTCCTGGGACTCGGCGCGCCGGCGCTCGACATCGGCAAGTCGGGCGACCTCGGCCACCATCTGCTGGCGTCGCCGCACATGCCAGACCATGACGCCGAACACCGCAGCCATCAGTGGCACCTCGGTGACTTCCTCCCACCCGATGGCGGCCGCGGCGGCATGGTGGACGAGGATGTATCCCGTGGTGAGCGTGACGGCGGCGAGCACGACGACCATGACAACCGGGCGCCAGGTGGTCAGTCCGTACACGACCGACAGCCCGATCCACACGAGATGGAAGGGAACTGTCTCCTTTCCGGGTAAGACGTACATCAGGCAGCTGTTGACCATCGCCGTGGCGGCCCAGGCGGCGAGGAGAAGGCGGTCATTCCGCGATGAATCGATACCCGACATTGCGTACTGTCTCCACCCGCTCGGGGGTGTCCAGCTTTGCTCTGAGCCGGCGAACGTACACGTCGACCACGTTGCTGCCTGGGTCGAACAATAGCCCCCAGACGTCGGCCAACAACTCGGCCCGGCTGCACGCCTGCCCGGCCCGCTCCATCAGGTGCTGAAGCAGAAGGAACTCCCGCAGCGACAGCTCGACCGGCCGGCCGGCCACCGAGGCGCGGCGCAGCCGAAGATCCAGGCGGACCGGCCCCACGGACAGGGAACGCTGCGCCGGACCGGGGGCGGGGCCGCGCATCCTCGCCCGTACCCGGGCCACCAGCTCCGCCACCGCGAACGGCTTGACGAGAAAGTCGGCCGCTCCCGCCTCCAGGCAGGCGACCCTGATGCCGATCTCCGGCACCGCGGACACGACGAAGACCCGTTGGTCGGGGCGGGAGCCAACGAGCCGGTCGAGGATCTCGACACCGCTGATGCCCGGCAACATCAGATCCAGCACCACAAGATCGAACTCGGTGGCGAGGGCCGCGTCCAGACCGTCCCGCCCGGTTCCGGCCCGCTCGACGACGTGCCCGTCGTCACGCAGCGCCCGCGACACGAGCCGAGCTATTCGGTCGTCGTCCTCCACGACAAGTACCAGCCCCACCGGACACCTCCGTCGGCGCCCGCAACATAACCGCCCTACCCTGGGTAGCCAAGACTTCTGTCGTAAGTCAGGCGCGGGTTGCGCCAATACCGGCACGGTCCACCGCTGCAGCGCCCGAGGGGCGGCGTGGGCTGCGGGTACGCGGTCGCGATCTCGGCAGGGCGCGCCGAAGGGCACGCCGCCCACGATTACCCCGTTGCCATCGACCGGTTGCCGTCGACGCGGAAGCACCCCGGTCGAGCACGTGCCCTCGTTTACTGGGTCGCAGCGGCTTGGGCGGCGCGTTACCTCGGGGGCCGCCGGGAGATACTCGCGAGCGGGGTGGAGTTGCCCGCCGTGCGTCGCGGCCGGCGTGCCGCAAGGCTTGCGCGCCTGTAGACGCTGACCTGCGTTGAACGCACCGAGGCCCCGCTCCCGGGTCGGCACGGGGCGATGCGCGGGCCACGAGAGCGGGGTCGGGTAGTGCGATCAGCGCTACTCAGGGGTAGCAGACACCCCCGTCGTCGAAGTGGCTCTTGCCGCCGCTGGCGTCACGGGCGTTAAGGGCGCCCGTGGGCTTATTCTGCGGGTTGATCTTGGCCGGCCCAAACTTGCCAAGATGAGGTTCTACCTGGCCCGTGCGGACGCAGTCATGCCCGTAGTTGAGGCCGGGGCTGGCCTGGGCGGGTGCCGCGAAGCCGATTACGGCAATCCCGCCCGCCGCCAACGCGGCTGCAAGTCTCCGCATGGTTCCCCCGTTCTGCTGCCTTCGGCCGGGCCTGGTCGGCCCAGGGAAGCCTGGGCAGCAGCTATAAGTTATGGGTTCACTACGGTGTGTATCGGGGTTATGCCGAGTTTGGGGTGAAGCGCAAGGGGACGGGCCACGCCCATCGCCTCGGGACCACCACGCCGTGGTGGTGGAGATGCGGTCCGTCGCGCCGCGGCACGACAGAGGTCACGCGTAGCCGACGAGTGTCGCCGAGCTGCTCACGGACAGCTACTAAGTCCTGGCGTCGAATAGCCTGGCCACCTTGGTGACCCGGCCGTGCGAGCTCGAACCGTACGTCACGCTAACGCTGCGTAGTGCAACGTCATTGCCGAGACAACCATCGGCAAGCGAGGAGCCGCAGGGGCGGCCGGACGACGGCGAAGTGGTGGCGCGAGGCTCCCTACCTCTTCCGTAACCGCTCAGGCAACGGCCTCGTGTGCACGACGGCCAGCTCACGGTTCTGCCGGGTGAGTGCCGTGTAGAGCGGCCCCTGACGGCCGAGGTCCTGCGGGAAGTCGGCGGGTTCGACCACGACGACGCCATCGAACTCCAACCCAGGGGCGGTGTCCGGGTGGGCCACCGTCACCTCGCGGCCCGAGTCGACGCCGCGGGCGGCGAACCAGCCGACGGCGTTGCGTAACACCTCGATAGCCGTGGCGGCTTTCTCGTCGTCACGGATCTCGGCGTAGGCGACCCGGGAGTGATCATCGACGACGGTGTGCACGAACGCCGTACCCATCTGAGGTTCGTAGACGCCGTTACGTGCCCCGGTCCGCCGTGCGGTGGCCTGGCGGTTGCGCCCGCCCTTGCTGGCGGCCGACGAAACGCCACCCGCCGCCGTCGGGGATGTTGCCGTACTTGGTGACATCCACCTGCAGCATCGCGCCCGGATGCGGGTGTTCGTAGCGGCGGATCGGTTCCCCGGTGACCCGGTCGATGTGTGACAGCCGGTGGAGTCGGCAACGCGTCAGCACCGCGTGCACGGTCGAGGCCGGCATGCCCAGGCGGCCGCCGATCTGCACGGGTCCGAGGCGCTGTTTCCACCGCAGGTGCACGATCTTGCGTACCAGCGGACGCGTGGTCCGGGCCGGGCTGCGGTGCGGCCGCGACGAACGGTCCTGCATGCCCTCGGCGCCCTGCTGCCGGTATCGCTGCGCCCAGCGGTTCGCGGTCGGCCAGGACACGTCATAGCGTTCGGCTGCTCGGGCGACCGACCAGCCCTCATCCACGATCAGACGCGCCAGGCGCACACGTGCGCGAGGGGTCAGGGCAGCGTTAGCGTGGGACACGAAGGCCTCCTGTTGCCAGAGCGGTTCCTAGACAGCTCCACTCCACAACCGGAGGCCTTCACCTATTTCAAGATCCCAGCCGTGTCACCAACGTCCATGGACAGAACACCTAGTTGCTGCCCTGGTCGTGCGGGACGGTGACGGTGACGGTGCAGCCCACCGGCCGTCCGATCTCGTCGTGACCGTCATACGTGAGGTGGTACATCCGGTCCCCGCCATTCCCGGCGCGTTCGGCCCGTAGCTTGCCACTCGCGTCCGGCGTGCCGACGGCGAAGCCACTCACGTCCGCGGCCTCACCACCGGTCACGCCGGTCAGGGTGAACGCGTTCGGGCCGAGGACGCCGTCGTGCAGGTCGACTGTGACGTTGACGTCGACCAGCTCATGGTTCGGCGGCCACAGGACCGGCCGGTCCACGGCACAGTCCAGCTGCCGTACCGGCAACGGGTTTGCCAGGGTGGCGGTGGCGTGCCCGATGGTCGCGGTGAGCCGGCCGCCGGCCTCGTAGTACATGTGCGCGGTACGCCCATCGAAGTAGAACGTCGGCGCGGCCGAGCGGCCGAGGTCGGGCGCTGCGGACATCGAGTCGTGCACGATGCCGAGGTGGATCTCCTGGTCGAAGTCCTGCCCGACGTCCACCGCGTGCATGTTGCCATCGGCTGCGTGGTAGATCACCAGGTTGCGGTCGTTCCAGCGCAGGAAGAACGGTCCCGAGGCGTTCGGCCCTTCGATGCCCTGCGGGGTCACGATCGGTTCGGGTTGCATGGTCCAGGTCCGCGCGTCGTTGGAGACCGCCCAGCGGATCCGCCGCGACACGGGCCCGGTCGGTCCGGGCAGTGCAGCGGTCGGATTGTCCATGAAGAGCATCAGGTACCGGGTGCCCAGGCGGGGCACGGACTGCTCGAACACCCGGGCGTAGGAGGTCTCGCCACCGGTCGTGTCGTTCCGGCTGACCGCCGTCCCGCCGTAGCTGAAGTGGATGCCGTCGTCGGAGGTGGCGTACCGGGTGATGGAGTTCTCGCCGTGGAAGTAGAGGAAGAGCTTGCCCTCGCCCTCGATCCACACCGCGTGCGGCGAGGAGATGTGGCTGACCGTCGCGTAGTACGGCAGCCAGGTGTTGCTGATCAGGGGGTTGGCGACGTACTCCGTCCACGGACCGTTGATCGAGTCGGAGTACGCGAGGGCGATCCCGCCGGGACGCTCGTGCGGCGCGTAGTACAGGTAGTAGGCGCCGAGCGGGTTGGGGAAGTAGTCGGCGGCCCGGATGACGCTCGGGAAGATGAACTCGTTCGTCGGGTTGTAGGTGAGGGTGCCCTTGTCGAACGCGGTGCCCTGGTAGGTGAACTGGGGGAAGCCGAGCCCGGGTTCGGCGGCTGCCGGCCGGGCGCCGGCTACTGCGGCGAGGAGCAGGCCGGCACTGGCGGCCGCCAGGACAGCGCGTCGGGACGGGGCGGATGGTCTCGTCATGCGGCTTCCTCTTCGGTCGGTCGGATCGGCGGCACGAACGGCGCGGCGCGGCGCGGTGTGACGCTCAGTAAGAACACAGGGGACACCGATCGGCTGGCAGCCCTTGGCACCACCCGAGCTAATACGTATTAGCATCTATGTTTCTCGAATATTGCGCGCCCGGCGGCGACTCTGTCAAGAGCCGGCTCGCGGCCCGGGCCAGACAGCGACCCGCCGCGAACCTCGACGGCTAATGCGCATTACTCCAGCAAGTTCACCGTGCCGAAATCTTGCGTCCACCCCTTGACACACGCCGGGCCACCGGCCAAGCTCCTTCCCAACGCCGACCGCTAATACGCATTAGCAACACCGGAAGGACCCGACGTGACCGCTCCCCCCAGACGTGTCACCCAGCGTGACATCGCGCGGATGGCCGGCGTCAGTCAGGCGACGGTGTCGCTGGTGCTCAACAATCGGACCGACGCCGACGTCCGCATCGCCCCGGAGACCCGGGACCGGGTGTTGCGGGTCATCGCCGAGACCGGCTACGCCGCCGACCCCGTGGCCCGCCGCCTCGCCTCGCGGTTCAACCGGATCATCGGCGTCTTCACGTACGAGCCCGCCTTTCCCAGCGGCAGCCGGGACTTCTTCCACCCGTTCCTGCTCGGCATCGAGGAGTACGCCGAGCGGGTCGGCTGCGACCTGCTGCTGCTCACCAGCGCACCGGTGGTGGACGGCCGGCGACGCATCTTCCACCAGGACAACCGGCTACGTCTGGCCGACGGGTGCATCCTGCTCGGGCGCGAGATCGACGGCGCGGAGCTGCACCGGCTCAACCGTGACGGATATCCGTACGTCGCCGTCGGGCGCCGCGACGACGCCGGCGGGCCGGTCCCCTACGTCGGCGCCGACTACGCCTCGGCGGTGGCCCAGCTCGTCGAGACGGCGCTGCGGCACGGTCACCGCCGCCTGACGTACGTCAGCATGGGCACCGCCGCGGAATCCTCCGAAGACCGGCTCCGTGGGTTCCACGCCGCCGCGGCGACCGCGGAGAGCGCCGGGCAGATGTCGGCAGTGGCCGCGGAGGCCGAAACAACCGTCGACACCCTGCTGGCCGACGGGACCACCGTCGTCTTCGTGGAGGACTTCGCCACGGCGGTCGCGCTGGAGTCGGCCACCCGTCGGCGTGGCCTGACCGTGCCCGGCGACCTGTCGATCGTGACCCTCGGCGACCCGACGGCCCCGGTCCCCACCGACATCGCGTTCACCGGGTTCCGCATCCCCCGCGAGGAGATGGGCCGACAGTCGGTCGAGGTGCTGACGGGCGTCATCGATGGCAGCGCGGCCGGCGTCCAGCAGCGACTTCTCCCCTGCGAACTCGTCGAGGGCGTCACCCTCGGCACCCCCGATCCGGCGGTCGACCGGCGCTGAGCGGTCGGCCGCGCAACTGGAAGGAAACACGTGGTACTCATGCGTACGGACGTCCTCGTCGTCGGGGGCGGACTGGGCGGCGTCGCCGCGGCGCTCGCCGCGGCCCGGGCCGGCCGGTCCGTCATCCTGACCGAGGAGTTCGACTGGCTCGGCGGGCAACTCACCAGCCAGGCCGTCCCGCCGGACGAACACTCCTGGATCGAGCAGTTCGGCGCCACCGCCAGCTACCGGGCGCTGCGCAACGGCATCCGCGACTACTACCGTCGCCACTACCCGTTGACCGAACGGACCCGGGCCTGGACCGACCTCAACCCCGGTGCGGGTTGGGTGAGCCGGCTCTGCCACGAGCCGCGGGTGGCCGTCGCCGTCCTCGAACAGATGCTCGCCCCGTACCTCGGTTCGGGCCGGCTTCGGGTGCTGCAGCCGTACCGGCCGGTCGCCGCGGAGACCGACGGGGACCGGGTGACCGGCGTGACGCTGGCGCACCGCGACCGGGACGAGCGGATCGACGTGGTCGCGCCGTACGTCCTGGACGCCACCGAGACCGGCGAGTTGCTGCCGTTGACGGGCACCGAGTACGTCACCGGGTTCGAGTCGCAGGCGGACACCGGTGAGCCGAGCGCCCCGGCCGAGGCCCAGCCGATGAACATGCAGGCGGTGTCCGTCTGCTTCGCCCTCGACCACGTCGACGGTGACCACACCATCGACCGTCCCGCGGGGTACGACTTCTGGCGCGACTACAAGCCCGACTTCTGGGGTGACCGCCTGCTGTCCTGGAAGTCACCGCACCCGCGGACGTTGGAGATCGTCGAGCGCAGCTTCACCCCCAACCCGGACGACGACCCGCTGAGCGTCAACGCCGATCAACGCGTCAACCCGGGCGATGGCAACCTGTGGACGTTTCGGCGGATCGCCGCACGGCGCAACTTCACCGACGGCGCGTACGGCAGCGACATCACCCTGGTCAACTGGCCAATGATCGACTACTTCGAGGGTCCGGTCATCGACGTGCCGAACGCGTCGTGGCACCTGACCAAGGCCCGCGAGCTGTCGTACTCGGTGCTCTACTGGCTGCAGACGGAGGCGCCCCGGCCGGACGGCGGCACCGGCTTCCCGGGCCTGCGGCTGCGCGGCGACGTGACCGGCAGCTCGGACGGCCTGGCCCAGGCCCCGTACATCCGCGAGTCCCGCCGGATCCAGGCCGAGTACACCGTGGTCGAGCAGGACCTGTCCCTGGCGGTCCGGGGCGACCACGGCGCGGTCAGCTACCCGGACGCGGTGGGCGTGGGCATGTACCGGATCGACCTGCACCCGTCGACCGGTGGTGACAACTACATCGACGTCGGCTCCTGCCCGTTCGAGATCCCGCTCGGCGCGCTGATCCCGAGCCGGATGGAGAACCTGCTGCCGGCCGGCAAGAACATCGGCACCACCCACGTCACCAACGGCAGCTACCGGCTGCATCCGGTCGAGTGGAACGTCGGCGAGGTCGCCGGCCTGCTCGCCGACTTCTGTCTGGCGCGGGGCGAGTCCCCGCGTGCGGTCCGCAACACCCCCCGTCTGCTGGCCGACTTCCAGGACCGCCTGACCGCGGCCGGCGTGGAACAGCGCTGGCCGCAGATCGCGGGCTACTGAAAACACCCCCGGTGAGGAGAAGATTGTGAGAGCAGGAAAGGCCCTGCGCGGCGTCGCCGTCGCATTGACCGGTGCGCTCGCCCTGACCGCCTGCGGCGGCGGTGGCGAGGCCGACGACAGCGGTCCGGCGAAGCTGCGGATGACCGTCTGGTCGGCCAACGAGGCGCACCTCAAGCTGTTCAACGAGATCGCCGACGAGTACCGCAAAAGCCACCCGGACGTGGCCGAGATCAAGTTCGACCCGCTGCCGTTCGACACCTACACCACGACCCTGACCACCCAGATCGCGGGCGGGAACGCGCCCGACCTCGCGTGGGTGTTCGAGAACTCCGCCCCCGACTTCGTCTCCTCGGGCGCGTTGCTGCCCCTCGACGACACGCTCAAGAAGGCCGAGGGTTACCAGTACGAGGACATCTCCCCCGCCACCCTCAAGCTCTGGCAGGACGACGGGAAGCTGTACGCGTACCCCTTCTCCACCTCGCCGTTCGGGGTCTTCGTCAACACCGACCTGCTCACGAAGGCCAAGCAGAAGACCCCGGCCGAGCTGATCGCGGCCGGTCAGTGGACCTGGGACAACGCTCTGGCCACCGCCGCGGCGACGGCGGCGAATTCCGGCAAGGCCGGCCTGGTAATTCGGGACTTCGACTACAAGGGCTGGGACAACCTGTCCACCTTCTGGACCGGGTGGGGAGCCCAGGCATGGAGCGAGGACGGCAAGGCCTGCGGCTTCAACAGCCCGGAGATGGTCGACGCGATGACCTCCCTGCACAAGGCCACCTTCACCCAGAAGGCGCTGCCCGGCCCGGGCACGACCGCCGACTTCTTCGCCGGTGACTCGGCCATGACGATCACCCAGATCTCCCGCGCTTCGCTGCTGAAGGACGGCGGCTTCGGGTGGGACCTGGTGCCGCTGCCGGCCGGGCCGAAGGGGAACTACGCGGTGGTCGGCCAGGCCGGCCTCGGGGTGATGAAGAAGAGCCCGCACGCCAAGCAGGCGGCCGACTTCCTGGCCTTCTTCACCAACCCCACGAACTCGGCCAAGCTCGCCCAGTTCTTCCCGGCGCCCCGACAGTCGCAGCTGACCGCCGAGACGCTCGCCAAGACGAACCCGAAGCTCAAGCCGGAGCAGCTGCAGAAGGTCGTCATCGACGGCATCACCAACGGCGTGGTCAAGCCCAGCCACTCCGGGCAGGCCGAGCTGAGCCAGCAGGTCCGCGCCGGCCTCGACCCGCTGTGGCAGCCGAACGCGGACGTCAAGGCCGTACTCGACGGCGTCTGCGCCAAGATCCAGCCGCTGCTGGCGAAGTAAGGCCAACGATCATGACCCAGACGGACACCAGGGTGGGCTCGGCTGTTGCCGGGCCCGCCCCGGGCCCGGCCCGGCCGTTCTGGACCAGCCGCCGCCGGGACCAGCTCACCGGTTACCTGTTCATCGCCCCGCAACTGCTCGGCAGCGCCGTCTTCGTGATCCTGCCGCTGATTCTCGTGCTCTGGTACAGCCTGCACGAGTGGAACGTGCTCGCCGGGACCTTCGACTTCGTCGGCACCGACAACTACACGGCTCTCGCCGATGATCCCAACCTCGGCGCGGTGCTGCGCGCCACCGGGCTCTTCTCGGTCGGCCTGGTGATGCTCAATCTCAGCCTGGCACTGCTGCTGGCCGTCCTGCTGAACCAGAGGCTGCGGGGCACGATCGTGTTCCGCACGCTGTTCTTCTCCCCGGTGGTGGTCTCGCTGGTGGCCTGGACCATCGTCTGGGGCTTCCTGCTTCAGGACAACGGCGGGATCAACGGGCTGCTCGACACCGTCGGCGTGGACGGGCCGAACTGGCTGCGCGGCGAGGGCACCGCGATGGTGTCCGTGATCGTCGTGCAGGTGTTCAAGAACGTCGGCCTGAACATGGTGCTGTTCCTGGCCGCCCTGCAGGGCGTGCCGGCCGAGCTGTACGAGGCTGCGGAAGTCGACGGGGCGAGCCGGATGCGCCAGTTCTGGCGGATCACCGTACCGCTGATCAGCCCGACGATCCTGCTGACCTCGATCATCACCGTGGTCGGGTCGCTGCAGGTCTTCGCGCAGATCGCGGTGCTCACCCAGGGCGGACCCGGCACATCGACGACGGTGCTCGTCTACTACCTGTACCAGCAGGCCTTCCAGTTCCATCACTTCGGCTACGGCGCCACGCTGTCGATCGTGCTGTTCGCCATCGTGCTCGCCCTCACTGTGCTGCAGTGGCAGATGCGCAAGAGGTGGGTCTTCCATGAATCGTGACCTGTCCCGGCGGACCAAGCTGGTGCTCTACGGGGTGCTGCTGGTCCTGGCGATCCCGTTCGTCTTCCCGACCTGGTGGATGGTCACGTCGTCGCTGAAGCCGGTGGCGGACATCTTCGCCTTCCCGCCGCAGCTCCTGCCGACCAACCCGCGGTTCGACGCCTACCAGCGGGTGTTCGAGTTGCAGCCGTTCGGGCAGCAGTACCTGAACAGCCTCTACATCGCGCTGGTCGTCACGGTCGGCACCATGGCCGTTGCGGCGCTGGCCGGGTACGCCTTCGCGCGCATCCGGTTCCGGGGCCAGAACGTGTTGTTCCTGGTCGTCCTCGCGGGCCTGCTCATTCCGAGCGAGGTGACCATCGTTCCGCTGTTCCAGATGTTCTTCAAACTCGGCCTGGTCAACACCCACTGGCCGCTGATCCTGGTGCCGATCTTCGGCGCGCCGAGCGTCCTGGCGACGTTCATCATGCGGCAGTTCTTCATCAGCCTCCCCGGAGAGCTGGAGGAGGCGGCCCGGGTCGACGGGCTGGGCCGCTTCGCCACCTTCTGGCGGATCGCCCTGCCGCTGTCGCGGCCGGCACTGGGCGCGGTGGCCATCTTCACCTTCCTGCACAGCTGGAACCTCTACCTGGAACCGATCGTGTTCCTCTCCTCTCCGGAGAAGTTCACCCTGCCCCAGGCGCTCACCCAGTTCGTCGACGCGTACGGCGGGCCCATGTGGGACGTCCAGATGGCCGCGGCGTCGATGACGGCGCTGCCCGTCCTGGTGGTCTTCGTCATCGCGCAGAAGCAGTTCGTCGAGGGCCTCGCGCACACCGGCCTCAAGGGATGACGACACCAATCGTCGGCATCGACATCGGCGGCACCAAGACGGCGGCCGCGCTGGTCGACCGGGCCGGACAGGTGCTGGAGCGCCGCGAGGTGCCCACGCCCGCCCGGTCCGGGCCCGGGGCCGTGCTGGACTCCGCCGCCCGGCTGGCCACCGACCTGCTCGGCGCGGCCGCCGGGCCGGTAGGGGTGGGCACCGCCGGCACGGTCGACCCCGCAACCGGCGGCATCCGGTACGCCACTGACAGCCTGCCCGGCTGGGCCGGCACCCCGGTCGCCGACGCGCTGGCCGCCCGGCTGGGTCGACCCGTGCGGGTCACCAACGACGTGAACGCCGCCGCGCTGGGCGAGTGCTGGGCCGGCGCCGGACGGGACCGCGCTCATGTGCTGCTGGTGGCCGTCGGCACCGGGCTGGGCGGGGCGGTCGTCCGCAACGGCCGCGTCGAGGCCGGTGCGCGCGGCGCCGCCGGCGAGGTCGGACATCTGCCGGCCCCGGGCGCCGAACTACTGCGGTGCGGGTGCGGCCGGTACGGGCATCTGGAGGCGATCGCCTCCGGCAGCGGGCTGGCCGCCGCGTACGCCATCGAGACCGGCACCCACGTCACCGGGCGGGCCGTGGCGGACCGCGCCGCAGCCGGAGACGGGGTCGCCCAGCGGGTCGTGGAGCGGGCCGGAACCGTCCTCGGCGCGGCCCTGGCGGGGTTGGTGGCCCTGCTCGATCCGGAAGCTGTCCTGGTGGCCGGCGGAGCGGCCGGTCCCCTGCTGCCCACCGCGTCGGCCGCCTACTCGGCCGAGTTGCCCGCGGGCTGGGCCGACGTTCCGCTGCTGTCCGCCACGTTGGGCGCTGACGCGGTCGTGGTCGGCGCGGCCCGACTGGCCATCGACACACAGGAGTGAGCGGTGCTGACACACGCCGGCACTCGGATCAGTGAGAGGACCAGCGGGTGAGCGTGCTTGACGACCTGGCCGGCGGGCTGGTGGTGTCCTGCCAACCGCTGCCCGACGATCCTGACGACCCGATGCGGGACCCGTACGTCCAGGCCCGGGTGGCGGCCGCGGTGGTACGCGGCGGCGCGGTGGCGGTCCGGGTCAACGGACCGGACGACGTCAGAGCGGTACGCGCCGCCGTCGACGTTCCGGTGATCGGGTTGTACAAGCACGGCACCGAGGACGTCTTCATCACCCCGACCGCGGCCCACGCGCTCGAGGTGGCGCTGGCCGGGGCGGACATCGTCGCGATCGACGCCACCGACCGCCCCCGACCGGACGGACGCCCCTTCGCCGACACGGTCCGGGTGATCCGCGAACGGACCGACGCACTGGTCCTGGCCGACGTCTCCACCACGGCTGAGGGCGTCGCCGCCGTCGAGGCCGGCGCGGACGCCGTCGCCACCACGCTGTCCGGCTACACCCCGGCCAGCCCACCGACTGACGGGCCCGACCTCGGGCTCGTGGAGCGACTCGTCGCACTGCTGTCCGTGCCGGTGATCGCCGAAGGGCGGTACCGCACCACGGAACAGATCCGCCGGGCCTTCGAGGCGGGTGCGCACGCGGTGGTGATGGGCAACGCCGTCACCTCACCGCTGTGGATCACCCGCCGGCTCGTGCCGGCCGTCCCCCGCGCGGCGAGCGCCCCGAGGAAGAAGGAGTGAGCATGAGAAGACGTACCCTGCTGGCCACCGGCGTGGCCGGGCTGACCACCGTGGCCATCGGCCGACCCGCATTCGCCGGGCCCGCCAACCGGCGGCTGACCGTGGCACTGGTCCCGCTGGACGACCGGCCGGTCAACACCTACGCCCCGCAGATGACCGCGGCGAGCGCCGGCGCTCAGGTGCAGCTGCCGCCACGGGAACTGCTGGGCCGCTTCTTCACCCCCGGCGACGGGGCCGCCATCGCCCGCTGGCTCGGCACCACCAACGGCGTCGACGGGTACGTGATCTCGGTCAGCATGCTCGCCTACGGCGGCCTGATCGCCTCCCGCACCGCCGCCCCAACCCTGGCGGCCGCCCTGGAGAACCTGGCCGCGATCCGAAACCTGCGCTCGACCCGGCCGGGGGCGGTGATCGAGGTGCACGACACCATCCAGCGCCTCGCCATCACCAGCACGGGCACCGAGCTGGACCAGTACCGCGACCTGCTGGTCAGCTGGGCGAAGCTCTACGACCAGGTGGTGAACCTCGGGCAGGAGGAGCTGCGGGCCCAGCTCGACGCCGTCCGGGCGCGGATCCCCGACCAGGTCGTCGAGGACTATCTCGCCGCTCGGGCCCGCAACCACCAGGTCAACCGGCTGATGGTCGAGTGGGTCGCCGACGGCACCATCAGCCACCTCGTGCTCTCCGAGGACGACACCGCGCCGGTCGGTCTGGCCCGAGCCGAGCGGGTGGAACTGGAGGCGCTTGTCGCTCAACTCGGCGTCGACGACCGGGTGGAGATCTTCCCCGGCGCCGACGAGGTCGACGCGTTGCTGATCGCGCGGGTGATCGCGGCCGGCACGGCGCCCACCTACCGCGTGGAGTACGCCGGCGTCTCCGGCGAGGACTGGACCGCTCAACTGGAGGGCATCCCGTTCGCGGAGAACATCCGCCGGCACGTGGCCGCCGTGGGGGGACGGGTCGTCAGCGGCGACACGGACATCGTGCTCGCCGTGAACACCCCCTCGTCGGCACCCGGGCAGCGGGCCGCTGACCTGGACGCCTTCGTCGCGCGGATCGGCAAGCTGCTGGCGGCCGGCACCCCGGTCATCGTGGTGGACCCGCTCATCGTGAACAAGGCGGACCACGAACTGGTCGCGCGGATGGAGAGCGGCCTGGATCTCGCGGCGCTGCTGTCGTACTCGGGGTGGAACACCGGCGGCAACGCACTCGGCCTGGCGCTCGGCCACGGCACCGCCCGGTGGGCGTACCTTCGCTCCTCCGGCAGCGGATTCGGCGTGCCCGACCTGCGCGGGCCCGGCCAGGCGCACGCCGAGTACCTGCTCTACCGGCTCGTCAAGGACGACCCGTGGAAGAACATCGTGCAGGTCGAGGCGTACGCGCACGCACGGGCGCAGGGCTGGGACCCACTCGCGCTCACCCCCGAGCAGAAGACCTACTTCGACGGCTGGGTGAGCGAACGGCTGGTGCCGCTGACCGAGCGGTACTTCGCCGACCACTTCGCCGGGCACCGCATCGTGCTGGGCCAGCGAGGCGCAAAGACGTTCACGGCGACCCTGGCTCGCTTCGAGTCGGCGCGTGTCGAGCTGCCGTGGGACCGGCTCTTCGAGGTGATCCTCGAGCCTCGGCTGCGACTGTCCTGACCGGACGGCCGGTCGCGCCGGGGGTTGACCCGCCGGCGCGACCGGTCCGGTGCCGTCGTCAGCCCGCGCGCTCGCGGTGCTGGCGCGCCTAGTGGTGCGGGCGGTTCGGGTCCGTCGCCGTTCCCCGTGCCGTCCGTCCCGGCCGCCCGGGTGTGCCCGTCGGCCGGCGTCAGGGCGTCGCTTCGATGATGCGCAGGTCGGGGTCGGCGCCGTCGCCGAGCGCCCGCAGCGCCTCCTGGTAGGCGGGTGTCTCGTGGGCGGCGAGCGCCGCGTCGACGCTGACGCCGCTTTGCGCTCAGGAGGGCACGGCAGCCCGTGTGGCGTCGAGGACCCGGCGTACCTCGTCGCCGTCCGTGGCCTCGCGCCCGTCGCGCCGCACCGGTGCCCGCAGGTGCACCTCCCGCGCGCCGGTCTCCGCGAGCACCTGCCGGACGTTGTGCGACCGGATGCCGCCGCCGGCGATGACCCGCAACCGGTCGCCGGCCCGATGCCGCAGCGCGGCGATCCGTGGGGCACCGGCCAGCGCGCTCGGCGCCCCGCCCGAGGTGAGCACCGCGTCGGCCCCGAGGTCGATGAGTTCCTCGATCGCCCTCAGCTGGTCGCCGACCTCGTCGAAGGCCTTGTGCACCGTCACCGGCAGCGGTCCCGCAGCCTCGATCAGGCGCCGCAGCACGGCCAGGTCGAGGCCGCCCGCGGCGGTGAGGGCGCCGACCACCACCCCGACCGCGAGACCGTGCGGATTGGGCAGGCCGCGGATGGCCTCGATGTCGGCGAGCATGACCTGCTCCTCGATCTCGTTCACCCGGAAGTCACCGCCACGGGGACGGACCATGACCCGTACGCCCACCCGGCGCAAAGTCCGCAGCGCGACCCGGACCGTCCCCAGGCTCGGGGTGGTGCCGCCCTGGCCGAGGTCGGCGCACAGCTCCAGGCGGTCGGCTCCGGCCGCCTCGGCCACCAGCGCCGTCGGCACGTCGCTCACGCAGATCTCGACCGTGGTCATGTGGCCGCCCCGGCCCGAGCGGACGCCGCGGTCGACTCCGGACGCAGCGGGAAGTGGCACGCCACCTGGTGCGTGTCGCCGGCCAGCGGCGGCTCGGTCTCGCAGACGTCCTGGGCCAGGGGGCAACGGGTCCGGAACCGGCACCCGGTGGGCGGGTTGAGCGCGCTGGGCAGCTCGCCCCGGATGGTCACCCCTTCGCGCGCGGTCTCGGCGTTCGGCGTGACGGAGGGGACGGCGTCGATGAGCGCCTGCGTGTACGGATGCCGGGCGGCTCGGACCACGTCCCGCGCGGGCCCGACCTCGACGAGCTTGCCGAGGTACATGACGCCGATCCGGTCGGCCATGTAGTCGACGACGGACAGGTCGTGGCTGATGAAGACGTACGCCAGGCCGAGCTCGCGCTGCAGGTCCCGCATGAGGTTGAGGACCTGCGCCTGGATGGACACGTCCAGCGCGCTCACCGGCTCGTCGCCGACGATCAGCCGGGGTTGCAGGGCCAGCGAGCGGGCCAGCCCGATGCGCTGCAGCTGACCGCCGGAGAACTCGTGCGGATAGCGCTCCAGGACGCGCCGCGACAGCCCGACCTGGTCGAGCAGCGTCGCGATCCGCGCCCGCCGCGCCGCCGGGCCGCCCACCTTCTGGATCTCGAGGGGTTCGGCGAGGATGGCGTCGACGCGCATCCGCGGGTTCATCGCGGCGTAGCTGTCCTGGAACATCAGTTGGACCTGCCGGTGCATCCGGCGGCGCTCCCGTCCGGCCAGGCCGGCGATGTCTGTGCCGTCCAGCATGATCTGCCCGGCGGTCGCCTGCTCCAGCCCGACGGCGAGCCGGCCCACGGTGGACTTGCCGCAGCCGGACTCGCCGACCAGCCCGAACGTCTCGCCCGGGCCGACGTCGAACGACACACCCGCTACGGCGCTCACCTGTCCGGCGGTCCGGCGCAGCAGCCCACGGCCGTGCGCCGCGTAGTTCTTGACCAGGTCCCGCACCGACAGGATGGGCTCGGCCGCCAGCTCACCGGACGCGGCCGCCGCGTCCGCCGGCTCCGGCACCGGCTCGACCCGTGCCGGGGCGGGCAGGCTCACCGGCGCGGCGGGCCCCGCCGGCACGGGGTGCAGACAGGTGTGCTGGTGCGCGCCGGCCGACAGGGTCACCTCGCTGGTCCGGCACTCGTTGGTGACGTGCCGGCAGCGTGGCGCGAAGCGGCAGCCGGTCAGGGGCCGGGACAGGTCCGGCGGCAGGCCCTGGATGCTGTAGAGCCGGGCGTGTTCACCGGACTCCCGGATCGCCGACTCGGGAAGCGCCTCCATCAGCGCCTCCGTGTATCGGTGCCGAGGCGAGCGGAACAGCTCTCCGGTCGCGGCGGTCTCGACGACCCGTCCGGCGTACATGACGGCGACCCGGTCGGCGCGGCCGGCGATCACCCCGAGGTCGTGGGTCACCAGGATGACGGCCATCCCGAACTCTTCCCGCAGGTCGTCGATGAGTTCGAGGATCTGCCGTTGGGTGGTGACGTCGAGCGCCGTGGTCGGCTCGTCGGCGATGAGCAGGCGGGGGGAGCAGATCAGTGCCATCGCGATGGCGACCCGTTGCCGCATCCCGCCGGACAGCTCGTGCGGGTAGTTGTCGACAATCCGCTCCGGGCGCGGCATCCCGACCCGGCGCAGGATCTCGATGGTCCGCTCCCGGGCCTCCGCCCGGCCGACCCGCTCGTGCACCCGCAGCGGTTCGCCGACCTGGACGCCGATCCGCATGGTCGGGTTGAGCGAGGTGAGCGGGTCCTGGAAGACCATGCCCATCCGGACCCCACGGATCCGGCGTACCTCGTCGGCGGACAGCGATCGCAGATCCCGGCCCTCGAAGAGGATCTGTCCCCCGGACACCTGGCCGCCGGGCGGCAGCAAGCCCATGATCGACAGCGCGGTCATGGTCTTGCCGCTGCCCGACTCCCCCACGACGCCGAGGGTCTCCCCCGGCATGACCTGGAGACTGACCCCGTCCAGGGCGTGCACCGTACCGCGGCGCAGCGCGATGTCGGTGTCGAGATCGCGCAGTTCCAGCAGGGGCTGGACCACTGCCGGCCCGCCGGCCGCCGGGACGTGTCGGACGGTCGATTCGCTCATTTTCTGCTCCTGCTCAGCGTCGCCGGAGGCGGACCTCGAAGGCGTCCCTCAGACCGTCGCCGATGAAGTTGAAGGCGAGGACGATGAGGATGATGGCGATGCCGGGCGGGTACAGCAGCCACCAGTGGCCGCTGTAGGTGTCCGCCAGGCCGTCGGAGAGCATCCCGCCCCAGTTCGCCGCCGGCGGGGGGACGCCGAGGCCGAGGAAGGACAGGTACGCGACGTAGAGGATCGCGTCGGCGACCTGGAAGGTCGCGTTGACGATCACGGTCCCGATGGCGTTCGGCACGATGTGCCGCCGCACGGCCCGGCCGCCGGTGCCGCCCATCCCCCGCATGGCCTGGACGTACTCGCGGGAGCGCAGGGTCAGTGCATCACCCCGGACCAGCCGGGCCGGTCCCAGCCAGGCGAAGGCGCCGATGATGACGATGAGCATGGACACGCTCGGTGTGACGATGGCGGCGAGCAGCATGAAGAGGAACAGCGACGGGATCGACATCATCGCGTCGACGACCCGCATCATCGCCGAGTCCACCCAGCCGCCCGCGAACCCGGCGACGGCGCCCCAGATCGTGCCCACGGCGGTGGCGAGGATCCCGGCGGCGAGCCCGACGATGATCGAGGTCTGCCCGCCGAGCATGAGCCGCCCCAACTGGTCGTAGCCGACCCCGTCGGTGCCGAGCGGATGCCCCTGCTCACCGGGGCCCAGGTGGACGGCGGTGAGATCCGTGTGCACCTGGTCGGTGTGGTAGAAGACCGGACCGAGGAAGCAGATCCCGGCCAGCAGGACGAACAGGCCCAGGCCCACCAGGGCGAGCCGGTTCTCGCAGAAGACGGCCAGACCCTGCCGCCAGAGGCCGCGCACCGGCGCCTCGGCGTCGGCCGGCTGGTCGGGGGCGGCACCTGGGCCGACCGCCTCGGAGGGTGTGGTCATGACGCGCTCCGCTGGAGTCGGACCCGGGGATCGACGGCGGCGTAGAGCAGGTCGGCGACGAGCGCGCCGACCACCGTCGCGATCGAGATGATGACGGTGACCCCGAGCAGGATCGGGAAGTCACGCTTGAGCGCCGCCTGCCAGAACAGCTGTCCCATGCCGGGGAAGTTGAACAGCGACTCGACGACCAGCGCCCCGCTGAACAGCGCGGGCAGGTACATCCCGAGCAGCGCGATGACCGGGAACAGCCCGTTGCGCAGCGTGTGCCGCAGCACCACCCGCCGCTCGGAGAGGCCCTTGCTGCGGGCCGTGCGGACGTAGTTCTCGTTGAGGTTGTCGACCATGGCGGAGCGGACGTACCGCGAGTAGACCGCGATGGTGACGATGGCGAGGGTGATCGTGGGCAGGACCAGCCCGGCCGGATCGGCGAGCACCTCCGCCACGGTGAACCCCTGCGGGGCCTCGGGCGGCAGGATCGGCCAGATCTGCGAGAAAAGGATGATCATCATGAGGCCCATGAAGAAGATGGGCGTGGCGTACGCCAGCAGCGACAGCGAGGTGATGGCGTAGTCGGGCCAGCGGTTGCGGCGTACGGCCTGGATCACCCCGAGCGGGATCGCCAGGACGATGGCGAGCACGGTCGACAACAGCGACAGCACCATGGTCTTCGGCAGCCGCTGGGTGATCGCCTCGACGACCGACTGGTTGAGCTGGTACGAGTAGCCCAGATCGCCCCGCAGCAGACGGTGCACGTACATGCCGTATTGCTGGATCCAGGGCCGGTCGTAGCCCATGTCGTGGTTGAACGCCGCCAACTGCTCCAGCGTCGCCTCCTTGCCGAGGGTGGCGCGTGCCGCGCCGCCGGGCAGCAGGTGCAGGATGAGGAACGCGATCACCGTGACGAGCACGACGACGACGAGGGCCTGACCCAAGCGCGTGATGAGGTACCGGACCACCTGGGCCGTGCCTCCTCCCTGGTCGGGGCCCGGCGGCGCGGTGGGCGCCGCCGGGGCCGGGTCGATCAGTGGTCGGTCACTTCCAGGACCAGTCCTGGAAGTACATGAAGTTCATCGGGTCCTGCGGCTCGACCCCCTGCAGACCGGACCGGTAGGCCGAGACCTGGAACACCGGGTTCGGCATCCAGAGCACCGGCAGGTCCTTGGCGAGGAAGTCGTTGTACGCCTTGAGCGTGCTCTCGTCGCCGGAGAACTGCGTGGCTTCGATGAGCTTGTCGGCCTCCGGGTTGCTGTAGCTGCCCAGGTTCACCGGGGCGCCGGTGGCGAAGAGCCGTTCGCCGCTGGCGAAGGCCGGGTAGTACCAGCTGCCCTGCGAGCCGAAGAAGGACATGTCCCACGAGCAGGTGGCGTCCGCCGGCTTGCAGGCCGGGGTGACCGCGACCGAGTCGGGCACCTCCTTGATGGTCAGCTGGATGCCCAGCTTTGACATCTGCGACTTGATCTCGGCGAACATCTTGGTCGTGGCCGCGAAACCGGTCTGGCTGGTCACGGTGAGGTTCAGCGCCGTGCCGGCGGCGATGCCGTCGCCGCACTGGTTTGGCCCGGTGCCCGGCGTCTGGCAGGTGGTCTGCCCGTCCGGGGTCACCTTCCAGCCGTGGCTCTCCAGCAGTTCCTTCGCCTTGGCCGGATCGAAGGAGTACGCGCAGCCGGCGGCGTCGGTGCCGTTGGTGCCCGGCTTGGCCGGCACCGGGCCGCAGGTCGGCGCGGCCGTGCCGGACCAGACCACCTTGCTGATCGTCGGCTGGTCGATGAGCATCTGCAGCGACTGCCGCAGGTACGGCTGCTTGAACAGCACCCCGGTCTTCGGGTTGTTGAAGTTCAGCTGGAGGTAGGTGACGGACCAGCCGTACCACGGAGAGACCGTGTAGCCCTTGGACTTGAGGTAGCCCTCCTGGGAGAGGTTGGCCGCGGGCACGTATCCGTAGTCGATGTCACCGGCGCGCAGCACGTTGAACTCGGCGTCGTCGCCGGTGAACGGACGAAGGACGACCTTGGCGAGCTTCGGCTTGTCCACACCGGAGTAGTTCGGCTGGGCCGCGAGGGTGACCTCGCCGCTCGGCACGTACTTCGTCAGCTTCCAGGGGCCGCTGGTGACCTTCCACAGCTCGTTGGAGTCGTAGGTCTTGGGGTCCTTGGCGGCCGCGGTGAGGAAGTCGAAGACCTTCTTCGCGCCCGCCGGCGTGCTGGCCAGGTCGCTCACCGCCGCGGTGGCGGAGTCCTTGTCCCAGGCGTGCTGCGGCATCGGGGTGATCTTGTTGAGCTGGTTGTCGACGAACCACGCGGTGTTGAAGACCTTGGTGGTGGTGATCGAGAAGGTCTTGTCGTCCTTGACCGACCACTGCGCGATGTTGTCCGGGAGGCCGCCGGCCCGGTAGGACGCCCACTTGTCCTTGTTCGCGCTGACCAGGTCGTACCAGAACTGGATGTCCCTGGTGGTGACGGGCTTGCCGTCGGACCAGGTGTTGTCCTTCAGCGTGATGGTCAGCGTCCTGCCGCCGTCACTCACCACCGGCGCCTCGGCCATCGAGCGCTGCGGGTCGATGTTGTACTGCGCCGAGCCGTCCAGCTTGTACTGGTAGAGGGACCGGTACAGCGCCTGGCCGAAGATCGCGTTCTCGCCCTGGGTGAAGCCGGGTGCCGAGATCGGCAGGATCCAGTTGGGGGTACGGAAGGCGACGGTCACGGTGTCCTTGCCCCGACTCCCGCCCTCCTTCGATGAACCGCTGCCAGCGCCGCAGGCGACCAGACCCGCCCCGAGGGCGACCGCGCTGGCTACCGCCATCGCGCCGCGGAGGGCTCGCCGGGGAAATCTGCTCCTCATGAATCTCCTCGATTGATGTGCACTGCCCCGCGTCTCCGGGCGCTACCGGCGATGCCACGCGTTCGGCCGCCTGGTGCTGCTCCTCGACGTTCGACGCGGAGAATGTATCCGGGTCGAAGTCGTGAGTCAACGAAACTTACCCCATTTATTCGCCTACTTCGGCTAGGGTACGGTCGAAGTCGGCGAAGCATGGACCGATACTCTTCGCGTGGGCTCCGGAGCGCACCCTCCCGGGCACTGCGACACTGAGGCGGTGCCGGCGGAACGCCCGAACAAGGAGAGGCACCCCTTGGAACCATCGATCTCCGCCACGCTGCGAGACCAGACCCTGAGCCTGCTGGCCAGCGGTACGGTCACCTCGCGCGCCGACCTCATCGAGGCGTTGCAGGTCGCCCCCTCGACGGTCACGAGCGTGGTACGCCGGCTGCTGGAGGAGGGCGTCATCCTCGAGGAGGGGGTGGGCCGGTCCACCGGGGGACGACGCCCCCGGATCCTGCGCCTGCGGGAGACCAAGGGGATCCTCGCCGTCGCGGAGCTGGGCGGCCGGCACGCCCGGGTGGGGTTGTGCGCGCCCGACGGAGGGCTGCGTACCACTGAGGAGGTGGCGATCGACATCGCCGCCGGGCCGGCGGAGGTGTTCGAGGTCGTCGGGGCGACGGTCGACCGACTCCAGGCCGCGACCGCGCCCGGCCAGGAGTTGCTCGGGGTCGGCGTGGCCCTGCCGGGTCCGGTCGAATTCCCCGGCGGGCGGCTGATCGGCCCGGCCCGGATGCCCGGCTGGAGCGGTGTCGACGCGAGGGCGCGCCTCGCCGAGCGCTTCCCGGTGCCGGTGGTCGTCGACAACGACGCGAAGGCGGCGGCGATCGGCGAGTACGTCACCCGGCGAGACGAGTTCGGCGACATGATCTACGTCAAGGCCGGCACCGGTATCGGCGCCTGCCTGGTCAGCGGCGGTCAGATCTATCGCGGCGGGCGCGGCCTTAGCGGCGACGTCACCCACGTCCGCGTGGCGGACAGCGGCGAGCGGGAGTGCTCCTGCGGCAGCCGGGGCTGCCTGGAGACCGTGGCCAGCGGCGCCGCCCTGGCCCGCCAGTTGGCCGAGCAGGGCTCGTCGGCGACCACGATCCGGGAGATCATGGCAGCCGTCAGCGACGCCGACCCGACCGTGGTGACCATGGTGCGCCACGCCGGCCGGCTGCTCGGCGTCGCCCTCTCCGGCCTGGTCAACTTCCTCAACCCCGACGCCGTCGTCATCGGCGGCGCACTGTCCAGCCTCGACGTCTACGTGGCCGCGACCCGGGGGATGCTCTACGAGCGCTGCCTTCCGTCCGTGACCCAGTCCCTGACCATCCAAGCCAGCGTCGCGGGCCCGGATGCGGCCCTGGTCGGCCTCGGGCACCTGCTGCGCACGACGACCGACGTACGACCCTCCTGAGGAGCAACACCCGTGTCCCGTCCCCTCCGCGTCGCCATCGGCGGCATCCACATCGAGTCCAGCACCTTCTCGCCGCACCTGAGCACCGCCGACGACTTCGAGGTCACCCGGGGCGACGCGCTGCTGGCGCGATACGACTGGCTCTCCCCCGCCCAGCCCTGGGCCGCCGACGTCGAGTGGATCCCGCTCGTGCACGCCCGGGCCCTGCCCGGCGGAGCGGTGGACCCGGCGACGTACGAGGTCTGGGCCACCGAGCTGGTGGAGAAGCTGGCCGCCGCCGGCCCCCTGGACGGCATGCTACTGGACATCCACGGCGCGATGACCGTCGTCGGAAGCGACGACGCGGAGGGCGAACTCGTCACCGCCATCCGGTCGGTGATCGGGCCGGAGCCGTTCGTCTCCGCCGCGATGGACCTGCACGGCAACGTCTCGCGGGTGCTCTTCGACGCCTGCGACCTGCTCACCTGCTACCGCACCGCCCCGCACGTCGACGTGTGGGAGACCCGTGAGCGCGCCGCCCGGAACCTGGTCGAGGCGCTGCGCCGGCAGCAGCGCCCGCACAAGGCGCTGGTCCACGTGCCGATCCTGCTGCCGGGCGAGATGACCAGCACCCGCGAGGAGCCGGCCCGGGGGCTCTACGCGCGGATCGGTGAGGTCGAGGCCCGGGACGGCGTCGTCGACGCGGCGATCTGGATCGGGTTCGCCTGGGCCGACCAGCCGCGCTGCCGCGGCGCGGTCGTCGTCACCGGCACCAACGCCGCCGCCACCACCGAGGCGGCCCGCGAACTCGGCGGGCACTTCTGGGCGGCCCGCGACGAGTTCGCCTTCGTCGCCCCCACCGGCTCGATGGACGAGTGCCTCGACACCGCCCTGGCCGCGGTCGCCGATCCGGCCCGGCGACCGTTCTTCATCAGCGACTCCGGCGACAACCCGGGCGCCGGCGGCGCCGACGACGTCACCTTCGCCCCCGAACGGATGCTGGCCCGTCCCGAGATCCGCGACGACTCCCGTCGTGCCGTGTTCGCCTCGCTGGTCGACCCGCAGGCCGTGGCACAGATCGCCGACCAGCCGCTCGGCTCCCCGGTCCGGGTGACCGTCGGCGGGCGGATCGACTCCCGGGACCCAGGGCCGCTCTCGCTCGACGGCACCCTGGAGGCGGTCGCCGACGATCCCGACGGCGGGCGGTGCGTCAGCGTACGCGTCGGCGGGCTCAGCGTCCTCGTCACCTCCCGCCGGATGCAGTACCGCCTCCTGGACTCCTACGCACGGCTGGGCATCAAGGTCGACGAGATGGACCTCGTCGTGGTGAAGATCGGTTATCTCGAACCCGAACTGTTCGACGCGGCCGGAGACTGGCTCCTCGCCCTGACGCCGGGCGGCGTAGACCAGGACCTCGCACGACTGCCGTACCAGAACGTGGTGCGACCGGTGTTTCCCCTGGACCGCGACTTCACCGCGGACCTCGCCGTGGTGACCGGGTGATCGCGTGACCCAGCCCGAAGGCCAGTGCGTCCTCGCCGTCGACGTCGGCGGAACGACCATCAAGGGGGCCGTGGTCGGCGAGGACGGCCGGCTCCGGCACCTGCTGACCGTGCCGTCGCAAGCGGACGACGACCCGGTCAAGGCCGTCCGGTCCCTGTGCCTGCAACTGCGCGACGACGCGCTCGATCTCGGCACCACACCCGCCGCGATCGGCGTGGTCACGCCGGGCCTCGTCGACGAGAGGAACGGGGTGGTGCGGTACGCCGCCAACCTCCGGTTCCGGAACGTGCCGCTGCGCGCCCTCGTCGGGGACGACCTCAGACTCCCGGTGGCGGTCGGGCACGACGCGCGGGCGGCCGGCGTCGCCGAGGCGGCGGCCGGGGCGGCCCGTGGGCTGGACAACTTCCTGCTGCTGCCGCTGGGCACCGGCATCGCCGCGGCGGTGGTGGTGCACGGCGAGCCGGTGCCGGGCGCGACCGGCTCGGCCGGCGAGGTCGGCCACATGCCGGTCCACCCCGGCGGCGAGCCGTGCAGTTGCGGGCAGCGGGGATGCCTGGAGGTCTACGCCTCCGCCGGCGGGCTGGCCCGCCGCTACGCCCGACTCGGCGGAACCCCGGACGCCGACAGCCGAGCCATCGCCGACGCGGTGGGCACCGACCCGGTCGCCGCCGCCGTCTGGAACGACGCGACCCAGGCGCTGGGGATCGCCCTGGCCACCCTCACCCTGACCCTCGACCCGGCCCGCATCGTTCTCGGCGGCGGGCTGGCGGACGCGGGCGCGCTGTTCTTCGACCCGGTACGCGACGCCCTGCGTGCGGCCCTCGCCTGGCGGACCCCGCCCCCGGTGCTGCGCTCCGCCTTCGGTCCGCAGGCCGCGCAGATCGGCGCCGCCATCCTGGCCCGACGGCTCGCCGGCCTGTCCGTTCCCGACGGCTGGGGCGCACCGGCCCTCGGTGACCACGACCACGACGAGGGTGGAGTGGCCTCGACACCTTGACGATGCCCGTCCGGCGCGAGTGGATTGGGCGTACACGGCCGGCGGGCAGCGAAGCCGCGGCCGTCCAAGGGAGAGGATCTACACGACACTCCTCTCGAAGGAGACGCGGGACGGCTGGACCACCTTCAGACGCTAGACCTGAACCGCGTGCAGGCGGAGACCGATACACGCAACGTGGCATCTGCCCGCGTGCTGGAGAAGCTCGGGTTCGTGCGTGAAGGGACGTTGCGCGAAGACTGCGTCGTGAACGGCGAGGTCTCGGACTCGTGGGTCTACGGGCTGATCAGGCGAGAGTGGCCGACGAGGAAGGGACACGGTACGGACATGACGCTTCCCTCGCGCAGGCGGCCATACTGACCGTGCGGGCCGGGGCCCGACCACGAAGGAGGTGACCGCTGTGCCGATCGGTCGGCTCCACCATCTGATCGTCGACTGCCTGGATCCGACGGTCGAGGCGCGTTTCTGGAGCGCGGTCCTCGGCGACCCGATCACCTACGCGGACGAGGACTTCGCCGTCGTGTCGGCCAGCACGTCGGCGTCCGGGCTGGCGTTTCAGCGCGCCGCCGACCTGACGCAGCCGACGTGGCCGGAGCCGGCGGTGCCGCAGCAGATGCACCTCGACGTGATGGTTGACGATCAGGCCGCGGCAGGCGAGGCAGTGCTCGCGCTGGGTGCGCGGCGGTTGCCCGGCGAGCACGTGTACGCCGATCCGGCCGGCCACCCGTTCTGCCTGATCAGACGCCCCACCTGGGCGCCGCCCGTGAACTGAGCTCAGCCCTGGCTGTTACGGCTGGTAGAACTTGCACCGGCTGCACGGCAGCCTGGGCCACCGCAGTCCCGCCGACAACGAGGCCGCCCTGGCGGCCTGACCACCACACCGGTGGTTTCCGCCGCAGCGGAACGAGTCAGACCACAGGAGTGTCACAACGTATGGACGGAACCGCAGGCAGCCCGTGGGCGGTAACCGGTCTGGATCCACTGGCCGGACGGGTGTTGGAGCACCTGGTAGCCGTGCCGTCGGCGGACGCCACCGAGGTGGCGGCCGCTGTCGGGGTGTCCTCGGCGGAGGCGGAACGAGCACTGCGGCACCTGGCGGACTCCGCACTGGCGCTGCAGATCGACGGCACGACACCGCGATGGGCGGCCGGCCCCCCACGGTCATCGCTCAGCGCCCTGCTGGCCCGGCGGCGGGCCGAACTGGCCCATGTTGACGGCATCGTGGAGCGGCTTCACGAGGTGTACGAGGCGGTGTCCGGGCCGCGCACTGCGCACCTGGTGGAGGTGCTGGAGCGCGAGGACGAGGTGCCGGCGCGCTACGGTCAGCTGCTGAAGGGGAGTTCGGTCGAGGTACTGCATCTGGCCAAGCCGCCGTATGTGACGGCCGCGCAGCCGTCCGTCGGGGAGTCGGGCGTGGCGCCCGGGGTGCGGATGCGGTCGGTGTACGAGACGGAGGGCTTCACCGACGCGGTGTCGCTCACGACGGCGCGGCGCGGGACGGGTCAGGGCGGGGAACTGCGGCTGGCGGCACGGCTGCCGGTGAAGTTGGTGGTGTTCGACCGGGCGGCGGCTCTGCTGCCGGTGCGCGGGGACCGCCCGGCGGCGGGTTCCTTGGTGGTGCACTCCCCCGCGCTGGTGGTGGCGCTGGTGGCGCTGTTCGAGAGCGTGTGGGAGCGCGCCGAGCCGGTGTCGCTGGCGAGCCGACATGACGGGCCGGCTCCGAAGGGCGGTCCGGCGACCGAGGGGCCGGACGGGCGAACACGGGAGATCCTGCACATGATGGCGACCGGGATGAAGGACGAGGCGATCGCCCGCGTGCTCCAGGTCAGCCGCCGTACGGTGCAGAAACATGTCAGCGAGGCGGGTTCCCTGCTCGGCGCCCGGACCCGGTTCCAGATCGCGCTGCTGGCGGCGGAGCGGGGGTGGCTCAAAGGCCCGGTGGGGAATTGACCAGGCCATGTCCTGAACGCGACGCCGCGCCGGGACCGCCCTGAGGGGTCCCGGCGCTTCGTCGTGGAGCGCGCCTCCTAGTAGGGGCTCACTTGCAGGACTTGGCTCCCTTCGCGTACGCCAGGCCGAAACCGCCGGCCGACGAGTCCATGAAGATCACCTCGCGCCCCGTGCCCGCCGTCGCGAACATCTGGGCGCCCGGGCTGCACGACGCCGGGCCGACGTACTTTCCGTTGAGCGTGTACTGCTTGAGCTTCGGGTTGAGCGAGTTGTCCGGGTAGCCGCCGGTCGAGAGCCAGAGGTCCGCGGGGGCCTCCTCGGTGACCGTGAGGGTCGTGTCGGACAGCGTGAGGACGTCGGCGCGGATCGCCTGCGGGGAGTTCTCCTCGAAGAGCAGGTGGCTGGTACCGGTGGCGAAGTCGAACAGCCGCACGGAGTCGTTGAACGTCCCCTGGCTCCACTCGCCGTCGACGTACCTGCCGTAGTCGCGGTTGATCACCCAGGCGACGCCGGTGGCGGACACCTGGGGGTAACTCATCGTCTCGGCACCAGGGTCACCGCCGGCGAAGGTCGTCTTCCCCGTCGCGATGTCGTACACCTCGACGCCCAGCGACCACCAGTTGCCGTTGGCGTCGGGCTGCGGGTAGTCCTCGTACCGGACGTAGGAGATCTTCCCGTTCTTGACGCTCGGCGCCGTCGCGTTCCCGAGCCAGTCGGGGTGGGCGAGGGTGTGGACGGTCCGCGAGCTGCCCTGCAGGTAGCGCACGACGTCGCGGTAGCCCTGCTCCGGGTCGTACTGGCTCCACGTGACGACGGTGCCGTCGAAGCTCAGGCCGTCGATCCGGTACGGGGAGCTGTAGAGCTCCTCGACCTGGCCGCCGCCGACTGGCGCCGACAGGATGTGGTCGACCTCCCACGTCGGGGAGTCGGGGTCCGCCTCGATCGACAGCCACACGACCCGCTTGCCATCGGTGTGCGGGAAGCTGTGCATGTTCCCGTCGTCCGGGGAGATCCGGTACGGCGCGACCTTGCCGTCAATGCGGCCCATCCAGATCGACGGCGGCTGGGTGTGGTTCGCGTCCGAGCGCGGCACGGTGAACCAGCCGCCGGCCATGCTCGCCGTCATGTCGACGTACATCCCGGTGTTGAGCCGGTCGACCAGGAGGTCGGTCTTCTTGCCGTAGAGGTTCGCCTTCCACTTCGCGGTGATCCCGCGCGAGTCGAACGCCGCCCGCACCACCTTGAGGTCCTTCTGACTCAGGCCGGAGGACTTGGCGGAGGCGAGCACCGCCTCGCGGGCGTCGACGAAGTCGGACATCGGCGTGAGGTAGTCGGTGAGCGCCCGGTAGACGATCTTGTCGGCGACCGCGCCACCGAATGCCTGACGTAGGTCCCACAGCGCCCCGGACACGATCGTCGAGTTGAGGTGCACGCCGCCGTCGTCCATCTGCGGCGTGTCCATGAGGTGCTGGAAGTTCGCCGTGGTGGCGCCGTCGTCGAGGTTGCGCAGGGCGCACTTGGTGGGCGCCAGGGTGCGGCAGAGGTCGCCGCCGATCAGGCTCGCCTCGGGGTCGGACATGGGCGTGCCGGCCGCGTCGAGGTCGATGGCGTTGCCGAAGTAGTCGGCGATCGCCTCATTGAGCGCGCCGGGCTGGCCGGCGTAGACGAGGTTGGCGGAGTTCTCCACCACACCGTGCGTCATCTCGTGGCCCACGACGTCCGGGTCGGCGGCCAGCGGCAGGTACTCGTCGTCGCCGCTGCCGTACACCATGCGGGTGCCGTCCCAGTACGCGTTGACGAACGGGTAGCCGCCGTAGGTGATGCCCACGATCGAGTTGATCGGCATGCCGTCATCGTCCAGGCTGTTGCGCCCGAGATTCGTCTGGAACCACTCGAACACCTTCGCGGCGTCCCAGGCCGCGTCCACGGCGCCGGCGTCGGTCAGGTCCGCGCCGAGTGTGCTCGACGGCGACGCGAACGGCCCCACGCCCTCGGGCAACTGGCCGTCGAGCAGCTCGTAGTAGTCCCGGCCCCGAGCGTCCCAGGTGGTGATCGGCACCGTCCGGCCGTCCGGGAGGGTGTGGGTCTGATCGATCATGAGGTAGGAGCTCGCGTCGTCGGTCCGGACGAGCGGGACCGGCACCGTGGCGTCGTGCAGGCTCCTGCCCTCGCCGACGACCGGCGTCGTGCCCTTGCGCGACGGGAGCGCCTTCGTAACGGCCCGCGGCGCGACGGCGGTCCCGCCGGCGGCCAGGGCGGCGGCCTGCTGCGCGGTGGCGAAGGGCTTGATCCGGCTGACGCTGAGCAGCGTCACGCCGTTCGTCGCACCCACGTACACGTCGCGGAGCACGGGCTGGCCCGTGACGACGTCCTTGCCCTTGACGAGCACGCGCCGGGCGAGCACGCCGGTGCCGGTCGGCATGACCACGAGACCCTGGTCGGTGCCGCTGAGATCGGCGTGGGCGGCGTCGGGCGTCGTGCCGGGCCGCGGGGCGCCGGCCACGACGGCCGCACCGGGGTGCAGGCTCTTGCGCACGTCCTCGACCGCTCGGGAGACCGCGACGTGCGCGGGCATCGGGGTGCTGGTCGTGTCGACGTCGAGGTCTGTGAAGTAGGTGCCCGACGTGCCGGTCACCGCCCGCTTGCCGGCCTTCTTCTCCATCCGCACCACGTACTGGGCGCCGAACACGGGCAGGCCCTTGTACTTCTGGTTCAGCCGGACCGTCTCCCGCGCGCCCTGCGTGTCGATGTTCGCGGTGGTGAGCGTGCCGGCCGGGTCGGCGATCCGGTAGCGGTCCTTGTGGCCCGCGAGGTGGGCCTTGGCGGCCTTGTCCGGTGCGATCGTGGCGTCGACCTGGTCGGCCAGGTCATCGACGAGCGCGGGGGCGTCCGTAGCGGGTGCCACGGTGGCCGGAACTGAAGCCTCCGCGGCGGTCGTCGTGCCCGTCGGCGACGGGGTCGCCGCGGTCGCGGCCTGGGCGGTGGTTCCGAGGAGGGCGGCCGTCGCCAGGACGGCGAGGGCGGGTGGTGCCTTGAGTCTGCGCATCTGTGCTCCTGCAAGGTGGTCCAGCGCCCGGCCGACTCCTTGCGGCACGGGGTTCGCTCACCCTCACCGCGGTGTCGCCATCGACACAAGGACGACTTTGCGCATCTGCACAAGTCAGAAGCCCGTCGAGGGAGAGCCGATCCGAACGGCACACCTGGTCGGGGCCGATGGTGGGCGCAGTGTCATCCCTGCACCCCGCACCGGTTCATGGCGACGAGGAGCGGCCGTTGGCAAGGGCTCGTTTCCCCGCGTGGCTCAAGGCCCGGTGCCCCGGCGCGACCGAGTTCGCTGCGCGGAGACTCCGTTCAGATGGGCGGGCGGCGGGACAGCAGGCATCCAGTCAGCGCCGCGGCGAGGCCGGCCAGCCCGGCTGCCGCGAAGCCGCCCGCTGGCACGGAGACGTCGATCGCCAGCCCGACGACCGGGGATCCGAGCGCGAAACCCGCGCTCAGCGCCGAGGATTGCAGACCTGTCGCCTCACCCCGCACGCTGGCCGGCGCATGCCGGCTCACCGCGTCGGCCACCGTGGAAAGGGTTGGCGCGGTGAGAAGCCCGGCGCCGACCAGTGCCAGTCCCGGCGCGCCGTTCGCTCGGGGCGGCCGGACGCGCTTGCGGGCCCAGCACAGGACGATGGCCGAATAGCCGTGTAAGCTCTCCTGGGCGACCTGCCGGACCTCGATCGACCCGTCCAGCGGCCCGAACTCCGGCCGCAGCACCGCCCTGAGGTCGTGTTCGTCGACATCAGCACTGGGAAAGGTCCTTCCCGCGACGAGGTAGCCGCGACATCGGCGCAGGGCCGCGGTGACGAAGAGACCCCCGGGCTGGACCAGGCCCGTGATGTGTCGCATGAGGAGCTGCCAGGTGGGCCGGTCGTCGGTGGCGGAGTCCGCGCAGTAGGCGCTGACCACCGTCGCGTACCGGCGGTCCACCGGGCGGGCGTGCCGGCCGTCCACCCGGATCAGCGCGGTGATCTTTCCCCTGACGAGGTCCTCGCGGGCGGCCACGTCCTCGTCGGTCGGGCAGCTGATCCCCTCGCACCGCAGGGTGTGGCGGACGAACGGTCGCCAGTCGTGGGCGTCGGGTTCGCGGTCGATCCACCGCTGGATCTCGCGGAGGTTGGCCGGCAGATAGTCGCCCAGGTGAATCTCCGATGCCACCTCGGCTGCCGCGAACACGTGGTGCAGGGTGGGCCCGACCCCGAAGAACAACACGGGTTGACCGCGCTCCGCGTGGCGCATCGCCTCGACGAAGAACGCGATGGTGGCGATCTCGTCCGGTTCGACGGCCCGGTAGTAGCTGGCGAGGTACTCGGCCGGTACCCAGTCCGTGTCGAACGAGGCGTACCGGTGGCGGCGGCGCCGGAGGAATGCTCGGGTGAGACGGGCGAGCCCGTACTCGTACAGCGCGGCACCGAGGTTCGCGCCGCCGAGGAACACGAGTGCGTCGTTCGAGCTGATCGAGTCGCTGAGCGCGGCGACCCCGAAGGCACCCGCGTAGTAGGGCACCTCCTTGGCGACCTCCGTACCGGCGTACCCGATGGCCGCCGCCACGCGCGGTGCGCGGGCGCTGTTCGTCATCCGCCGGATCACGTCGTACGCCGCTTTGGACAGCACGTTGGTGCTGGTTCCGGTCGTGGCCAGGAGCATCCAGTTCGCTCGCACATTGGCGGTGAGGCCGATCCCCCAGACCGCGTAGCTCGCGACGAGAAACGCCACCACCCACTGGCGGTCGAGGCCGCTGAACAGACCGGAGGCGACCAGGCACGTGCCCGCGGCCACCACGCTCGCCTCCAGCGCGTAGGCCGACGCCACGGTGGCGGCAAGGCTGACGGTCCACTTCCTGAGCCCTCGGTGCTCCGTCGGCGGGCGCCGCGGTGGCCGAACCGCCTGCGCCACGGGAATCCCGTTCATACCGGTGCCGCCGCTCGGGCCGGTTCCCAGGCCACCGCCTGAAATACCGCGACCACCAGCGCGCAGACCGGTTGCCCGGTGCACCGAGCGCCCGCGACCTCGATGCCACGCCGCGGGAAGCTCGTACCCCGGTTGCGGCACAACGCGTCCAGAGAGGTGGTCACCAGCCTCCGCAGGCTCGCCTCGTCGCTGGCCTCGTGTTCCACCAGCAGTCCGCGTCCGCACCCGTCCTGCGCCCAGCCGACACCGGCCCAGGCCTCTGCTTGCGGCACCGCTGTTCGCGCCTGTGCCGCCACGCAGTACAGCCGGTCGCCCCAACTGCCCGGGGTACAGCCGATCCGGTCGACCTGTCGTACCGAGCTGGCGGGTGGCAACACCGAGCTGAGGTAGATCAGGTTACGGTCGGCGACGCCGGCCGCCACCAGCGCGGCGTCGAACGCTGCCAGCTGGGTCGGACCACGGCCGACGGCCCCGGCCACCAGGATGTTCATCGGTTCCCGCCAGCCGAGCGGAGTTCGGCCGGGGATGCCTGCGCGGTCCGCGTCCGTTCCGACCCGACGCGCTCGGCCTCGACCAGCACCCGGCGCGAGAGCTTGCCCGACGGCGCCCTCGGCACCGATGGGGTGAACCGAACGGCGTGCAGCCGTTTGTAGGGGGCGACCCGCTCGGCCACGTAGGCCAGCAGTTCCTCGGCTGTGGCCGGTTCCCGCAGCACCACGTACGCGACCGGCACCTCGCCGGCGTCCGCGTCGGGCCGGGGCACCACGGCCGCGTCGGCGACCGCCGGGTGGGTGCGGAGCAGGTGCTCCAGCTCGGCCGGCGCGACCTGGTACCCCTGGTACTTGATCAATTCCTTCAGCCGGTCGACCACGTACAGGTAGCCGTCCTCGTCGAAGTAGCAGAGGTCCCCGGTGTGCAGCCAGCTGTCGGCGTCGATGGTGGCGGCCGTGGCCTCCGGTCGGTCGCGGTAGCCCCGCATGAGCTGCGGGCCACGGATCCACAGCTCGCCGGCGCGTCCGGCACCGAGGTCGCCGCCGCCGTCCGGGTCGACGACGCGCGCCTCGGTGTTGGGTACCAGCCGGCCGACCGACCCGCGCCGCGGCTCGTCGAGTGGGCCGACGGTGACCATGGCGCTGGCCTCCGTCATGCCGAGGCCCTGACTGACCACACAGCCGAGCCGCTCGGCGCACCGCTGTTCCACATCGGCGCCGAGAGGTGCCGCACCCACGCCGAGGCTTCTCAGCGAGGACAGGTCGTGCCTGTCCACCAGCGGATGGTCGGCCAACGCCGTCGCCAGCGGCGGTGACACCACGGTGACCGTCGCCCGGTGTTCCGCAATGGCCCGAAGGGAAACCTCGAAATCGGAGTTGGCCAGGGTGACGACGGTGGCGCCCGCCGCCAGGCTGCAGGGCAGCAGGAAGTTGAACCCCATGACGTGGAAGAACGGCGCCGCGGCGAGGACCACGTCGTCCTCGCGGAAATCGATCACCACCTGGCTCTGGCGGACGTTCGTCACCAGGTTCGAGTGGGTCAGCTCCACTCCCTTGGGCAGGCCGGTGGTGCCGCTCGAGTAGGGCAGGGCGGCGAGTTCGTTGTCGAGGTCGCTCGTCACCTCCGCCGGCGGATGGTGGTGGGCGATCAGCTCGCGGAACGACGTCGCGCCCGCCGCCTCCCCGAAGACCAGCACCTCCTGGACGCCGGCCAGCTCGGCGGCCGCCAACGCGCGGTCCAGGAACGGCGGGACGGTGACCAGCATCCGCGCCGCGGCGTCGGTGAGCTGGCCGGCCAACTCCTCGACGGTGAGCATCGGGTTGGCGCCGGTGACGATCCCGCCGGCCGCCATCGTCCCGTAGGCCGCCAGGGCGTACTCGGGCAGATTGGGGCTGTAGAGGGCCAGGACGTCACCCGCCGCGAAGCCTCGGGCGACCAGCCCGGCCGCGACCCGCTCCACACCGGTGGCAAGCTGGCGGTAGCTGATCGTGCGGCCGGTTGCGCCGTCGATCAGGGCCGGCTTCTCGCCGAGGCGGGCGGCGTGCCGCAGCACGAGCGATTGCACGGTGGTACCGCCGACCTGCACCTCGGGCAGGTCGCTGCGGAACGGGTGGACGACTGTCATGGTGACTCCCCTGCCGTGTGCGACCACGCCAGCCGGCGGGATGCCGCTGGTGGACCGGGGTTCGACTCTCATGACCCGACCGTAGGGAGCGGCCGTGTGCAGACCGTTTCCCGACCGTTTTCGCAGCGTGGATCGCGATAGAGTTCTTCGCGGACGACGACGGCGGTGGCGATGCGGGACCAGGAGTTGCGTGTCCGGGTGCTCGGCGGGGCCGAGCTGACGGTCGGCGGCCGTCCACTGGTGGAGCTGGCCTCTGCCAAGGCGACGGCGCTCCTGTTCTACCTGGCGGTCACCGGCACGGCCCACTCACGCTCGGCGCTGGCCGGGTTGCTCTGGAGCGACCTTCCGGAGCCGACGGCCCGGGCAAATCTGCGGCTGGTGCTGACCAAGCTGCGTCGGGTCGTCCCGGAGCATGTGGCAGTGAGCAGGCAGACCATTGCGCTGGCGGACAGCCGGCAGGTGTGGGTCGACGCTGTGGAGGTGGGCCGGGTGGCCGCCTCCGATCAGGACGACGACGAGCTGCTGGAGGCCGTCCGGCTCTGCCGAGGCGATTTTCTCGAGGGTTTCGGCGTACCCGGAGCCCCGCTGTTGGATGAGTGGCTGGCCGACCGGCGCGCCGCGGTCCGAGCGGACATGCTCGCGCTCATGGACCGTGCCGTGCTGCGGGCCAGAGACCGGCGGGATGCTACCGGCGGCATCGAGGTGACCCGTCGTCTGCTGCAGCTGGAGAGGCTCCACGAGGAGGCGCACCGCGCGTTGATGTGGTTCCTGGCCGTGGGCGGTCAGCGCAGCGCCGCCCTCGCCCAGTACGAGACCTGCCGCTACCTCCTCCGGGAGGAGCTGGGCGTCGAGCCGGCACCGGCCACGGTCGCCCTGCGGGACGAGATCGCCGGCACCGGTGGGTTCACCGCGCTGGGTGTCCTCCCGGCCACGGCGGCCCGGCAGGAGAATCCGGCCCGGTCGGCCGGGTCGCCGACGTCCGACCTGCCTCGCCCGCTCACCGCGCTGATCGGTCGGGACCGGGAGCTGGCGCGTCTGCATGAGCTCCTCGACGATCCGGCGTGCCGGCTCGTGACCCTCGTGGGCCCCGGCGGAATCGGTAAGACCCGGCTGGCGGTGGAGGTCACCGCGAGTCGGCGGACGCGGCATCGTGGCGGGACGGTGTTCGTGTCGTTCGTGGGGACCAGCCCGGCCCGCCCGGACGAGGCCGCCGACCTGGTCGTCGCCGGCCTCGCTCGCGCGCTGGAGATAGAGCTGGCCGTGCCCCGCGAACCGCTGGGCCTGCTCACCGACCAGCTCGCCGGCCGCGAGCTGCTGCTGGTGCTCGACAACCTGGAGCACCTCCGGGACGCCGCGGGAGTCCTCGCCGAACTGCTGCGACGAGCACCGGGTACGCAGCTGCTGGTGACCTCCCGGCGGCAGCTGGGGCTGGGCGTGGAGTGGCTGGTCGAGGTGCCCGGCCTGCCGTACCCGCCGCCGGGCGCCGACGCGGACGCCGCCGGCTACGAGGCGGTGCAGCTCTTCCAGGAGCGGGCCCGGCCGCTGCGCCCCGGCTTCCCCGCCGTCGTCGACGCCGAGGGAGTCGGTCGGGTGTGCCGGCTGGTCGCCGGTGTGCCGCTGGCCATCGAGCTGGCCGCCCGCTGGGTACGGTCCGCCAGCCCGGCCGCCATCGCCGACCGGCTCGCCGACGGGCTCGAACTGCTCGAGACGACCGCACCTGACGTGGAGCGGCGGCACCGCAGCCTCCGCTCGGTGATCGACTGGTCGTGGCAGCTGCTGACCGACGAGGAACGCCGGACCCTGCGTCGGTTGTCGGTGCTGCGCCGCAGCTTCGACCTCGCGGCCGCCGGCGCCGTGGCGGACGCCGGACTGCCGATGCTGGCCAGCCTGGTCGACCAGTCGCTGGTCGCCGTCGGTGGGGACGACCGCTACGAGATGCACGAGCTGCTCCGGCAGTACGCCGCCGAGAGTCTGGCCACGGACCCGGCGGAGGAGGCGCGGGCGCGGTGGCGCCACGCCGAGCACTATGTCGCGCTGCTACCCCCACCGGATGAGGCCCGCGCCGAGGGCCGGCCGAGTCTGGAAGTCGAGCAGGAGAACCTGCGCGCCGCCACCGACTGGCTCATCCTGGACGCCGACCCGACCGCGCTCGACGCCCACCTGCTGCGGCTGTGGGCGCTGTACCGGCGCCTGGGCTGGTTCCGGGAGGCTCAGGTCTTCTTCGGCGCCGCCCTGGAACGCCAGGGGATCACGACCCTGCAGCGGGCACGCTGGCACCGCATGCTCGGCGAGACGCACCAGCAGCTCGGCGAGGCGAACGCCGCGCGGTACCACCTGGAACGGGCGTTGGATCTGCTCGGCGCCCGCGTGCCGGCGTCGACGACGGGCCGGCTGGGGATGCTCACGTCACAGGTGGCACGCCGGACACTCCGGGGCCTGCGGCCGGGTGGTGCCGTCGACCGTCGTGCGGAGCGGCGCGAGGCGGCCCGGGAACGCGCCGCCACCTGCTTCACGATCGCCGAGGTCTACTGGGTGCTCAATGAGCACTTCCCGATCCTCGCGGCGTCGATATCGTCGTTGAACGATGCCGAACGCGCCGGGGACCTCGATCTCATCGTCCGGGCGCAGGCTGGTCTCGGGATGACCGTCGGCACCCTGGGGTTGCGCCAGCTCGCGGGCCGACACCTCCGCGCCGCGAGCGCCGCCGTCGAGCGCACCGACGACCCGCTCACCGCCTGCTGGGTCGGCATCGTGGGCGGGCTGCACTGGACCGGCGTCGGCGACTGGGCGGCGGTCGAGGCCGGCGCCGCCAGGGTCCTGAAACTGCGGCGCCGGACACCGATGCACCGGTGGGCCGACGAGGTGCTGCTGATCACCGCGGTCACCCGGTACCTCACCGCCCGCTATTCGCAGGCGGCCGCGGCGGCCGTCGAGGCGATGGCTTCCGGCCGCGACCGCCGCGATCCCATCGTGCACCTGTGGGGTCTGCTCGTCCTGATCGAGACGGCCCTGCGCGCCAACCCCGACGACGCGGCTCTGGCGGGCTGGTCCGAAGAGGCCGCACAGCTCCTGCCGGCAGCAGCCCGGATCGACGCCGCCCGCCTCCACGTCGCCACCGCCCGCCAACACCTCGCAGCCGGGCGGCGGGCGGACGCGTGGCAGGCGATCCGCACCGCCGACCACCTGATGGGCCCACATCAGTCATTCGAGCAGTACGCCATCGAGGCGCACGCCGGCGTCCCCGAGGTCTGTCTGACGCTGCTCGAACAGGCCGGCTCTCGGGAAAATCCGGCTGGCGGAGCGGACGAGCCGGACCCCGCCCACCTGCGCGCGACCACAGCGGTCGCCCTGCGCCGGCTGCATCGCTACGCCCGCACGTTTCCCATGGCCCGTCCGAGAGCGCTCATCTGCCTGGGCTGGTACCACTGGCTCGACGGCCGCGCCGGGGCCGCCCGCCGGGCGTGGGTCCGGGCGGTACGCGAAGCCGAGCGCCGTGGGATGCCCTACGAACTGGCGCGCGCCCACCACGAACTCGGCCGTCACCTCGCCTCGGGGCAGCGGTCCACCCTTGGGCTCACCAGGGCCGAGCACCTGGATCGGGCGATCGCCGGATTCGACGCCGCCGGGTGTGGCGCCGATCTGCGCCGAGTTCAGGCGTTCGCCGGTTACTTGTCCGGCCGTACCATCTCCCGGTGATCTCCCCCCGCCGACGGCTGGCCGCCGCGTCCATTCTCCTGGTGTTGGAGGCGGTGGCGTTCGGGCTCGTCGTGACCGAGTCCGTGACCGGTGCGATCGCCGCCGTTGCCATCACCTGCGTGTCGTTGTGGGTGCACCTCGTCCTGCACGAGTGCGGACACCTCGTCATGGCGAAGCTGCTGCGTCTGCCGGTCATCGCGGTCCGTATCGCACCCTTCGGCGGGTGGCGGAACGAAGTGTCGGTCCGGCCAGCGCCGTCGGCGACCGCGTTGCCGCTGCGGATGGTGCTGTTCTACCTCGGTGGCCCGATGGCGAACCTGTGCACTGCGGCGGTGCTCTGTGCCGCAGCGGCGTTGACGAGCACGGCGTTGACACGCCTCGCGCTGTTCGGCGCAGCGCTTTTCGCGGCGCTGCTCGGGGTGGTCAACCTCATTCCCGGGACTTCGCCCCGCAGTGACGGCCGCAACCTGCTGCGCTGGGTCCTGGCGCCAACAGCCACCCTTGCCGCGCTACGGGCTGGCTACTACCAGGAGGAGGTGAGCAGCACGTTGCGGACGATCGCCCGAGGGCAGGTCGACGACGATCGTCTCAGAGATCCGGCTCGCGACGGCAACGACCCGCGACTCGCGCTCGCCGCCGTCCACCGGCGCTGGAGCACGGGCCACACGCAGTCGGCGGCGGACCTCATCGCCGACGCTGAGCGGCTCGCGGCGCTGGCGCGCGCCGACCGCACCGATCCCATGACCGCCGCCGCCATCGGACAGGTGCTCACGGTGCAGTTCGGGTTGTGGTACCTGTACGCCGCGGTGGTGAACGAATCGCCGGTCCAACACCCGGAGGTGGTGGAGATCGCGGAACTGGCCCAGCTCGCCTTCCACGTACAGCCGCACATGTTGTCCGCCCGTGTCGCCATGAGCCTGGCTCACCTGCTCAACCAGCGGCCGGAGCAGGCGCGTTCGCTGCTTCTCGACATTCGGCCGGGTGCCGACCCGCCGAACCTGTGCAGCGTCGCGTTACTCCTGCGGGCCGTCGCCGAGTGTTACCTCGGCAACCACGCCGATGCGGACACCCTCACCAGGGCGGCCGGCCGCGACCACCCGCAACTGACGCAGGTCGTTGCCGCGATCCAGGCTGCGGATCCGGTGCCGCCCCTGTTCGCCCTGGCACCGATGGCGGACACCTGATCGCGAGGGAATGTCCGCGGCACCGGTTCGGCTCGACAGATCGGCCGGTTGGCGTGGCGCCGGGGTCAGGCGCCGCGCGACGGCGCGCGGCGCAGCGAGCTGGTCGCGTTCACCCCGGCCTTGTCACTCACCCCGATGCCCAGCCGCTCGACCAGTTCCCCGCCCAGCCAGGCAGTCCCCAGGGCCAGGATGATGCCCGCGAAGCTCAGGACCAGCGCGGCGGCGTTCGGCTCCCAGTTCTCCCGGGACAGACGCACCAGCCAGCTCACCGCGAACAGGATCACGACCACCAGGTTGCCGACGCCGTGCGCGGCGCCGATCCGCTTGGCCCGGGTGCCGGCTGGGATGGCACTCCAGTCGATGAGGCCGAACAGGGCGGCGACCACGCCGCCGATGACACCCGCCGCGATGGTGTACGCGGCGGAGATCTGGAATCCGGTGCGGTCGGTGATCAGATAGAGGATGTCGAAGATGACCGACGTGGCGAGGAGCCCGAGCGGGAACACGATCAGCATGGGATGGATCGCGTGACCCATCGCCTTGGCTCGACTTTCCACCACTACCTCCTGTCGGGGCGACAACCGCGCCCGCATACCCGGACCGGACGCCGATACACCCGGTGGGACAGTTCGGTTTCAACGGCCGCGCCAGCGGGCCGGGCGTCCAGGTGAGTGGCATCGCGTACGACCGCGGCCAGGGCGGGTTCACCGACGTCGGAGCAGCCCCCGTTTGGCAATGAAGGCTCGCAACGTCTCGGCATCCTCGGCCGACATCAACCAGCGTGGGATCACGGTCGCCGGCATCCGGCCGACGTACACGATCCAGAACTCCGGGGTATCCCTCACCTCGGCGACCCCGTCCCAGGCGATGCCACCGGACTCCGAGCCGCTGCGCATCATGATGTTGTCATCGGTGATGTCGTAGGCGCCCTCGACGGCGTAGCGACTGGAGCGACGCCGGGCGCGCCACCGCACCCACGGCCAGTACAGCATCGACAGCAGGCCACCCACGACCATCGCCATCCACAGCGGCGAAGTCTGCTCACCCCACCCGGACCCCCGCGAGACGGCCAAACCGATCGCCCCGACCGCCGCCAGCACCGCACCGATGTAGCCGAACCTGCGCAGCCGGACCCTGCCGAGCGCAGCGGCCACGCAGCCTGGGTAGGCGGGATCGGCTGGGACGTCAAAACGGATGTGCACGCCAGAACGATAGTGCCCCCACCCGCCCCTGGCAGCGCCTGACTCCCGCCGCCTGGCCGGACCGTCGAGCGCCGCCCGTTGTCAGCGGCACGCGGCAGGAGTCTCTGCTCATCGGCGGTCCCGTGAGAATTCTTCTGGCATAGCGTCGGATCCGGGGTGAGTCGTTCGTAGAGCAGGCGAGAGGCAGCTGGACGAGGCCGCCGGGACAAGGGAGCCATGGGATGACGCGATACTTGATCTCGTTCAATGACGGCTCGATGGACCACATCCCCGACGAGGATTGGCCCGACGTGGGCAAGGCATCGCACGCGGTAGTCCAGGAGGCCGTGAACGCCGGCGTGTTTGTGTTCGGCGCTGGACTCGAACGCCAGAGGGCGAGCGTCGTGGCCACGGACGGGATGGTCACCGATTGCCCTTACCCGGAGACCAAGGAGGTCATTGGTGGGTTCGTGGTCGTCGACGTGGCCTCACGCGAGGAGGCGCTGACGTGGGCTGCCAAGATTGCCGGCGCTTGCCGCTGCGCGCAAGAGGTTCGGGAGCTCATGCCCGATCCCGAAACAGACGCGATGCTTCGCCGGGCTGACAGGTGATGGTGACGTTCCGACGGTGTCGGATCGAGGAAGACTCGCCACGTCAGAGCAAGACTTGCGTCGGAGTCGCTCTCATCGCGGCTGCGCACCGTAGGTTGGTGTGGCTCTCATCTGGCGTGCGCCCCGCCGGTCACCGCGGCGGTGAGAGGCTCAAAAGGTTAGGAATGGTCCGTTCGCAGCGGCTGATCGCAGGCGGCGGCACGATCCAGCAGCAGGCTCCGCTCCCGCTCGTTGCGGGTCAGCGACGCCGCCCGCTCGAACTCCGCCCGCGCCTCGGCGTGCCGGCCCAGCTTGACCAGGAAGTCACCGCGTGCACTGGGCAGCAGGTGGTAGTTCTGCATGGCCGGGAAGGCCATCAGCTGATCCAGAAGCGCCAGCCCGGTCGCCGGCCCGAACGCCATGGACAGCGCCACCGCGCGGTTCAGCTCGACCACCGGGGACGGCATCGCCTCGGCCAGATTCTCGTAGAGCCAGGCGATGCGCTCCCAGTCGGTGTCCTCGAAGCGGCGTGCCCGGGCGTGGCAGGCGGTGATGGCCGCCTGCAGCACGTACGGGCCGGGCTTGCCATCGATCAGGGCCTCGGCACGCTCCAGCGCGGCCAAGCCGCGGCGGATCAGCAGCTGGTCCCAGCGGGCCCGGTTCTGGTCGCTCAGCAGGATCGGCTCGCCCCCGGGGCCGGTGCGAGCGACCGCCCGGGAGGCCTGGATCTCCATCAGCGCCACCAGGCCGTGCACCTCGGGCTCGCGCGGGGCCAGCCGGGCCAGGACCCGGCCCAGCCGCAGGGCCTCCTCGCACAGCGCCGGCCGCATCCACTCGTCGCCGGTGGTGGCCGAGTAGCCCTCGTTGAAGATCAGGTAGACGACCTCGAGCACCGAGGAGAACCGGGCCGCCAGCTCGTCGCCCTGCGGTACCTCGAACGGCACCTGAGCGTTGGCCAGGGTCTTCTTGGCCCGCACGATCCGTTGCGCCACGGTCGGTTCCGGCACCAGGAAGGCCCGGGCGATCTCGTCGGTGGTCAGGCCGCCGAGCAGCCGCAGGGTCAGTGCGGCGCGGGCCTCCGTGGACAGCACCGGATGGCAGGCCACGAACACCAGCCGCATGAGGTCGTCGCCGATGCCGTCGTCCTCGGCGACCATCGCACCGATGTCCGGGGTGGATTCCTCGAGTTCCCGGCCGACCTCCTCGACCTTGCGCTTGAAGGTCTCGTTGCGCCGGATTTGGTCGATGGCCCGACGCTTGGCGGTGGTCATCAGCCACGCGCCCGGATTACGCGGCACGCCCTCCGCCGGCCACTGCTCCAGCGCCGCGACCAGCGCGTCCTGCGCCAACTCCTCGGCCACGCCGATGTCGCGGACGAGCCTGGTCAGTCCGGCGATGAGCCGGGGCGCCTCGATCCGCCAGGCAGCCTCGATCGCGCGGTGGGTGTCAGTGGCCACGGCCCCCGTCTACCCCACCGCGCGATCGGACGCAAGCACGCTCATGCCACGCGGGCGGGTTCGGTCCTGAGCCGAACCCGCGTCTCCCAGGCTGCGGTGATCAGTTCCCGGCGACCGTCGCGCGCCGCCTCTCCACGGCCGCCCGCTGCTCGGCGGTGAATTCCTCGCCGAAGTCCTCGGCGTGGAAGACCCGCCGGATCTCGATGTTGGTCTGCGCCCCCACGCCCGGGTGCTGGATCGGGCAGCGCTTGAACCACTCGACACACTCCTCAAGCGACTTCATCTCGACCAGGTAGTAACCGGCGATGAGCTCCTTGGTCTCGGTGAACGGCCCGTCCACCACGGTCTTCTTGTCGCCGTCGAAGTAGATCCGGGCGCCCTTGGCGCTGGACTGAAGGCCGCCGGCGTCCAGCAGCACGCCGGCGTCGACCATCTCCTGAATGAACTTGCCCATCGTGTCGAAATCCTCGGTGGCGGGCAGCACGCCGGCCTCGCTCGCCGCGGTGGCCTTGGTGATCACCATGAACCGCATCGCTGTCTCCTCATGTCAGGGTGCCATCTCACCTACGCGTCGAACGGCGGTCGGCCCGCTCGACACCCTGCCAGAAGTTTTTTCCGCCGCGCTTGGCAACGCCGCGCTCGGCGGGTCGGCGGGTCCGCTGCCCACCAGGCGAAGGCGGCCGGTCCGGCCTAGCGGGCGCGCGACGGCGGCCAGCGCTGGCGGGACGACCCTCCGCCCGGTTCGGTTGACTCCTGACCTGTGCGGATGTGTTCCTCACTGGAAGGATGTCTGTATGCCGAAGGCGTTCCCGCCGGAGTCGCGTCGTGATGCGGTCGCGGTCGCCCGCGCGGGTGAGACGCCGATCGCCAAGGACCCGCACACGCGGCCTGAACTACTCAACCCCGCGAGTCAATCCAACCCGGGACGGTACGCCGGCAAAGCTGGAAGGCGACAGGGTTGAGCAGCGATCTGCGCGGTGGCGGTGGCCGGTGCCGGCCTCGGTGGGTTGTGCCTCGCCCAGGGGCTCGTGCGGGCCGGCGTCGACGTCCAGGTCTACGAACGCGACGCCGCGCCCGACGTCCGCCGGCAGGGCTACCGGCTGCACGTCGACGCACGCGCCGGCCTGGCACTCGACAAGCGCCTGCCCCCGAAGCTGTTCCGGCTGTTCGTCACGACGGCGAGCCAGCCGAGCAGGAAGTTCACCGTGCTCTCCGCCCAACTGCGCGTCCTGCACGAGACACTCACCGACCCGAACCGCGACCCGTACCAGCCCGAGACGCTCAGCACGTCGGTCAACCGCGGGGCGCTTCGCGAGATTCTCGGCGCAGGCCTCGACGATCGGATCCACTTCGGCCACGAACTCGACGGGTACGAGCAGGACACGGCCGGTGTGACCCTGCACTTCGCGGACGGTTCGACCGAGCGCGCCGACGTGCTCGTCGGCGCGGACGGCGTGCACTCGGCGGTCCGCCGCACGATGCTGCCCGACGCGACGGTCGTGGACACCGGGTCGCGCATCATCTACGGCAAGACGCCGCTCGACGACGAGACGCGACGGCTCGTCCCGACGGCGCTACGCGACGGGTTCACCGCGATCATCGGCGGCCACATCGGCATGGCGACCGGACTCGTCGAGTTACGCCAGCCGCCGCCGGAGGCGGCCGCCGCAATCGCCCCGAGGGTGAGGCTGAGCCCGAGCGGCGACTACCTGATGTGGGGCGTGTCCGCGCAGCATGACCGGTTCCCGGAGTCAGACGCGACGATGACCGGGATGGACGCGGTGGCGCTGCATGTCGTCGCGTCCACGGCGATCCGTACGTGGCACCCCGACCTGCGCACGCTGCTCGCCAAAGCCGCGGTCGACGAGACGTTCCTCGTCCGGGTCCGCAGCGCCGAACGCGTCCAGCCGTGGACGCCGAGCCGGGTGACCCTGCTCGGCGACGCAATCCACGCGATGAGCCCGGCCCGCGGCTCCGGCGCGAATACGGCCCTACTGGACGCGTCGAACCTGTGCGATGCGCTCCCCGGTGGCGGCACCGACATCGTCGCAGCAATCGGCGCCTACGAGGAGAAGATGCGCGACTACGGCTTCACCGCAGTCGAGGCGTCCCGGCGGGCAGAGACGGGTACCGCCCGCTGGGGGAACTCGCTGTGGCTCTGGATCTTCAACCATCTGCCGAAGCCACGCTCCCGCACGTGACGGCCGGGCGCGGGTGTCCGCCACCGGCAGGGCCGTATGACCGACGCCGCGATGCGCACTCGGTACGACCTCGGTGTAGGTGCCGGACATCGGACGGCCGCGGCCTGGGCTCGCGATGCCAGGACCAGGCCTTGCCCGGCACACACCCGGGCAGCTACAGGGCAGTCGCGGTCTTCTCCAGGATGCTGGCAAGTGCGCCGTAGTCGACGGTTTGCCCATCTCTGATGTCAACGGCTTTGCGTTCACCGTTGCCCAGAGCCCGAAGAAACCCCTTGACCTCAGGAACGTCCGTTGCGTTGAACATCATGAACGAGACCTTGTCCTTGGCCACCGCGATGACGGCCGCATAGTGCCCGTTCTTGAGGTAGTGCGGCTTGCCGTACTGGAGCCGCTCCTCGACATCTGGAATGGTCTGGCCGACCATCGCACGTAGTTTCTCGCACACATCGATCTGCCACGGCTGCGCCTTGTTGATGTACTGAGGTGATCTCAACAAGAATCCGGTAGGTACCGGTATTCGAAATGTGTGAGGTTGAGCGCGGCGCGGACGTGGTCGCCGAGGTTTCGGGGGCTGGCGGTGGTGTGGCGGAGGCTGCGCCAGCGGCCGGTGAGGATCGCGAAGCCGCGTTCTCCGAGACAGCGCATCGATCGGAGAGCGGCGTTGTAGGCGCGGTTGTCGACCGCGAGCCGGCGGCCGTCGGCGGGCTGCTTGTACGGGGTGTGGATGCCCTGACCAGCGCCGTCGTAGCCGGAGTCGGCCAAGGTCGGCAGTTTCAGTGTGGATGCCGCCCAGTAGAGGGCGCCGGTAACGTCCAACCGTTGGGCGCAGGTCAGGTCGTGCAGGTGACCGGGCAGCGCATCCGAGGTCC